>JACQTK010000212.1 GCA_016210845.1 Acidobacteriota bacterium | reverse complement strand
GTACTTGCGGTACTCGGCGGGCGTCGTGGCGCCGATGCAGCGGATCTCGCCGCGCGAGAGCGCCGGCTTGAGAATGTTGGCGGCGTCGAGCGACCCTTCGGCCGAGCCGGCCCCCACCAGCGTGTGCAGCTCGTCGATGAACACGATGATGTTCGGGTTCTCGGTGAGCTCCTTCATGATCGCCTTGAGCCGTTCCTCGAACTGTCCGCGGTACTTCGTGCCCGCCACGATCAGCGAGATGTCGAGCGCCAGAATGCGCTTGTCCGCCAGGAAGTGGGGGACATCGCCGTAGACGATCTTCTGCGCCAGCCCCTCGACGATGGCCGTCTTGCCCACGCCAGGCTCGCCGATGAGCACCGCGTTGTTCTTCGTCCGGCGGCAGAGCACCTGCTGCACGCGCTCGAGCTCGTAGTCGCGGCCCACCAGCGGATCGAGCTGGTTCTTCATGGCCGCTTCCGTGAGATCGCGGCTGAACTCGGCCAGCAGCGGCGTCTCCTTCACGCGCGTGAGGGTCGTCTTCTCGTTCAGGAGCTGAACGATGTCCTCGCGGACGGTGTGGAGGCGCATCCCTTTTTCCATGAGGATGGACGCGGCCACCGATCGCTCTTCACGCAGGATGCCGAGCAGCAGATGCTCGGTGCCGATGTAGTTGTGGAGGAGGCGATCGGCCTCCTCGGCAGCGAACTGCAGCACGCGCTTCGTTTCCGCGCTGAACGGGATCTCCACCGACGTGGAGACCTTCTCGCGAAACACGGTGCGGCCTTCGATTTCCTTGCGGATGTTCTCGAGCGAGAGGTGCGAGCGGGCGAAGATTCGGCTCGTGAGCCCCTTCCCCTCGCGGATCAAGCCAAGCAGCAGGTGCTCGGTCTCGATCGAGATGCTGCCGAGCTGGCTGGCCTCGTAGCGCGCGAAGAAGAGAACCCGTCGCGCCCTTTCCGTGTAACGTTCGAACATCCGGCCCGCCTAGAGTTAGAGAGTGGTGCCGCGAGGAGAGCGACCTCTTGCCCGCCATTATAAGGCAAAGCTCTGGTGTCACCAATCGCGCCCTGCGCTAAGTACCACGACTGGTTGGATTTCGGCGGACGGCTCAGGCAGATGCCTATGATGCGGGCGGCGGCAGCGGCGGCGGCGTCCGTCGCCGCTGGAGCCAGACGAGAATCGCCGCGCCGAACCCCGACGTCCAGGCGACGTACTCGATCACGTAGCCGACGGCGGAGAACGGAAAGCTCAGAAAGCCGCCGCCGACGACCGCCGACGACCGCGCCAGCACGGTCACGAGTCCGATGGCGACAACCCCGAGAAAGACCGTGGCGTACTCACCGCGCCCCGTCCAGCCAAACCGCGCGTTCAGCCACCGCCCCACCTGATACGCCACGCCCGTGAAGCCGACGAGCAGCACCAGCAGGACGAGCACGATGCCGAAGGGCACGAGCACGAGCAGGGGGATGCCGATGATCGAGATGGCCAGGACGATGACCGTGATGATGAGCAGCGGGAAGAACAGCAGCTGCGCCAGGAAGCCCACCAGGCCAGCCCGCACGGGATCGGCGGCGGTATGGTCCGCGATCCGCTCGATGGCGCCGCGTCCGAACGCGACGGCCGCCAGCGCGAGCAGCGCAATCAACGCCACCCGCAGCAACGTGGCGCCCAGGTTGCCGAGGCGGCCGAGAAACGTCCCGATCATGAACCCGGGGACACCCCAGGCCGGCCAGGGTCTCCAGGTCCACGGGCCGTCGCCAACGGCCACGTTGTCGATCGAGCCGTCGATGCGCGCGCCCGTGGCGCGGTTCAGGGTGCCGCCGACGACGTTGACGTCCCGCCTGACGACCGAGTCCGGACCGAGGTTCGCGTTGCCCATGACGATCGTGAGCTCCCCGTCGACCTCGCCATCGATCGTGGCGTTGCCGAAGACCACCACCACGTCGCCGTCGACGCGCTCGTCCCTCGGCACCGTGACGTTGCCGAACACGCGCACGACGTCGCCGCCGCGGCGCACGCGCCGGGACGGCGGCGCTGGCGCGGGTGGAACGGGAATGTCTGGCGGCGGCGGGGGTTCGAGGATCGGCGTTCCGGACGGCGGCGCGGCCGGTGGCGGAGCGGCGACGAGATCCCGCTGATCGGCCGCGCTCAGGTACGAGACCCTCAGGATCACGTCTGCGTCGGCGCCCAGGCGATCCCGCAGCTCGCGGCCGGTCAGCTCATCGCCGTTGACCACGACTGCCCCGTCGCGAAACTCGATGATCCGTACGCTGGCAGTTCGATCTCGCGGTACCAGCCCAACGCCCTCGCCGAGCGCGACGATGTCGTACCGCTGGCGCAGCTGGTCTCGCAGCGCGGCGATGTCTTCACGCTGGCGGGCCTGCAGCGAGAGGCCAAGGGAGGCACCCAGCAGCAGCAGCGCTGCCGCCCGTGGCCGCGTGAGCCAGCCAAGGGCTCGCCTTTGATATCCCGTTGCTTGTGGGTGCGAGCCCTTGGCTGGTTGGCAGTATCTGCTTTGCGCGCTTCGCGCGCTAGGACCGCTATACGGCCGCGCCAACGGGTACAAAATTCTCGTACGGGGCCGTATAGCGGTCCAACCACCCGCTCTGATCCTCGTCCGTTGACGGATCATGTCTTCACCTCCGGTGGGCTGCTGTCGCGCGGCTCGTCTCTCAGGAGCCGCTGCAGGCCGTAGAGCGCCGCCGCGCCGACCAGCTCGAGCCCGACCACCCACATCGTCACCTGCGGCGCGGCCAGCAGGCCCGCGAGCGCCGCGCCCGCGCGTCCGGCGAGCGACCACAGGTCGGCGCCTTCCTGCACCGCCACGAACATCCAGACGACCGCTCGTGGCAGCAGGGCCAGCCCGCGGGCCCACAACTGGATCAGCGCGCCGCTTACATAGTAGATGCCCACCGCCGCCAGCAGCAGCCAACCCGCGCCAATCGCCAGCGTCGCGGCCAGCCGGACGCGGCGGCGCGTCCCGTGCCGGACGGCCGGCGGCTCACCCATGTCTAGCGAGGCTCCGCCTCAGAGCGGCGAGGGCGCGCCGTGTGGCTTCGCCTCGCTAGGTCACCGCGCCTGCCGGCCCCGCCTCCGGCGGGGCAAGACGTCTTGAAGGCCACGAGAAACACTTGGCTCACATGCAGGGATTTCTGGCCTCCAAGACGTCTCGGCCATGGACATTCTGTATTACGCGACGCTCAGAACGAAGGTTCAGCGCCGAACTATACTTCGCCGCATGCCGGAAACAGTTGGCTTCATCGGGCTGGGCCTCATGGGCAAGCCCATGGCGACACACCTCCTGCACGCAGGGTATCCTCTGGTCGTCCACAGCCGAAGCCGCGCGCCCGTGGACGCGCTGGTTGCTGCGGGCGCGCGCGCCGCGCCGTCGCCAGCGGAGGTCGCGCGCCAGGCCACCCGCATCATCACCATGCTGCCCGATTCGCCAGACGTCGAGCGCGTGCTCGAGGGCCCCGACGGCGTCTTCAGCGCGATCCAGCGGGAAACGATCCTGATCGATACCAGCAGCATCGCGCCGGCCAGCGCGCGGCGCCTGGCCGCCGAGGCACACGCGCGCAGCGCCGCCCTGCTGGATGCGCCCGTCAGCGGCGGCGAGATCGGCGCCATCGACGGCACGCTCTCGATCATGGTGGGCGGCGATGCCGCGGCATTCGCCGCGTGCAAGCCGCTGCTCGACGTGATGGGCAACCCCGAGAAGGTGATCCTGATCGGCGAGTCTGGGGCGGGTCAAATCTGCAAGCTCTGCAACCAGATCGTCCTCGGCGGCACGCTGGTGGCCGTCGGCGAGGCGTTTGCGCTGGCCAAGAAGGCGGGAGTGGATCCGGCGAAGGTGCGCGAGGCGCTGCTCGGCGGGTTCGCCGCCAGCCGGGTGCTGGAGGTGCATGGCCAACGCATCCTGACGGGCAATTACACACCGGGGTTCCGGGCGAGCCTGTACGCCAAGGACTATCGCAACGTGTCCGCCGCGCTCGCCGAGCATCACACCCCTGCCCCCGTGAGCGCCGCCGTGCAGCAACTGCTCGAAGCCATGGTTGCCATGGGCCGAGGCGAGGAGGACTACTCCGCGGTGGCGACGATCCTGTTCGAACTGGCGGGTCTCGATCGCGCACGCTGAAGCGTGCGCGCACGCTGGATCGCGCACGCTGAAGCGATCGCGCACGCTGGATCGCGCACGCTGAAGCGTGCGCTCTACAGGTAATCGATTACCTGTAGAGCGGCGGCTTCAGCCGCCGCGCGGGCCCCGCGACTCGTTCATGCGGGATGCCGCCGCGCGGGCCCCGCGACTCGTTCACGCCGGATGCAGCTGCCCGCGCTCCAGCCGGAGCACGCGGTCGCAGGAGGCCGCCAGCCGCGGATTATGGGTCGCGATGATCGACGTCAGCCCGTGCTCGGCGTGCATCTCGCGCAGCAACACGTGCAGCGACTCCGCCGTGCCCTCGTCGAGATCGCCCGTGGGCTCGTCGGCCAGCAGCAGCGCGGGCTTCATCACCAGCGCCCGCGCCACGGCGACACGCTGCTGCTCTCCGCCCGACAGCATCGCAGGCCTGTGGGCGAGCCGCTCGCCCAGCCCGACCCGCCTGAGCAGCTCCGCGGCCCTCCGGCTCGTATCTCCGCGCGGCAGGCGCGCAATCCGCATCGGCATCTCGACGTTTTCCGCCGCGTCGAACTCGGGCAGCAGGTGGTGGAACTGGAAGACGAACCCGACGTGGCGGTTCCGGAACTCCACGAGCCTGGCATCGGGCAGGCCCGTCAACTCGGACTCCGCCACCCACACCGTGCCCGCATCGGACCGATCGAGCCCGCCCAGCAGATGCAGCAGCGTGCTCTTGCCGACGCCCGACGCGCCGACGATGGCCACCATCTCGCCAGCGGCGACCTCCAGTTCCAGGTCACGCAGCACATGAATGCCCTGCGTGCCCACCACGTACGACTTGTTGAGGCCACGGGCGCTGACAAACGCCATCACTCGTACCGCAGCGCCTGCACGGGGTCGAGGCGCGACGCCTGCCGCGACGGATAGAGCGTCGCCAGGAAGCAGATCGCCACCGCCGACACGATGACGACGATGAAGTCGCGCGGCAGGACGACGAAGGGGACGTACGCCACCTGATAGACGTCCATCGGAATCCGAATGAGTCGGTACGTATCGAGCACCCAGCAGAGCGCGAGCCCCAGGCCGGCGCCCACCGCCGTGCCGACGACGCCGATGACGAGCCCCTGCAGCATGAAGATCGTCATCACCCGCCTCGACGAGGTGCCCATCGTCTTGAGAATGGCGATGTCGCGGCTCTTCTCCATGACGAGCAGCACGAGCGACGCGATGATATTGAGGGCCGCCACCATCACGATGAGGCCGATCGTGATCGAGATCGCCATCTTCTCCAGCCACAGCGCGGAGAAGAGCTGCTGGTTCATCTCCGTCCAGTCCTGCGTGACGTACGACGACCCGAGCTCGCGCCCGATGCGCGCGGCCACGGCGGGCGCGCCGTCGACGTCGGCCACGCGCAGCTGGATGAGATCGGGCGCGGCCTTGCCCATCAGGATCCTGGCGAAATCGAGCGACACGAAGCCGTACGCCGCGTCGAACTCGTACAGACCGAGCGAGTAGACGCCCGCAATGCGGACGCGGCGCGCGCGCGGGATCATGCCCATCGGCGTCAGGGTGCCCTGCGGCGTCACCAGCGTCGCGGTGTCGCCGACGCCGACGCCGAGCTGCTCCGCCAGGTTGCGGCCCACCAGAATCCCGGGCGCCTCATCCTCCGACGCGGGCACCAGCTGGTCGAGCCCTCCGCGCAGCATCGTCCGCTCGAGGTCGGTGACCTCCGCCTCGAGCGCGGGGTCGATGCCCTTGAGGCTGATGAACGCGTCCGCGCGCTCGGTGGAGATGAGCGCGCGTCCGAGGATCGCGGGGCCCGCCCCGACGACGCCCGCGACGCCCCGCAGCGTGTCGACCTCGGGGTGATAGTCCTCGATGCCGCCGCTCTTCCAGACGTACACGTGCGCCGTCGCGCCGAGAATCCGGTCGCGCAGCTCGCCCTGCAGCCCCGTCATCAGCGCAAGCGCCACGACCAGGGCCATCACGCCGACGGCGACGCCCAGGGTGGAGATCAGCGAGATGAGCGAGATGAACGCCTGCTTGCGGCGCGCGAGGAGGTACCGAAGGGCGACGAACAGCTCGAAGGTCATTCGCGTCCGAGGCGGCGGCGGATCGCGTCGAGGACGCCGTTGACGAAGCGCACCGCGTCGTCGTTGCTGAAGGTTCGCGCGAGCTCCAGCGCCTCGTTGATGATGACGCGCGCGGGCGTGTCGGGCCGGTGCAGGAACTCGTAGACGGCCAGCCGCAGGATGAGCCGGTCCAGGACGTTCATGCGCTCCAGGCGCCAGTGCTCGGCCGCTTCCGCGATCACGGGATCGATGTTACGCGCCTCGGCCACCACGCCGCCTGCCAGCCCGGCCGCGAACGCGCGCTGCTCCTCGGGCAGAGTGTCGGTCAAGGGCTGATCGTGCAGCCAGAACGTCTGCAGCACCTCGTCGATCGACGAGCGGCCCACCTCCCACTGGTAGAGCATCTGCACGGCCACCTCGCGCGCGCGGCGACGGGCGTCCTTGCCTGCCCGGGGCGCCGCACGACGCTCGGCTCCGGCGGTCACGAGTCGATTCCCTCGGGGAGCTGCCGAAAGAGCGTGGCCATCTCGACCGCTGCCAGCGCGGCCTCCCGCCCCTTGTTGTCCGGACCGGCCGCCGCTCGCGCCATCGCCTGCTCTTCCGTCAGCGCCGTGAGCACACCCAGCGCCATGGGCACGCCGCTCGCGGCCGCCGCGTCGGCGACGCCATGGCACGCGGCCGACGCGATGTACTCGAAATGCATCGTCTCGCCCTTGATGAGGCAGCCGAGGCAGATCACCGCGTCGAAGCGGCCCGTCTCCGCCGCCCGCAGCGCCGTCACGGGAATCTCGAACGCGCCTGGCACGTGCAGGATCGTGATGTCATCGTCGTGGACGGCTGCCTCGGCCAGCGCCTGACGGGCGCCCGCGAGCAGCCCGGAGGTGACCTCCTGGTTGAAGCGGGAGACGACGATGGCGAAGCGACAGCCCGAGGCGTCGCGCGATCCCTGCAGCTCCATCCCCACTCCGCCCACCCCGCCCACTCCGCCTATCCCGCCTATCCCGCCTATCCCGCCCTATCTGCCCTTGAACGCCGGCTTGCGCTTCTCGAGAAAGGCGTTCGTGCCCTCACGCATGTCGTCCGTGGACGCGACCAGGCCGAAGAGTGTCGCCTCCAGGAACTGGCCTGCGTCGAGCGGGAGCTCGAGGCCCCGGTTGACCGCCTCGAGGATGTACTGCGCGGCGACCGGCGGCCTGGCCGCCAGATCCGCGGCGAGGGCGCGCGACTCGGCCATCAGATCCGCGGCTGGCACGACGCGGTTGACGAGACCGATGCGCAGCGCTTCGTCGGCGGCGATCTGCCGTCCCGTGAGCAGCAGATCCAGGGCGACGCCCTTTCCGACGAGGCGCGGGAGCCGCTGTGTTCCCGCGTAGCCGGGAATCAGTCCGAGATGGATCTCGGGCTGGCCCAGCCGAGCGGTGTCGGCCGCCAGCCGCAGCGTGCAGGCCAGCGCCAGCTCGCAGCCGCCGCCGAGCGCGTAGCCGTTGATCGCCGCGATCACGGGCTTGCCCAGGTTGGCGATGAGATCGAAGACGTGCTGTCCGCGGCGCGCGTGCTCCTTGCCGTCCACCGGGCGCAGCGTCGCAAGCTCGTTGATGTCGGCGCCGGCCGCGAACGCCTTGTCTCCCGCGCCGGTGAGAAGCACGACGCGCACCGCGGAATCGTGCTCGAGGTCGAGAACCGCGCGCCGCAGCTCGTCGAGCGTGGACGTGTTCAGCGCGTTGAGAACCCTGGGACGGTTGATCGTGAGTACGGCGGTGGGGCCGTCCCGTTCCAGCAGCAGGTTCTCAAAGCTCATCGTGCGAGGGCGAAATTATACCCCACGCCCAGCAGCCCGCGACGCCGATCAGCGCGCCTGCCGCGTCGGCCACGAGATCGTACCACTCCGCCGAACGGCCCGCCACGAACATCTGATGTATCTCGTCGCTGGCGCCGTAGGCCACCGTGATCAACAGCGAGGCGGTCGCCGCGCGGGCACCGATGCGCCGCGGCAGGCCTCCGGCCACCGCGCGCGCCACCACGATCGCGAGCCCGACGTACGCCAGCCCATGCAGGGGGCGGTCGGAGATCCCTTCCGGCATCGGCGGATCCGACAGGGATGACACGTAGAAGATGGCGGCCGTGTAGACGACCACGGGCGCCCAGAGCAGGACACGTCTCAAAACGGAAGCGGATACAGGAGCCAGCCGATCAGGACGCCGCCGCCCACGAGCCCGCCGAACATCTTGGCGCCGAGACGCATCTGCTCCGCCGGCTCGTCGCGCATCAGGACGGCAAAGACCACGGAAATGAAGAGCGCGAAGAGGACCATCAGTCCCAGGTGGGTGGTCACTTGCGTCCCTGGGCGATGTCGAAGGCGTCGAGCACGACGAGCATGTTGAGCAGGCCGGCGACGATGAGAAAGGCGTTGCCGTACTCGTAGGTGGCGGCGATGACCCGGCCCGCGCCCGCGCCCATCCCCTTCGCGATCAGGTACGGGAGCCCGATGCCGATGTCCGCGAACGCCGCGAGCGCGACCAGCGGCTGTGCGATCTCGAAGGGGAAGAGCCGCCCTTCGAGCCAGAGCCCGATGGCGAACATGAGCGGCAGCGCAATCACGAAGACGAGCCCCTTCTGTCTGCGTCCGAGCCACCAGTGTCCGGCGCCCGGGATCGCCCACGCGGCGGCGCACATCAGATAGGTGGTGCTGGAGGGCTGGGCCCGATCGGCCGTCGTGGCGCGCATCCGTCGTAGTGTAGCCTACCGACGCGCAGAGGCGCCGCCCGTGCTGGCCCCGACGACCACCAGCGCAAGCGCGAGCCCGAGCGGCGCGCCGGCGACGAAGCGCACAAGGTTGGACGTGTGCCAGAGGCCGGCCGCCTCGAGCGCCACGGTCAGCGCAGTGGGCACGGCGGCCGCGATGAGGAGCCGCCTGGTCCGCGGCGCCCCGATCATGCGCCCCGCGGCACCCGGCCTACGCAGCCGTTCGTACGTGGGGCGGGTTCCGCGAGCGAGGGCCGTCGCACACGCGAGCGGACCCGCCGACAAGACAGCGCCGACCGCGAAGCCCGCGTAGATCCCCAGGCACCGCGCGCACACGGGCAGCTGCGCGCCATCGAGATGGAACGACCGGTCGGCAAGCTGATGACAGATCACCGAGCCAAAGAGGTAGAGGACGCCCGCGGCAGGCACCGGCAGGAGCGGCGCCGACACGAGCAGACCCGCCCAGGCCGCCGCCAGCACGGCGATCGCGGTCAGCACGGCCCCATTATCGTAGACTGGGCCCCATGACGCTCGCCGGAATCGCGGCCGTGTCGGCCGCGCTGCTGACGACCGAGCTGGCCCTGACGCGCATCTTCTCGGTCACGATGTACTACCATTTCGCGTTCCTGGCGATCTCGATTGCGCTCTTCGGTCTCAGCGCCAGCGGCGTCTTCGTCTACGTGCTGCGGCGCCGCCTCGCGTCGGTCGACACGCACACGCTGCTCGCCGGAGGCGCAGTGCTCCACGCCACGGCCACCCTGGCGGCGCTGGCCTGGCTGGTCCACATCCGCGTCGGTCTGACCTATTCCCCATCGAACCTGCGCCTCATGCTCGCGATCTACGCGCTGGCCGCGCTGCCCTTCTTCACGGGCGGCGCCGTGGTGTCGCTGGCATTCGCGCGACTCAGCCACCGCATCAACGTCCTGTACGCCTCGGATCTGATGGGGGCCGCCGCGGGCTGCCTGATGGTGATCCCGCTGCTGAACCGACTCGGCGCCCCGGGCGTGGTGCTCACGGCGGCCGCGCTGTCGAGCGCCGCCGCCGTCGGGTTCGCTCCGGCGGCCCGCAGGCGGCTCGTGATCGGGGGAGCGATCGTGCTGCTCGCGGTCCCGATCGGCGCCCGGCTCGCGGGCATCCCGCTGTTCGACGTGACCGACACCAAGGGTCACCAGTTCGATCGCGTGTTGTTCAGCAAGTGGAACTCGTTCTCCCGCATCGCCGTGTACGACCGGCCGCACGGTGCCTGGTCGGTCAGCCCGCGGTACACGGGCCGCATTGGCGACTCGCTGTTCATGGACATCGACTCGGCGGCGGCCACGCCGATTCTCGAGGCGACCGGAGACCCAGCCGACACCGAGTACCTCCGCTACGAGCTCACCGCGATCGGCTACCACCTGGTCGAGCGCCCCGACGGCTTCACGGCGCTCGTCATTGGCCCGGGCGGCGGACGCGACCTCGTCTCGGCGCTGCTCTTCGGCGCGCGGCACGTGGACGGCGTCGAGATCAACCCGATCATCGCGCGCGACGTCATGCTCGATCGCTTCAGAGAGTTCTCGGGAGCCGTATACGCCCATCCCAAGGTCACCATCCACATCGACGACGGCCGCAGCTTCGTGCGGCGCAGCACGGAGCGGTACGACATCATCCAAGCCTCGCTCGTCGACACCTGGGCGGCTACCGCGGCGGGGGCTTACACGCTGACGGAGAACTCGCTCTATACCGCGGAGGCGTTTGGGGATTACCTCGACCATCTCACCGGTCGCGGTCTGCTGACGATCACGCGCTGGGTCTTCGACGGCCTGCGGCTCGTGTCGCTGGCGCAGGAGGCCTGCGCGGAGCGCCAGCTGGACGCGTCGCGGCACCTGGCGATCGTTCGGCACGGCGCGGTGGCCACGCTGCTGCTGAAGAAGACGCCGTTCACCTCCGCGGAGTCCGCGCGACTGGGACGTCTGGCGGACGAGATGGGCTTTGCCGTCCTCTACGCGCCAGGCGTGAACCCCTCGTCGGGTCCCTGGAGGGAGCCGGTCGACATGCAGCGCACCGGGACGAGCGCGGCCGATTACCGACGGTTGGTCCTGGCCTCGAACCGCGAGCAGTTCCTCGCGGACTATCCGCTCGACATCCGCGCCACGACCGACGACCGCCCGTTCTATTTCCACACCACCCGGCTGCGCGATCAGCTCGACGTGGCGTTCGGGCGCTCGATGCTGTTCGGCAACGGGCTCAGCGCGCTGCTCACGCTGATGGGCATCTCCGCCGCGCTCGTCCTGCTCTTCATCGTTGGCCCGCTCGTGGTGAGCGAGCGGCCGCGTCCGGGCTGGGCCGGCTGGCTCACCTACTTCGCCGCGCTCGGCGCGGGGTTCATGCTGCTCGAGGTGGCGCTGCTGCAGCGGTTCGTGCTGCTGCTCGGCCATCCGGTGTATTCGCTCACGGTTACGCTGTTCGCGCTGCTCCTCGGCACCGGGATGGGCAGCCTGATCAGCCGGCGGGTGGCGTCCGACCGCGTACGAACGGTGACCATCAGGGCTCTGATCGGGGTGTTCACGCTGGCACTGGCCGGTATCCTCGCCCTGCCGCGGGTCATCGACCTCGCGATGCCCTGGCCTCTCCCCCTGCGCATCCTGACCGCGGGCGCGATCCTCGTGCCGGCCGGCGTGCTGCTCGGCATCCCGCTGCCCGGCGGGATGCGGCTGGTCGCCGCAGGCCGGCCCGACATCATTCCGTGGGGATGGGGCATGAACGGCGCCTTCTCGGTCGTGGGCGCCACGCTGGCGGTGTTCATCGCCATGAACTGGGGCTTCTCCGTCACGCTGGCGACGGCCGGGCTCGTCTACGCGGCCGCAGCCCAGACCCTCAGATCGCGCTCAGCGTAGGGCGCGCGTGGGGCGGGCTTTTACGGCCCGCCAACGGATGCAGGGGCTCGATTACGGCAGGTGTCCGTCGATCGAGAGCAGGACGGTCGTGCCCGGCCTGGCGCCGAGCGTGATCTCGCCGACGGGCCCGGTCGCAGGGCCAGGACGCTCGAAGGTAATCCGGTATTGGCGGCTCTGGCGCGCGTGGCTGAGCGCCACCTGATCGCCAATCTCGGGGAGCAGCGTCGCCAGCCGCGTCCCCGCCGTGATGTTCTCGTAGCGCCCGCCGGTCATCTTGGCCACCGCAATCCCGATGTCGGTCTGCGCGGCGCCGCTGATGTTGAGCGTGCCGCGCGACGTGCTCGAGAACATCACGACGTGTACCGTGGCCGCGCGAGCACCCAGCCGCTGCAGCGTGCGCTCGACGTCGTGCTGGTTCACGTTGCCGCCCTCGACGGCGGTGGAGCCGACGGCGACGATCACGGGAAAGTGATTGCCCTCGTCGGCCTCGACACGTTGGGCTGCCTCGTTGAGCCCTTCCACGAAGCGCGCGGCGCCGTTGTCCGGCACCAGCACGTCGACTCCCTTCAGGAGCGCCTGGCGGTCCGTGGTCGGCCGCACGAGAAAGCGCGGCTGCGGTGCGGTCGACAGCAGCGACACCTCCACGCCGTCCGGCAGCGCCTCGAGGAGCCCTCGCACGCCGTTGCGCAGGGGCGTGAGGTTTTCGGCGCCGATCCCCGCGCCGTTGTCGACGAGAATCTGGACTTTGACGGGCCAGTCGATCGGCTCGACCCGGACCACCTTGCCGGACACCCCGCTCTCGCGGACATCGAGATCGGAGGGCGCGAGCGTGGCGACAGGCATGCCGCTGGCATCGACCATGCTCACGAAGAACTGGAACTCCCGCTGGGCCTGGACACCAGCCACCATGAGGGGGATGACGAGGAGGATCAGGCCGAGACGCGTCCTCATATGACCTCCATGCCCGGGCTGCGGCCCCCGGGAGAAACGGCAGGCAGCGCGCGAAAAGTCTACTCCACAGGACCCCAGAGATCCGGCAGGAGTGTCCGATGGCGAGGAGCGCCCTATTCGGCGTGCAAGGCGACCGCAGGCTCGATCCGGAGATGACCGTGCCTCGATCGACGCCCAGGGCGATGCGAACGCCGAGTTCGTGCGTGCGCGCGCTCACTGAGAACGCCACACGGATTAGTGCTGAAATGCTCGTCCGACGCAAGGGCGGCTGTCCGCCAGCGGAACGGGGCGTCCCACGAGCGGACACTCGCGCCGCGACCAGGCGAGCTGACTCAGCGCAGGGTCGCGGCCGGCTGCTCGTTCTGAATGACGACGGTGGGGTTTGGATTAGGCGGGGGAATTGCGAGTCCCCGTTCCTTCAAGAGTCCGACGTGCTCCTGCATCCCCCAGCGCGCCTGGTAAAGGCAGTCTTCAACCGAGTGGCCCACGCCCGTGAAACCTTCAAGGTCGGGGGAATGGAACGCGAAGAAGGTGGGGTCCTCCGTCGCTTCGATGACGAGTGAATACCGAAGATCAATCACTCTGCTTTCCTGCCTTCAGCCCGGCTGCCTTCAAAATGGCGTGACACGTGCCTGCGGGCACTTCTTTGGACCGCTATGCGGCCCCAAACGCGGATTTCGTACTCGTGGGACTGGCTGGACACCTTCCCTCTCCAGCAGCTGAACGAGCTCGCTGAACCGCACGACGGCGACAGCCATCGTCACTGGCTGAAGCGCAAGTCGCCGTCGACCTGTGTGAGGTCGGCGTTCGACGTCGGCGGCCATGTGGTGTTTCGTGATCGGTGTGTGGCACAGTAACCTGTTGTCCCCATGTCCGACCTCCTGTCCCTCGTCCGCGGCTGCACGTTCGACGACTTCCTCTTCACCCCGCAGCACAGCGTCATCGAGCGCCGAGACCCGGCCACGATCGACCTGACGTCGCGGTTCTCGCAACGTCTCACGCTGAAGCGGCCGATCGTCTCCGCCAACATGGACACGGTGACGCGATCGGAGATGGCGATTGCCGTGGCCGAGGAGGGCGGCATCGGCGTCATCGACCGCGGCTTCCGCAGCGGCGACATCGACCCCCAGGTGCGCGAGGTTCACATCGTCAAGCGAAAGCAGCATGGCGTCATCGGCGACCCGTACATGATCGCGCCCGCCGCGAGCCTGGCCGACGCCGCCGAGCGCATGCGACGGACCGGGATCGGCACGCTCGTCGTCGTCGACGAGCAGCGCCGCGTGCAGGGGCTGCTGACGACCCGCGACCTCCGATTCGCCGACGAGGGCGGAACGGTGTCGTCGCGGATGACGCCGCGCGAGCGGCTGGTCGTGCACACGGGCACGCCCGATCCCACGATCGCCGAAGAGGTGATGCGGGCGCACAAGATCAAGAAGCTGCCGCTGGTCGGCACCGATGGGACGCTGCGCGGCCTCATCACCGCGAAGGATCTGATCATGCAGCGGCAGCTGCCGTTCGCCACGCGCGACAGCCAGGGGCGGTTGCGCGTCGCCGCGGCCATCGGCGCCAAAGGCGACTACCTCGAGCGCGCCTCCGAGCTGCTCCGCGCAGAGGCCGACGTCATCGTCATCGACATCGCGCACGGGCACTCCGTGGTGATGGCGCGGGCCATCGAGGCGTTCCGCAAGCGGTTCGGCGACGTCGAGCTCGTGGCAGGCAACGTGGCCACCGCGGAGGGCGTGCGGTTCCTCCTGGAGCGCGGCGTCAACGGCATCAAGGTCGGCATCGGCCCTGGCGGCGGCTGCACGACGCGGCTCAACACCAACTTCGGCGTCCCGCAGGTGCAGGCGCTGGTCGAATGCCGCGACGCGGCGGTGGGTCACGTGCCGCTCATCGCCGACGGCGGCGTGCGGCGCCACGGGGCGCTCGTGCAGGCGCTGGTGTTCGGTGGCGAGACCGTGATGCTCGGCAGCATGCTGGCCGGCACGGCCGAGACCCCGGGCGACACCGTGCAGAAACCGGTCGTCGTGCCCGATTCGAACAAGACCGTGCGCGTGCCGTTCAAGGTGTTTCGCGGCATGGCGTCGCTGCAGGCGATCGTCGACCGGCTGGACGTCGAAGACCTCGATGCGGCGGACGTCGAGGCGCTGGGGGCCGAGGGCATGGAGATCAGCGTGCCCGCGCGCGGCTCGGTCCGGCCGCTGCTGCGCGACATGCTGAAGCACCTGTGCTCCGCCGTCAGCTACGGCGGCGCGCGCAGCCTGAGCGAGCTGCAGGAGCTGTTCCGGAAGGACCCGACGCGCTACGTCATCCGCCTGACGGCGTCGTCACGCCGCGAGTCCTTCGATCGGTGATGGCGAGCTGGATACCGCCAGAAGGCGGTTGCCACGGGCCGGCCCCGCCATGGGCTGAACCTGTCGCCGGGAGGGCCGACCTGAACCTGTCGCCGGGAGGGCCGACCTAAAGGTCGGCCCCTACACCGGGACGGCGGGGTTGCATGTAGGGGCCGACCTTCAGGTCGGCCCTTTGGGGAGCACGAGCGGGCCGAAGTGTTGCTCGTACCGGCTCTTGAACTCCTCGATGGTATAGGCGTGGCTCTGGCCGCCGAGATGCTCGAGCGCGTACGTGGCCGCCACGCTGCCCACCTGCGCCGCCACCTGATAGGTGGCGCCTCTCGCCAGACCCTTCATGAGCCCCCCGCGAAACGCGTCGCCCACGCCGGTCGGATCGATGATTCGGTGCGGCGCGACCGCCTGCACGTCACACCGACGGCCATCCCGATAGATCGAGCACCCGTCCTCGCCGCGCGTGACGATGAGCGCCTCGGTCACCTCCAGCACGGCGCCTTCGCTCATCCCGGTCTTCTGGCGGATCAGCTCGAACTCGTAGTCGTTGCAGATGAGGAGGCGAGCCCCCACGATGCCGTCTCGCAGCTCCGGTCCCGACATGCGGGCGCACTGCTGGCCCGGGTCGAAGATGTGCGGAATGTGCAGCGTGCGGCACTCCTCGGCGTACTGGATCATGGCGGCCGGGTCGTTCGGCGAGATGATGACCAGCCCAGGCTCGGCGATGGTCCGGAACGAGAGCTCGGCGGCGTTGGCCATCGCTCCCGTATAGAAGGACGCGATCTGATTGTTGTCGGTATCGGTGCTGCAGAAGAACGACGCGGTGAACTTGTCGGGCACCTGCACGACGAGCGAGGTGTCGATGCCCGCCGCCCGCAGCCACTCCCGGTACTCGCCGAAGTCCTGACCGGCCGTGCCCATGAGGTACGGCCGCTCGCCGAGCAGCGCGAGCGTGTAGGCGATGTTCGGCGCGCAGCCCCCGCGCCGCTTGTCCATCGAGTCGACGAGAAAGCTCAGGCTGACGCGCTGCATGTGCTCCGCCAGGAAGTGCTCGGTGAACTTCCCGGGGAACGACATCAGGTAGTCGTAGGCGATCGATCCGGTGACGATGAGCTTCATGTTTCAGTTGACAGTTGACAGTTGACAGTGACAGCGCTGGGCTGCGAAGCGGAACGTGCTGTCAACTGTCAACTGTCCACTGGCGAAAGCGCCAAGTACTTGCCGACCAGCGGCGCCAGATCCTTCCTCACCTGCTCCGGAATCGCCTCCGGCCTGGTGATGAGCGCGTACTTGAGCGCCGACGCGCACTCGCAGGTGCGGTCGTACGGCAGGCGCTCCACGGCACGCGCGATGATCTGCTGCGCCGTCTTCGCGTTCTGCAGGAGGTTGCCGATCACCATCTCCACCGTCACCGAGTCGTGATCCGGGTGCCAGCAGTCGTAGTCGGTGACGAGCGCGATCGTCGTGTAGCAGATCTCTGCCTCGCGCGCCAGCTTGGCTTCCTGCAGGTTGGTCATGCCGATGATGTCCATGCCCCAGGCGCGATACAGGCGCGATTCGGCCAGCGTCGAGAACTGCGGGCCCTCCATGCAGACGTACGTGCCGCCCTTGTGCGCCGTGGCGCCCGCCTCCCTGGCGCTGTCGTACGCCAGCGTGCTCAACATGGCGCAGAACGGATGCGCGAAGCCGACGTGCGCCGCCAGGCCGCGGCCGAAGAAGCTGCTCACGCGGCCCTTCGTGCGGTCGAAGAACTGGTCCGGAATCACGATGTCGAGCGGCCTGTACTCCTCCCGCAGGCTGCCCACGGCACTCGCCGAGAGGATGTACTCCACCCCCAGCATCTTCATGCCGAAGATGTTGGCCCGGAAGTTCAACTCCGAGGGCGGGATACGGTGCCCCGCGCCGTGCCGCGCGAGGAACGCCACGCGCTTGCCCCGCAGCGTACCCAGCACGTACGGACCCGATGGATCGCCGAACGGAGTCGTCAGCGTGACGTCGGTCCGGTCGGTCACGTCGGCCATGTCGTACAGGCCCGAGCCGCCGATGAGGCCTATCTGCGCACGTGGCATCACAACACCTGCTCCACGTGGCGTCGGCCGTCCCGTTCCCGAATGTATCCCGCCGCCACGAACGGGTCGTGCTCGAAGAAGATCAGGTATTCGCGGTCGATCGCCTCGCGAATGAAGCGCTTCTTGAACGCGAGCGTGTCCATCGGGAACAGGTCGTAGCCCATGATCCAGGCGTTCTGCACGTGGGCCGTGGTGGGAATCAGATCGGCCGTGAACACGGCGGTCCTGCCGCCCGACTCGACGAACACGATCTGGTGCTGGCCCGTGTGGCCGCCCGTCCGCACCACGCGGACGCCAGGCTCGATCGACTGATCGCCCTCGTAGAAGGCCACCACGCCTGCCTCCTTCAGGGGCACGAAATCGTCCTGCAGATAGCTGGCACGGTTGCGCTCGTGCGGGTGCGTGGCGTCCTCCCACTCCGCCGCCCGAATCGCGTAGCGCGCCCGCGGAAACCGCGGCGTCAACGCCGCGCCGTCCCGACGGGTCGCGCCGCCGAAATGGTCGAAGTGCAGGTGCGTGGCGAGCGCGACGTCGATCGACTCGGCCGAGAGGCCCGCATCGGCGAGCGCGTGATCGAGGTGGCGCGTGCGGTCGAAGCCGTACATGTCCAGCTGCTTGGCGTCCATCTTGTCGCCCGCCCCGCAATCGACGATCATCCGGCCCCACTCGGCTTCCACGACGAGCGGCCGCATGCTCAGCAGGACGCGGTTCCGGTCGTCCACCGGCAGCCGGGTCTCCCAGAGCGGCCGTGGCACCACGCCGAACATCGCCCCGCCGTCGAGCCGGAAGAGCCCGTCGCTCACGCTGACGAGCTCCAGATCGCCCCACGCCATGCGCCTCGCCGCCAGGTTCGGGCGCGGACGCGCAGGCTCCTTCAACTCGACCAGCACCCCGTGCGCGGCCGAGGGGTGGATGAAGGCGACGAGCGCCCCTTCCGCACCAGGCCTGGGCTCCTGGTCGACCAGCCGCACGCCGCGCGCCTTCAGGTGCTCGACAGCCGCGTGAATGTCCTCGACGCGAAGCGTGATGTGATGAACGCCCGGTCCGCGCTTGTCGATGTACCGCGCAATCGCGGAATCGGGGGCGGTCGCCTCCAGGAGCTCGAGCGCCGATTCGCCCACCGGGATGAAGTGCGCGCGGACCCGCTGCGACTCGACGTCCTCGGGCGCTTCCACCTCGAGCCCGAGCGCGTCCCGATAGAACGCCAGGGCCTGGTCGAGATCCTTGACGGCGATGCCGATGTGGTCGAGCGTGGCTTTCATGGCCGTTCCGGCGGGCCGTGAAGGCCCGCCCGACGCCGTCCGAATACGCGACTGACGAGCGTCTCGACGGCCGAGTACGGATCGAGCTCGCGGGCCGCCACCGCCTCGACGACGCGGGCCAGCTCGCCCTCGGGCAGCGCGCCTTCGAGGTGCTGCAGCAGGCGCCGCGACAGCAGCTCCCGCAGCCGATACTCCTGCCGCGCGCGCTGGCGCGTCCTCCGTACGTCCACCGGATGGCTGCGGAACTCCCCAATCGACCGCCAGAGCTCCGTCACCCCCACGCCAGTGGTCGCCACCGTCTTCAGGATGGGCGGCCGCCACTCGCCCGGCTCGAACGTCTGGAGAGACTGGTTGGCCGCAATGGCCTGGACGAGCCGGTCGGCACCGTCGCGATCGGCCTTGTTGACGACGAAGAGGTCGGCGATCTCCATGACGCCCGCCTTGAGCGCCTGCACCTCGTCGCCCGTGCCGGGCACCATCACGACCACGGAGAGATCCGCCGTTCGCACGATGTCGACCTCGTCCTGACCGACTCCGATCGTTTCGATGACGATCACGTCCTTACCCGCGGCGTCGAGGATGAGGGCCACGTCGCTCGTGGCGCGGGCCAGGCCGCCCAGCTGCCCACGCGTGGCCATGCTGCGAATGAACACCCCGCCGTCCCCCGCATGCGCGCCCATCCGCACGCGGTCGCCCAGCAGGGCGCCGCCGCTGAACGGGCTCGTGGGATCGACGGCAATCACGCCGACGGTCTTGCCCTCGCGCCGAATCTCGGCGATCAGCCGATCGACCAGCGTGCTCTTGCCCGCCCCGGGCGGCCCTGTGATGCCGATGACGTGCGCACGGCCGGTACGGCCGAAGATCCGCCGGATGAGATCGCCCCCCGACGGCTGCTCGTCCTCGACCAGCGAGATCGCGCGCGCGATGGCACGCGGATCGCCCGCGAGCACGCGCTCCGCGAGGGAGGGCCCGGCGGCGGTCACGTCAACTGGCAAGGAGCTGGCGGGCGATCACCAGCCGCTGGATCTCGCTGGTGCCTTCGCCGATGGTGGTGAGCTTCACGTCTCGAAAGAACTTCTCGGCCGGATAGGCCCGGACGAACCCGTAGCCGCCGAAAATCTGCACGCCGTCCTCCGCCACCCGCACCGCGCTCTCGCTGGAATACAGCTTCGCCATCGCCGCCTCCAGCGTCGTGCGCCGTCCCTGCGCCTTCATCGACGCTGCCCGATACGTGAGCAGGCGCGCCGCCTCGATGCGGCCGGCGTTCTCCACGAGCTTGGCGCGGATGGCCTGGAAGCTCCCAACGGGGCGGCCGAACTGCCGCCGCTCGAACGCATAGGCTCGGGCCGCCTCGTAGGCGCCCTGCGCCAGGCCCACGGCCAGCGCCGCGATGCCAATGCGGCCCGCGTCGAGCACCTGCAGCGCGTTGATGAAGCCCTGGCCCTCGACGCCGAGCAGCTGCGCCGCGGGCACGCGGCAGCTCTCGAAGATCACCTCGCTCGTCTCGCTGGCGCGCATGCCGAGCTTGTCTTCCTTCTTGCCCACGCGAAACCCGGGCGTGCCCTTCTCCACGACGAAGGCCGAGATGCCGCGGCTCCCCTTGCCGCGGCTGGTGATGGCCATGACGACGATGAGATGCCCGGTGCGGGCGTTGGTGATGAACTGCTTGGACCCGTCGATCACCCAGCACTCGCCCTCGCGGGTGGCGGTCGTCCGCATGGCAGCCGCGTCGCTGCCAGCCGAGGCCTCGGTGAGGCCCCAGGCGGCGAGCTGCTCGCCCCGCGCCAGCGGCACGAGGTACCGGCGTTTCTGCGCCTCGGTCCCGAACGCGGCGATGTGCGCCGCGCCGAGGCCGTTGTGCGCCGCCACCGACAGGCATACCGACGGATCGACGCGCGCCAGCTCCTCGATGCAGATGCAGTAGTCGACGGGAGACATCGCGGCCCCGCCGTACTCGTCCGGAAACTGGATGCCCATGAGGCCCAGGGCCGCGAGCTTGGGGATCAGCGTCTCGGGGAACGCCTGCGCCTCGTCCCATTCCCGCACGTACGGCCGGATCTCGCGCTCCGCGAACTCGCGGATGCTGCGGCGGAGCAGCGCCTGGTCTTCGCTGAGGCGGAGATCCATCGAATCTGATCGTATCATCCGGATATGCGAATATCGCGCGCCCAGGGTCGATCTGCGAGCCCGCCCATCGGCCGACCCATGGGCCGACCTCAAGGTCGGCCCCTCCATTCGGCGATTCCTCTGATGCTGGCGATGCTGATGGGCCTGGCGATGGCCGCGCCCGCCTACGCCGACGCCACGCTGTTCATCGGCAGCACCACGACGCCTGCGAATCGAACCACGAAGGGCGTGGCGCTGGGCGTCGGACTCCTGGTGGTGGGCTTCGAGTTCGAGTTCGCCGATACAGGGGAAACGCTGCTCGAAGCCGCGCCCTCGCTGCGCACGGGCATGGGGAACGTGCTCCTGCAGACGCCCATCCCCGTGGCGGGCATGCAGTTCTATTTCACCACCGGAGGCGGCGTGTATCGCGAGCGCCTCGGCACGCGGCAGGAAACGCATCTCGGCGTGAACACCGGGGGCGGCGTCAAGATCTCCCTGCTCGGGCCGATTCGCGCGAGGCTGGATTACCGCGTGTTCAGGCTGCGCGGCGAGCCGCTGCACGACACGGTGCACCGCGTCTACGCGGGGCTGAATCTGGCGTTCTGATCGCGCCGGCGTTCTGATCGCTGGCGTTCTGACCTGCACGGCATCGTGCGCGGACCTTGCCAGGTCCGCGCGGGCGAGCCTGACAAGGCTCGCCCCACGTCATCATCGCGCGGGGGCGCCGCCTCGTCCGGCTGGTGGCGTGGTCCCTCGGCCCGCGGGCGGCGCGGGACGCGTGGCTGGCGGCGTTGCGGGGGCGGGCGCGGGCGGCGCGGGCGGCGGCCCTTCGAGGGGCATCAGGTTCAGCAGGTTCGCGCTCGGACCCAGCGCGCCCTGATAGAGCTTCCACAGCTCCTGGATCTTCTCGGGATAGGCCTCGGCCAGGATCGTCCCGAGGCTGTAATCCGCGCCCGCGACCGTGGGATCGAGCACCAACACGTAAATCACCGTGCCGTTCGGCCCGGCCTCCGTAGCCTTGTAGATGCGCCATCCCTGCGCCTGCGCGCGGACGGTGGGATTGGTGGACTTCTCGAGCGCGGCCTGCAAGTAGCCAATCACCGCTTCGAAGTCCGCCACGCGCTCGGGGCGCACGGACTGGAAGATCATCCCGGTCTGGGCGGTGAACGTCCTGGCGCCGGTCGGCGGTGGAATCGTCGGTGCGCTCACGGCCGGCACGGCCGGTGCGGGCGACGGAGGCGCGGGCGTCGGAGGTTGCTGAGGCGCGGCAGGCGTCGGGGGCTGCTGGGGTGCTGGCGCGGGCACCTGGGCCAAAGCGGCGAACGTGGCCAGCGCCAGCGCTGCGGCGGTCGTCGAGGCGGTGCGCATCGACCTAACTGTATACAAAAACAGCCACGAACGGCGACGACACCGCACGTGGCTGTAGAGAGATTGGGCGCTCCGTCAACGGGCGCGCTACGGTCGTCGGGGCGGCCTTCACGGACGCCCTACACGTCGGAGGGCGCGTCTTCACGGCCCGCCGGGGACGGGGCTACCGCGAAAAGTCGGCGCTCACCGGCCCCTGGATCATGAACAGCGCCGCACTGATGGCCCCGCGGTACATCTCGAAGAACGCCGTCTGCTGCGCCGGATCCTTGATGACGTCGTAGACGATGTTCGTGATCGAGTAGTCCGCCTTGGGCACCACGGGATTGATCACGTGGATGTAGAGGATCGTCCCGTCCGGCTGGGGCGTCGGGTTCCTCATCACCTTCCAGCCCGCCAGCTGCTGCCTGGCCTCGGGCTTCTCCGACTTCATGAGCGAATCCTTGAGCGTCGTCAGCACCTTCTCGTAGTCGCCCGTTTTGTCAGCTCTCACGGAAAACGCCCACAAGACCATGTCACCGGTAAACGTGGTGGGCTGCGGCGCCTGCTGGGCAAACGCGGTCCCATGACCCTGCGAAAACGCCGGCAGCATCATCATCGCGCCAGCCAGAACGAACCCGGACAGTCGTCGCATCGTCAAGCCTCCTGGGAAAGGCGGAAAAGGCCGTTACTTTACCGTACCGTCGAGCCGATGAAAACGGTCATGACCTCGTGAGCAAGAAGCATTCCGGCCCTACTCAGACGCAAGGACCGCCCATCGTAGATCAAAAGGCCCTCATCGACAAAGACCTGAAGCTCCTCGCCGTACCGAGCCCACACGTCTACGCCGTATCGATGTTTCACGGCGCGTAAATCGAGGCCGGCGGTCAGACGCAGTCCCGTGAAGAGCGCGTCTTCGAGCCGCTCCTCCGCCGACAGCGGCCGGCGGTCTGTGGCCGGCTGCCCTCCAGCCGCCGCGGCCGCGATGTACTCCTCGGTTGACGATAGATTCTTCCAGCGGACACCGGCCCGCGTCGAGTGGGCGCCGCAGCCGAACCCGAGCCACTCGCCGTCGGTCCAGTACTTCAGGTTGTGGCGCGACGCCCGGCCAGGACGCGCCACGTTCGATATTTCGTACTGCACGTAGCCCGCGGTGTCCATCCTGTCGAGACCCGACAGATACATCTCCGCGGCCTCGTCATCGGGCGCTACGGACCAGCGCCCCCGCGCCATGGCGTCGCGCAGCGGCGCGTTCGCGTAGATCTCGAGCAGGTACGTGGACACGTGCTCGGGACCGAGGCCAATGACGCCGTCGACCGACTCGAGCCAGTCGGCCGCGGTCTGCTGCGGGAGCCACATCATCAGGTCGAGCGAGACGTTGTCGAACCCCGCGGCGCGGGCCTGGGCATAGGCCTCGCGCGCCCGGTCGGCCGAATGCAGCCGGCCCAACCGCCCGAGCTCCTCGTCTCGCAGTGATTGGACACCGAAACTGACCCGATTGACGCCTGCGGCCCGGAAGCCATCCAGCCCCGCAGGGGTGACCGTCTCGGGGTTGGCTTCGAGGGTGATTTCGGCGTCGCGGGCGACGGCAAAGGCGCCCCGACACGCCTCGATCAGGGCGGCGATCTCGGTCGGCTCCAGCAGCGACGGCGTGCCCCCGCCGACGTAGATGGTGTCGGCAGGCGACCCGTCCGCCTTGCCGTGGATGTCGGCCAGCAGCGCGTCGAGGTACCGCGCCTTCTGGCCCGCGTCGAACAGGCCGCGGTTGAAGTTGCAGTAGGTGCAGATCGCCGAGCAAAAAGGGATATGGACGTAGAGCCCGAGCATCTCGATCAGTGTAAGGCTCCAGGGCTCAGGCCCCAGGCCTCAGCAGGGCCCGGACGTCAGGATCCCGCCTTGCCCCCCGGCCACTTCAGGTCGGGAGCAGGCTCCGCGCTCTTGAAGCGCGCCTTCAACTGCGCCTTCGCGGTGGGTCCGGGCAGCGCCCGGTGCGTCTGGCTGCCCCGCTTGGTCAGCCGCGACAGCGCCTCGATCGTCGGGTTCGGGCCCAGCTCGCGGTAGTCGACGCCCTCGAGCTCGACGAAGTCGCACATCTCCTGCAGGCGCGAGTACATGCGGAAGCCCACGCGCTCGAGGAGCGTCTCGGCGTGCTTGGCGTCCGGCGGCGCCTCCACGGGATAGTTCGTCGTGAAGATCGTGGGCCGCCGCTCGTTGTAGCGGGTATTGACGATGAGGTGCAGCATCTCCTCGACCCATTCGGTCGCGCGCTCTGCCCCCACATCGTCGAGCACGAGCAGATCGGTGCCGATCACGGCGTTCACGACATCGCGCTCCGTCTCGGTCCGTCTGGTCACGGGATCGTAGGTCTGGCGGATCCGGCGCAGGAGCTGGCGCGTGTCGTGGAAGACGCCGCGCATGCCCTTGGCATGCGCGGCCAGCTTCAGGCAGGCAATGGCCAGATGGGTCTTGCCGAGTCCGGGGCGTCCCAGAAACAGGAGCCCGCGATCGACCGCCGGAAACTCTCGGACAAACCGGCGCGCACGGCCCACCGCCTTGCTCAACGAATCGTTGTAGTCGTGGAAGGTGTCGAGATCGCAGGCCTCGTGGCGCGGCGGGATCTCGGCCTCCCGCGCGAATCGATCGACCGCCGCGCGCTGCCAGCACTCGCAGCGCGTCACCCGCGAGACACCGTCGATCTCGATCGTCTTCCAGCCGGTGTCGCCGCAGATCGCGCAGGGCACACTGCATGGTAACCCCGGAAGGACCTACTGTGAACTTACTTTTCCACTTTCCACTTTTGACTTTTCACTTTCGGCGTCAGGGGACTGGGGCGTTTGCCTCACGAGATCGGTCGGCGACGACTTGACGAGCGCCGTGCTGAGGCGCTGCTCCCAGTCGTCGATGCCGCGCGCCAGCTCGCGCTTCACATACTCCATGAACTCGTTGACCTCGCGCTGCATCTGCTCGATCTTGCGGCGCATGTTGAGGATGATTTCCACGCCCGCCAGGTTCACGCCGAGGTCGCGGGTGAGCGCGAGGATCGTCTCGAGCTGCTCGAGGTCCTCTTCCGAGTACAAGCGCGTGTTGCCTTCGGTCCACGAAGGCTTGAGGAGCCCTACGCGCTCGTACAGGCGCAGCGTCTGCGGATGAATGTTGTACTTCTGCGACACCGCGCTGATCATGTAGTAC
>JACQTK010000211.1 GCA_016210845.1 Acidobacteriota bacterium | reverse complement strand
GCGGGTCGTCCATCACGTCGTGGAGGTTCTCGCGCCGCCCGGCGTAGGTCAGCTTGTCGAGTGTGGTGACACACCAGTCGGCATGACGAGCCAGCGCAGATCGGACGAAGTTGCTGCCGATGAAGCCGGCCCCGCCCGTGACGAGGACCTCAACCATCCTTGCGCGTCCAGTCATAGGGCAGCGTGTCGTGCGGCGCGAGGCGGTACTCGTCCGGCTCCGCGTACCGGTACGGCTCGCTGGGCACGTTGACGACCAGGGCCGTATCGAGACTGATGCACTTCCAGCCGTGGTACACGAGGTTCGGCACCTGCACGAGCGTGGGGTTCTGCGTGCCGAGGAAGAACTCGTTCACGGCGCCGTTGGTGGGCGAGCCGGGCCTCGTGTCGACGAGCACGAGCTTCACCATGCCGGCGACGCATGCGAAGTTGTCGACCTGCTGCTGATGGTAGTGCCACGCCTTGACGACGCCTGGATAGGTGGCGGACACGTACACCTGGCCGAACTTGGTGAACAGCTCCTCGTCGTCGGCCCGCAGGATCTCCAGGAGCCAGCCGCGCTCGTCGGGACTGAGGCGCAGGGCCCTGCTCCTCACGCCCTGACTGCGCGGATGCTACGAGGCCGTGCTCGCGTACGCCGTCGGGTCGGTCATATCACCACCTGATCCCCACCTCGGAGTTGTCGCCCAGCATGAAGCGGTAGGCGCTCGGCTTCACGGGCATCCGATAGATGCGCACGTTCTTGCCGATGAGGCTGTCGATGACGCGGTTCGCCAGGTCGCGCACGCAGGAGCCCTCGAGCACGATGCTGTGTTCGATCTCCGAGTCCTGGATCTCGACGCCGGCCCCGATCGACGTAAACGGCCCCACGTACGCGTGGACGATCCGGGCACCAGGCCCGATGATCGCGGGGCCCCTGATCGTCGAGCGCTCGACCACGGCCCCCTGCTCGATGACGACCTTGCCCTCCACACGGCTGTCGGCGTCGACGGCGCCGTCGATCCGCCGCTCCAGCGTGTCGAGGATCAGCCGATTGGCCTCGAGCATGTCCTCGAGCTTGCCCGTGTCCTTCCACCAGCCGTCGACGATGTGCGGGCGCACGGTCAGGCCGCGGTCGATCAGGTTCTGGATCGCGTCGGTGATCTCCAGCTCGTTGCGGAAGCTGGGCGTGATGCGGTTGACCGACTCGAAGACCTGCGGCCCGAACATGTAGACGCCGACGAGGGCCAGGTCGCCGATCGGCTCCTTCGGCTTCTCGACGAGCCGGACGACGGTGCCGTTGCGCAGCTCGGCCACGCCGAACATCTGCGGGTCGGGCACGCGCGCGAGCAGGATCTGCGCCGCCGGCCGCTCGCGGGCGAACTCCTCCACGAAGCGCGTGATCCCCTTGTTGAGGAGGTTGTCGCCGAGGTACATGACGAACGGGTCGGTGCCGATGAACGGCTCGCTGATCTTCACCGCGTGCGCCAGCCCGCGCGGGGCGTCCTGCTCGATGTACTCCACGCACACGCCCCAGCGGGAGCCGTCGCCGACGGCGGCGCGAATTTCGGCCTGCGTGTCGCCCACGACGATGCCGATGTGGCGGATGCCGGCCTCGGCCATCGCCTCGATGCCGTAGAAGAGGACCGGCTTGTTGGCGACCGGGACGAGCTGCTTGGCGCTGGTATAGGTGAGCGGTCGGAGCCGCGTGCCCTTCCCGCCGCTGAGAATGAGGCCTTTCACACGCCCGCTCCGCTATTGGCCAAGGCCAAGTGCTCCAAAGAAATTTGAAAACGTGCCGAGACCCGCCAGCACGAGCGAGACGTTGAATCGGCGATCTGCCGGTATGGGAAACCTCGCGCTGGCGACCGGGAACTTGAACTTCTGAAACTCCGCCTGGATACCGCAACACTGAGCTAGATACGTCCCCGACACACTCTGGGTCAAGATGGCCCCTCTGGTAATGTCCCATGTGATGTCGTACCCGCCCGTGAGTCTGTCCCGCAGGAAGTTGAAGAACACGCCTCCGCCCAACGAGCTCAACACCTGCGCGGGCCTCTCCACCTTAGAGCGGCTGTAGCTGATATTGCCCCCGCTGAATCCCTTGCGAATATTGACGGCCGATGTGATCACCTGCAGGCCACGGCCGTGCACGTCGTACTCCAGTCTGGCCGTCGCATTGAGGGGCGCCGTCGCGGCTGCTCCCCGTGGCGAAGCGCGGATGATCACCGCCACGTCAGACAGATCGATCCCCGCTGCATGAGCGCTACTGCTCGCATACTGTGTGTCGGTCAGACTCGCCTCCGGATTCAGGTAGTAGGTCTGCTGGATCCCGACGGTCAGGAACTCGTAGGTCGCGCCAGGGGCCCCGTCCGCCGTCCTTGCGCGATACAGAAAGCGATTGTTGATCCCATATGTGAACCGTGTGGACCCACCCACGATCCTGTCAGAGGTATCGACGGTGATCGGAACGACGCTGAGATTCGGAATTCCAGTCACGTGATCGATCACGAAGGTCGGCTCGATGACGTGCTTCATCCGTTCACTGAACGTGCTGTCGACGGTGTCCCAGATACGGGCGAACACCGGTCCAACGGCTTCCACCTGCAGCGAGAGGTACCGACGGACGATGGGATCGGCCGACGCGGAGTTCCGGCTGTAATGAGTCATCCGGTAGAACGCAGCGGTGTTCACCGACAGAAAGGTCAACCGGGAGAGGGCCGCCTGGATCCTGGGCTGAAGATCGAAGCGGCCGACTGTCGTATCCCTCGTGACGGCGGTCCCGCGCAACGACCGATTCAGCAGGTATGCGTAATCGGCATTCAGCGACCCGTACGCCGGCAAGGAACCGAGCCTCGTCGAGGCAATCGCGGCCGTTACGCGCGGCGCGCTCCCGTGGAGCGTCGACGTTCCGGTTCCGGTAAAGGTCTCGGTCCGTTGAAACAGGCCGGTCGTGGTCCAACGGCCCCAGTTGCCGGACAGAGCCGCCCCGATCGTCCGGGACGCGTTCGAGGCCTGATAGATATTCTGCTGGTAGAGCTGCTTCGTCACGAGGTCCGAGGTGTAATCGATGTTCTCCTGGAGCGTAATGCCCGGCCCCAACGTCTGGTTGCCGACACCAGTGAACTGATAGCTGGTGGTGTGAGGCAGGATCTCGGTGCGGCCGCCCGCCTGCTTGAATTCCGATTCACGCTGCGCGAACCGGTAGAACCGGAAGTTGCCGAACGATCCTTGACCGGCGACATATCGGTACTCCGCCCCGGTGCCCTGACCGGCCTTCGTAAACAGGTCATGGTAGAACGTTGCATCCTGGTTCCGTCCGATCGCCCAAAAAAAGGCGTTGCTCAGGGCTTGTCCGCGAATCGTCGACGTCCCGTACGTTGGCAGCAGGAAACCGGTCGCTCGATCATCATCCTTGATCGGGTAGTAGATCACGGGCAGATACATCAGCGGCACGCCCTTCACGCGCAGCAGCATGTTGCGGGCGATAGCGTAATCGTTCATGTTGATGACGATGGAGTCGCTGACGATTTCCCAGCGCGGGGTCGGCTGCACGCACGTCGTGAAGGCGCCCCGCGTCAGGCGGTACGACTGCGCGCTGACCTTCTCGATCGTCTCCCCGTAGAAGTACACGTCCGGATCCTGGCCGGCGAACTGCGCGCGGTCCGCCGTCGCGGCGAGCGACATGCTCCCGGTCGCCATGTGGAACATGCCGGTGCCATTGCTCACGTTGAACTCGACCCGCTCGGCCGCAATGCGGCCTTCGGGGTTCGTGAACACGACGTTGCCGCTGGCGACGATCCGGAGCTCCGGGTCGACAAAGATGTCGATCTGGTCGGCGAAGAACCGGGTCATGGGGCCGACCTCGATGTCGACGGCACCCGTCAGTTGGCAGTGCTCGAGCGAGAAGCACTCGAGGCGGTTCTGCGTGTTGCGCGTGATGCGCGACAGCGGCGAGTCGGGCGGCGCGGTCACTGGTCCCTGCGCTGCAGGAGCCTGCGCCCTCACCGGTGCGGCGAGCCCCATGAGCAGACAGACGAGCCAGCCAAGGGCTCGCCCTTGATATCCCGATACCCGTGGAGCCTCGCCCTTGGCTGGTTGCCAGCGTTTCTGGCCGCGCTCCGCGCGGCTAGGACCGCTATGCGGTCGGGACAACGAGTACAGAATTCGCGTTACGGGCCGCATAGCGGTACAAAACCCGAGAAGAACCCATCAGAATGCAGGAAATCACCGCAGGATAGCACGGCGCTCGAGGGCGTCGCGAACCTCCCCGGCGAGGAAGATCGAGCCGGCGACACAGACGACGTCGTGTCGCGCCAGCGCCTGCTCCACCGCCAGCACCGGGTCCGCCTCGGCACGCACGTCGAGGACGGCGTTGCCGGGCACGCGCGACCGCGCGCGGGCAGCCAGCTCCTCGGGCGGCATCGCGCGCGGCGTGGACGCCGCCGTCGCCACGATCGACGACACGGCAGGCAGCAGCCGGTCGATCATGCCTTCCACGTCTTTGTCGCGCATCACGCCGATGACCAGCGGCAGGCGCTCGGGATGCCAGCGGCTCAGATACGCGGCGAGCGCCTCGGCTCCATCCACGTTGTGCGCCGCGTCGAGGATCACCTGCTTGCCGCCCGAACCCGACACGGGCACGATCTCCAGCCGCGCAGGCCACGCGACGCCGCTCAATCCCTGCTCGATGGCGCGGCGCGGAATCGACAGACCGGCGACGCGCGAGGCTTCGAGCAGGCGGATGGCAACCAGCGCGTTCCCCACCTGATGCTCGCCGCGCAGCGCCAGGGTGACGGGCCCGTACCAGTCGTCTGGGGTTTCCACGTCCACGGTGGCTCGCCCATCGCGAAGATCACGATGAATGCGAACGCCGCTCCACGCGTCGACGACGTGCGCGCCTCGTTCAGCCGCCACCGCCACCACCACGCGTCGGGCCGCGTCGGGCAGCGCGCCGGTCACCATCGTCATGCCTGGCTTGATGATGCCCGCCTTCTCGAACGCAATCGCCTCGACCGTGTCGCCGAGATACTGCTGATGATCGAGACCAATCGAGGTGATGGCTCCGACCGGCGGCGCGAGGATGTTCGTGGAGTCGAACCGGCCTCCGAGGCCGACCTCGATCACGGCGACCTCGACACGCGCGCGCCGGAACAGCTCGAAGGCAATCGCGGTCGTCGCCTCGAAGAACGTGGGCAGGACCGACAGCTCTCCGCGCGCGTGCAGCGCGTCCGCGCAGTCGAGCACGTCGTTCGCGACCCGCTCGAGCTCGTGCGGATCCACCGGGCGATCGCCGATCACGAACCGTTCGGCCAGATCGACCAGGTGCGGCGACGTGAACCGCGCGACGCGAACGCCCGCGGCCACGAGCGCCGCGTGCGCCATGGCGGTGACGGATCCCTTGCCGTTGGTGCCGGCAATGTGGAGCGACGGGAACTGGCGCTGGGGGTTTCCGAGCGCCGCGCACAGGCGGGTGATGTTCTCGAGCCCGAGCTTGATGCCGAAGGTGTCGAGCGCGAGCAGGCGGGAGATCAAGTCAGGGTTGGTCCGAGTCGACCGCGGCGGCCGCCGCCATCGGCGCTTCCGGCACCGGAGCGGGCTCGGCCCGCATGAAGCGGAGCGTCCGCGCGATCGTCGCCTTCATGTCGCGCCGGTCCACCACGAGATCGAGCATCCCGTGCTCGAGCAGGAACTCGCTGCGCTGGAAGCCCTCGGGCAGCTTCTGGCGGATCGTCTGCTCGATCACCCGCGGGCCGGCGAACCCGATCAGCGCCTTCGGTTCGGCGAGGTTGACGTCGCCCAGCATCGCAAAGCTCGCCGTCACGCCGCCCGTCGTCGGATCCGTCAGCACGGACACGAACGGGAGCCTCGCGCGATCGAGCCGCGCCAGGGCGGCCGAGACCTTGGCCATCTGCATCAGCGACAGCGCGCCCTCCATCATGCGCGCGCCGCCGGAGCAGGAGACGATGATGAGCGGCTCACGCCGCTCGAGGGCCATCTCCACGGCGCGCGCGATCTTCTCGCCGACGACCACGCCCATGCTGCCGCCGATGAAGGCGTACTCCATGGCCGCAATCACCACGTCGAGCCCGTCGAGCCGGCCCGTCGCCACGACGACCGCATCCTTCATCCCGGTGTTCTTCTTCGTCACGCGCAGCCGGTCGCGGTACGGCTTGGTGTCCGTGAACTCCAGGGGATCGGTCGACGTGAGGTCCTTGAAGTGCTCCTCCCATTCGCCGTCGAGCAGCGTCCGCAGGCGCTCCACGGCGCCGATGCGGAAATGATGGGCGCACTTGGGGCATACGCCGAGGTTTCGCTCGAGGTCCTTGTTGTAGATGATCTGGGAGCATCCGGGGCACTTCACCCACAGTCCTTCGGGCACGCGGCTGGGCTTGTCGGGAGACGACGAGGCGATCGGCTTGCGCGCCTTCTTGAACCAGGCCATGGACCCTGAACTGTAGCACGTCGCCGCGCAGCGACGCGCAGGCTGAAGCCTGCGCGCTACAGGCCGGGGATGCTGTCCCCCTGTAGCGCGGCGGCTTTAGCCGCCGCGCAGCCGCCGCATTTACGTTCGCGGAACGTAGAATCGCGTCCCGCCCTGCATCGATCGAATCTGCCGAATGAGATCCTCGAGCGCCTCGTCGCTCGCCTGCGCGTCGAACTGGGACGTCTCGACCACGAGCAGCGGTGTGGCGGAGTAGTGGAAGAAGAAGTGCTGGTACGCCTCGTTCAGCTCGCGCAGGTACTCGTCGTCCGGCACGAGCCGCTCCTGCTCCGTCTCGTCTTCCTTTCGGGCTCTCGTCTTCACTCGACGGACCAGCACGTCGGTGGGTGCCTGGAGGTAGATGACGAGATCGGGGGCGGGCACGTCGCGGACGAGCAGATCGTACAGGCGCTGATAGATGAAGAGCTCGTTGTCGTCGAGGTTCAGATACGCGAAGATCTTGTCCTTGTCGAAGAGGTAGTCGGCGATCGTCGTTTGCGCGAACAGGTTGGCCTGACGCAGCGTGAGCTGCTGCCGGTGGCGGTTGAGCAGATAGAAGAGCTGCGCCTGCAGCGCCGCGCCCTGTCGTCCGGCGTAGAAGTCGGCGAGGAAGGGATTCTCGGCATCTTCCAGCACGGCGGTGGCGTCGAGCCGCGCGGCGAGACGTTCGGCGAGCGAGCTCTTGCCGACGCCGATCGGTCCTTCGATGGCGATGTACTGAAACGACATGGGCCGTACCGAGCCGGATAGCGCCTGCGCTGCATGCTATCATCCGGCGGATGTCGGGACGTATTGCATCCTGTCTCCTGGCGTCTCTCTTCACCGCCTGCGCGACGATGCCGGCGCCGGTGCCCGAGCCACCGGTGGTGACGTGGGAGGAGAAGCTCGGATGGATCATCCGTCTCGAGGATCAGCGCATCCTCCGCGATCCGAACCCGCCGCCTCCGGTCATCCTCGCTCCGGCTACGCGCAATCGTCCGGCGATCGTGGCGCCCCCTCCGCCATCGGATTTGATTCGGCTGCTGAACGACGGCGAAGCGCGCGTCCGGCGCCGCGCCGCGCTCGCGCTGGGGCGGGTTGGCCTGCCACCGGCCGTCGAGCCGCTCTCGGCACGGCTCGGCGACGAGGAGCCGGAGGTGCGCCAGGTGGCGGCCTTTGCTCTCGGATTGATCGGCGACGCCTCCGCGCGGCCCGGGCTGCTGGCGGCACTCAAAGACGCCAATCCCCTCGTGGCAGGACGTGCGGCCGAGGCGCTCGGGATGTTGGCCGATCGCGCCGACGCCGCGGCTGTGAGCGAGATGGTGCAGGCGCACGTCAAGGCCGGCGCGTTGAGCGGCCTTGCGCCCGATGAGGTCTCGTATCCGCTGGCGCCGCCCATCGAAGCGGCACGGCTTGGGCTCTACGCGCTCGTGCGCCTCGGCTCGTACGAGGCGCTGGCTGCGGCGGCGCTCGATGGGCGCGGCCAGCCCGTGTCGACCTGGTGGCCCGTGTCCTACGCGCTGCAGCGGCTCGGCGATCCGCGGGCCGAACCGGCGCTCCTCGCGCTGCTGGACGCCCCCGGACGATACCCCGCTGCCTTTGCCGCGCGCGGGCTCGGCGTCGTCAAGGCCCAGGTCGCGGCGGCGCCGCTGCGGCAGATGGTGGAGCAGGGCCGGCGGGAGCCGGCCATCCTGATCCAGGCGATGCGCGCGCTGGCGTCCATCGGCGACGCCTCGGCCGCGCCCGCCCTCACCGGGATCGTGGCGGACGGCGACGCCGATTCCACGCTGCGCGCCGAGGCCTTGACGGCTCTGGGGACGCTGGGTCGATCCGACAGCCTCGATCTGCTCCTCGATCTGGTGTCCGATCCGTCGCCAGCCATCCGCGCGGGCGCCATCCGGGCGTTGGCGCGCGTCGACCCGGAGGCGTTCCTGACGACGCTGTCGGGACTCGAGCCGGACCGGGACCCCCTGGTGCGATCGGCGCAGGCGGCCGCGCTGGGCACGCTGCCGCCGGCGCAAGGGCTCCCGCGGCTCATGGCGATGCTGGAGGACCGCGACCTCCGCGTGATCCCGGCCGTGCTGGCCGCACTGGTGGCGTCGAAGGCCCCGGACGCCGGGCGCATCCTCCTCGAACGACTCCGGGCCGACGATTTCGCCGTCCGCGCCGCTGCGGCCAACGGCCTCGCCGAATTGAAGGCGGCGTCAGCCGTGCCGTCGCTCGTCGAGGCGTATCGCGCCGCCGACGGCGACAGTACCTATACGGCACGCGCCGCGGTGCTTGCAGCCCTGACGCGGATCGATCCGGCTGCCGCCAGGCCGCTGCTGGAAGAGGCGCTGATGGATCGGGAGTGGGCGCTTCGCGTCCGCGCGGCTGAGCTGCTGCAGCAACAAGACGCGGGAACCAGGGCGGCCGAGACGATTCGACCCGCGACCGGCGGGCGCCCTGTCGCCGAGAGCGAGTGGCCGCTGCTGGTGAGCCCTCCGTTCTCGCCCCATGCCTTCATCGAAACCGACCGCGGCGTCATCGAGATCGAGCTGGCGGTCCTCGACGCGCCGCTGACGGTGGGCAACTTCATGGCGCTGGCGCGAAAGGGCTTCTTCGACGGCGTGGCCATCCACCGCGTGGTGCCCGACTTCGTCGTCCAGGACGGCGATCCGCGCGGCGACGGCGAGGGCGGTCCCGGTTACACCATCCGCGACGAGATCAACCAGCGGCCCTACCTGCGGGGCACGGTCGGCATGGCGCTCGACTGGGCGGACACGGGCGGGAGCCAGTTCTTCATCACGCACTCGCCGCAGCCGCACCTCGACGGCCGCTACACCGTGTTCGGCCACGTCGTCGAGGGCATGGACGTGGTCGATCGGATTCAGCAGGGCGACGTGATTCGCCGCGTGCGCATCTGGGACGGAGTCACCGCGGAATAGCCGTACAAAAAAAGGGGCGCGAACGCGCGCCCCCTCAATGGCGAACGGGCGGTCGCTATCTCTTCTTCGCCGCCTTCTTCTTCGCGCCCTTTGCCTTCTTCGCCATCTGCAATCCCCCCTTTCGGTTGGTTTGTGGTGTGCGAGTGAGACGCCTTACGACCCGGCGCACTCTGCCGCCTGGCACGTCGGCCCGGGTGTCAGCGCCCTCGCTTCGCGGGCCAGCTCCCTGCGCGCGACGCGACTCGGGAGTGCAGCCATCTGAAAAAATGGGGTGCTCCATCCGGGCACCCCCCAAAGTCGTCCGAAGAATTAGCGCTTCTTCGCGGCCTTTTTCTTCCCGCCCTTGGCAGCCTTCTTCGCCATTGTTTTCTCCTCAGGTTGTCGTGACTCAGCCTCCGACGGTCCGCTTGGCCGTCACAACGGGTGGGCTGCGCCAGCCACCCTCATACCAGATGTAGATTATGGGTGAGATTTTTTTGATGTCAAGCACAAAAGCACGGCTCTTGTCAAAAAAACGTGCCGCGTGTGCGGCGTCAGCGCAGCACGCGCAGGCGGGCGCGCGCACGATCGCCGATCTTCGACGGATCGCCCGGCGGGCGCGCGGCGATCGCCGCGCGATACGCGGACGCGGCGTCCTCGCGGCGTCCCAGATGAGAGAGCGCGTCCCCGAGTTGCACGTGCGCGCGGGCGAGCGCTCCGTACGGTGCGGCCGGTCTGGCGTCGATCACGGCGCGCAGATGGTCGATGGCGGCGTCGGTCTGTGAGAGACGGTCCAACTGAAGGGCGATGCCGAGCCTGGCTGCCGCCTCCGCCATGGCTGGTTCTGCCACGCGGCCATCGAGCGCCGCGTCGAGCAGGGTCTGCCACGATCGAAGGCTCGCCTTCGGGTCGTGGAGGTAGACGTCCTCGATGTCGGCCGTCACGTGGAGGAAGTGCGGATTGCGCGGATGGCGCGCGCGCAGGCCGGCCAGCAGCTCCAGCGCCCGCCGCGGCTGCTTCTCGTACCACAGATAGACGAGGTGCAGCTGATAGTCGGCCTCATCTCGCACAATCTGGCCGCCGCTTCGCGCGCGAAGCATCTCCTGCAGCCCCCGATGGCGATCACCGCCTGGAAGCAGGAGGAGCCACCGCAGCATCTTGACCGCGGCGGGCGCCACGTCGGCGTAGTAGTGATAGAGGCCGATGCCGAAATAGGCATCCTGCATGGCGGGATCGAGGGCCAGCGCCCGCTCCAGCGCGTCTTTGATGCGCTTGCCGTCGCGGGCGGCCCCGAACGGCTCGCGCCGCAGCGCGCGCCACTGCACCCGCGCGCCGTACGCGCCGCTCAGGTAGAACCAGGTCTCGGCCCGGGTTGGGTCGCGCACCGTCCACGCCTCGGCCGCTGCGATCGCCGCCTCGACACGCGACTCGAAGGCCGCATCGCGGGCGGGGTTGAGCGGATCGAGCTGGATCTGCCACCACAAGGCAACCGCATCCAGCACGAGGCAGGCTTCCTCCGGAGCCGGACCACAGGCCTCCTGCTGCAATGTCCGCGCTTCGTCGAACCGCGCATCGAAGATGGCGTCGTACACCCGCGCGAGAGCCGGCGCAGCGGACAGCCCGCGCACGGCGGGCTGCTGCGCCGCCGCTGTGCATCCGAGCGCCATCACGCACAGCCATGCGACGCCCCGACGACACGCCGAGACGCCGGGACACGAGGCCTTGTCGATCACGTGATGCTGGTGCGCAGTTGCTGCTTTTCGGTGTGACGCTCCAGTGCCAGCGCAATCAGCCGGTCGAGCAGCGCGGGGCACGGCAGGCCCGACGCCTCCCACATCTTGGGATACATACTGATCGCGGTGAAGCCAGGGATGGTATTGACCTCGTTGACGAAGATCTCACCGCTCTGGCGCGCCAGGAGGAAGTCGACTCTCGCCATCCCCGCACCCTCCACGGCGCGGAAGGCGGCAATCGCCAGGCGCTGAACCTCCCCGGTCTGCGCGCGGCCGAGGGGCGCCGGAATGATGGAGCGCGACGTCTCGTCGAGATACTTGGCTTCGTAGTCGTAGAACTCGCGCGACGGGACGATCTCTCCCGGCACGGAGGCCTGCGGGTCGTCGTTGCCCAGCACCGAGCATTCGATCTCGCGCGCCTCGGGCACTGCCGCCTCGATGACGATCTTCCGGTCGTACTCGAAGGCCAGCTCCACGGCGCCGCCGAGATCCGCCTCGGACTTTGCCTTGGAGATGCCGACGCTCGACCCGAGGTTCGCCGGCTTCACGAAGACGGGGTACCCAAGCTCCCGAGCCACACTCGCTGCCGTCGGTCCGGTGGCCCCCGACCACTGGCGGCGCAGAACGACGAGGTGGCGGACGATCGGGAGCCCGTGCGCGGCGAAGAGCGTCTTCATGACCGCCTTGTCCATCCCCACGGCGGACCCGAGCACCCCAGCGCCGACGTACGGGATGTTGGCGAGCTCGAGCAGCCCCTGGACCGTGCCATCCTCGCCGTAGGGCCCGTGCAAGACGGGAAAGATGACGTCGAGGCCCGTGGCGGCAATCGCGGCGGACGGCTCCACCACCTGCAGCGCGTCGGTACGCGCCTGGGTGATGACGGCGGCGGCCGAGATCGCCTCGGGCGGCTTGGCGCCCAGTGTCCACTGTCCCGTCTTCTCGATGCGGATGGGAACGGCTTCGTAGCGGGCGGGGTCGAGGTGCCTGAAGATCGAGGCCGCCGAGGCGATCGAGACTTCGTGTTCGCCGGAGCGGCCGCCGTAGATCACGCCGACACGGAGCTTCTTCACCTCTGACCCTATATTGTAGGGCGTGCCGGGATTCCGCTTCACCGTTCGCGCCACCGACGGCGCGGCGCGGCTGGGCGAGCTGCAGACGCCTCACGGAGTGGTCCAGACCCCCGCGTTCATGCCGGTCGGCACGCAGGGCGCGGTCAAGGCCACACGGCAGCGCGATCTCGAAGAGCTGGGCGTCGAGATCATCCTGGCCAACACCTATCACCTGCTGCTGCGGCCCGGCGACGAGCTGATCGCCAGGCGCGGCGGCCTGCACCGGTTCATCGGCTGGACCCATCCGATCCTGACCGACAGCGGCGGCTACCAGGTGTTCAGCCTGGCCGAGCGGCGCGTCGTGACAGACGAAGGCGCCGACTTTCGCTCGCACCTCGACGGCTCCCGCCACGTGCTCACCCCCGAGCGCGCTACGGATATCCAGGCACGGCTCGGGTCCGACATCGCGATGGTGCTCGACGAGTGCCTTGCGTTCCCCGCGACGCGCGAGGCGGCCGCGGCGTCGATGGCGCGCAGCGTGCGATGGGCCGAGCGATGCCGGAGGCGTTTGCTCGAGCTGCGGTCGAAACCCGTGGCGGACGTCACCGTGACCAACCGCGGTCAGGCCCAATTCGGCATCGTGCAGGGAAGCGTCTTCCAGGATCTGCGCGACGAAAGCGTCGATGCCACGGCAGCCATCGGGTTCGAGGGCTATGCCATCGGCGGGTTGAGCGTCGGGGAACCGATCGAACACATGTACGACGTGACCGGTGCCACGGCGCGCCGTCTGCCCCCCGAGTGGCCCCGCTATCTGATGGGCGCGGGCACGCCGGAGGACCTGGTGGAATGCGTGGCGCGCGGGGTCGACATGTTCGACTGCGTGTTGCCCACCCGGAACGCCCGCAACGGGCAGCTCTTCACCAGCGAGGGGCGGATCAACATCAAGAACGCCCGGTACGCCGAGGACGATCGCCCCCTCGATCCGGAGTGCGGCTGCTACACCTGTCGGCACCATTCCCGAGCCTATCTTCGTCATCTGTACATGGCGGGCGAGATGACCGCGGGCGCCCTTAACACGTTGCATAACCTGAGCTTTTACCTTGACACCATGCGGAGGATCAGGGACGCTATAGCGTTTCGGACCTTCGACAGACTCAGGCAGGAGTTCCTTCGCTCGGCTTCCCGCCTGTCGCTCGATTCATGACTCTTTTCGATCTGGAATGTGGGACGTGGGGTTTGGAACTTCCCGCCCTGTGGGCGATGGGTACGCCGCCGCAAGGCGCACCCAGCGCATGGGTCCAGCTCCTCCCCTTCGTCCTGGTGCTGGCGATCTTCTACTTCGTCATCCTGCTGCCGATGAGGCGCCGGCAACAGAAGGTCCAGACCTTCCTGGCCGCCCTCAAGGTTGGCGATCGGGTTGTCACCTCGGGCGGCATGTTCGGCGCCATCACGCGGCTCGGCGACCAGTCGGTTCAGCTGCAGGTGGCCGACAAGGTCCGCATCGAGGTGTCGCGCAGCGCGATTGTCGGGTACCAGGGACAGGCGCCCGTCGCGCCCGAACAGACTGCGTCGTAGAGGCGGACCTGTATCATCGATCGGAGAGGCGGACCGTTCGGTCCGCCTGGGTGAAGTCATGAACAAGAACCTCCGCTGGAAGGGCATCACGATTCTCGGCGTCATCGCCTTGGCGGTCTTCGCGTTCTATCCCCCTGCCGAAAAGGTGCGCCTCGGCCTCGACCTCAAGGGCGGCGTGCACCTGGTGCTCCGCGTCGAGACCGACGATGCGCTGCGGCTGGAGACCGAGACGACGGTCGAGCGGCTGCGCGCGGCGCTCAGCGCCGCGAACGTGCAGTACGCGAAAGCCGAGGTGACCAGCCCCACCGAGTTCGTCGTCGAAGGGATCCAGAACGATCAGGCGTTCCGGCAGGCGGCCGTCGAGGCGGACACCGTCTTCAGCCGCTCGCCCGGTGCGGGCCGGTACACGTACACCATGAGGCCCAACATCGCCATCCAGCTCCGCGGCGAGGCCGTGGAGCAGGCGCTGCAGACCATCGAGCGCCGCGTCAACGAGCTTGGCGTCGCCGAGCCGGTCGTGGCGCGTTACGGCCAGGCCGATCAGATCCTCGTGCAGCTGCCAGGCGTCAGCGATGTGCAGCGCGCCAAGGAGATCATCCGCTCCACGGCGCTGCTCGAGCTGAAGCTCGTGGAGCAGGGGCCGTTTCCGAGCGAGCAGGCGGCGCGGGACGTCTACGGGGGCACCGTGCCGGCCGATCTCGAGATTCTGCCGGGCACCTCCGATCCGGCTGGCACCGGTGGTACGCCTGGCACGGTCTACTACGTGGTGCGGCGCACGGCGGCGGTGACTGGCCGCGACCTCCGGAACGCCCGCCCGTCGCTCGATCAGAACAACCTGCCCGCGGTGAGCTTCACGCTCAATCAGGATGGAGGACGGCGGTTCGGCCAGTTCACGGAGCAGAACATCGGCCGCAACCTCGCCATCGTCCTCGACAACCGCGTGGTGTCGGCGCCCCGGCTCGAGGGCCGCATTACCACGGACGGGCAGATCTATGGCAGCTTCACGCAGCAGGAGGCGCAGGATCTCTCGCTCGTCCTGCGCTCGGGCGCGCTGCCGGCGCGGCTCACGTATCTCGAGGAACGGACCGTCGGCCCGTCGCTCGGCGAGGACTCGATTCGCGCCGGCGTGGCGGCGTCACTCGGCGGGCTGGCGATGGTCGCGCTGTTCGTGCTGTTCTACTACCGCCTGGCGGGCATCAACGCCATCGTGTCGGTGACGCTGAATCTCACGATTCTCCTCGGGTTCATGGCCTACATCGGCGCGGCGATGACGCTGCCGGGCATCGCGGGATTCATCCTCACGATCGGCATGGGCGTCGACTCGAACGTGCTGATCTTCGAGCGCATCAAGGAGGAGCTGGCCACGGCCAAGGGCGTGCGCGCGGCCGTCAACGCCGGCTTCGACCGCGTGTGGTGGACGATCGTCGACACCCACGTGGCGTCGATGATCGCCGCGGGGCTGCTGTTCCAGTTCGGCACCGGGCCGATCCGCGGGTTCGCCACGACGCTGTTCTTCGGCCTGCTGGCCAACGTCTTCACGGCGGTGTTCGTGTCGCGGACGATCTTCGAGTTCGTGCTCGCGCGCCGCCACCCGCAGGCGCAGACATTGAGCATTTGAGGGCCGGCCTGAAGGCCGGCCCCTACAAATGCGGGTAGGGGCGGACCTTCAGGTCCGCCCGTGTAGTCGATATGCAGCTATTCAAGCAGCCGAACTTCAACTTCATCCGCTGGCGGTGGCACGCCATCGTGCTGTCGCTCCTCGTCATCGGCGCGGGCGTCGCGGGCGTCGTGTCGCGCGGCCTGCCGCTCGGCGTCGACTTTTCGGGCGGGACCATCGTGGTGGTCCGTTTCGATCAGCCCGTGACGACGGGGCAGGTCCGGGCGGCCGTGTCATTAATCCCCGGCGACATCATGGTCCAGGATTACGGCGATCCGGCGGATCGTGAGATTCTGATCCGGCTGCCGCAGATCGAGACGGCGGAAGAGGGTGCCAGCCTGGAGCTGGGCGCCCAGCAGATCATCGGCCTCCTGCAGACAGCGGACCTCGGCTCGTTCGAGGTCCGGAGCACCGAGGTGGTCGGGCCCGTGATCGGCGAGGATCTGCAGCGCCGCGGCATCTACGCCATGGCCGCCTCGATCGTCGCGATCGCGATCTACATCACGCTCCGGTTCCGCTTCTCGTTCGCGGTGGGCGCGCAGGTGGCCGTCATCCACGACATCCTGGTCACGCTGGCCTTCCTCACCTTCTTCGGGTATGAGCTGTCGCTCAACGTCGTCGCGGCGATCCTGGCGATCTCGGGCTACTCGGTGAACGACACGATCGTGGTCTTCGATCGTGTCCGCGAGAATCTGAGGAGCCTGCGACGGGACTCCCTCGAGCGCGTCATCAACACGAGCGTGAACCAGACGCTGGCGCGCACGGTGATCACGTCCGGAACGACCACCGTGGCGGTACTCGCGCTGTTCGTGTTCGGCGGGGAGGTGTTGCGGGGGTTTGCGTTCACGATGCTCGTCGGCCTCATCACCGGCACCTACTCGACCGTGTTCATCGCCTCCTCGGTGGCGATCATGATCGGCGAGCGCGGGCGCCCGCGAGCCGCGGCGGCGTCGGCGCCGGCGGCGGCTGGCGCCACTGCGCCCGACCGCCCGTCGCGCAAGTCACGCCGCGCGCGTGCGTCGTAGTTGTGGCCGCCTCCTGAGTGACGTACCTGTTTGCCACGCTGCTCGGCATCGCGCAGGGCCTCACCGAGTTCCTGCCGATTTCGAGCTCGGCCCACCTGATCCTCGCGCGGGCGTTCTTCGGCTGGGACAGCGCCGCGTTCGGGCTGCCGTTCGACGTCGCGCTGCACGTCGGCACCCTGGCCGCGGTGTTGTACTACTTCCGCGCGGATCTCTGGCCGTTGATGCTGGCTACCCCCGCCGCGCTGACGGGCGGCGGCGGCCGGTACGGCCGGCTGGTACGGCTGATCCTGGTCGGCACCGTGCCGATCGTCGTGTTCGGGCTGCTGGCGGCCGACATCGTCGAGCAGCGTCTGCGGACGCCGGTCGTGTGTGCCGTCACGCTCGCCGTGGGCGCGATCGGCATGCTGGTCGCCGAACGGATCCGGGAACGCACCCGCGATCAGGACGACATCCGCCCGCTCGAGGCGTTGGCCATCGGGTGCGGGCAGGCGGCCGCGTTGATTCCCGGATTCTCACGATCGGGCACGACCATCGCGATGGCGATGTTCCTGGGAATCCGCCGGGACGAGGGCGCCCGCTTCACGTTTCTCATGAGCATGCCGGCCATCGTGGCGGCCGCGGGCCGCACCGCGCTGGAGGTGCGCCGGACGGGGGCGCCGGTGGATGCCGGCGTGTTCCTGGTGGGCACGGCCGTGGCGGCAGTGGTGGGGTATGTCGCGGTCAAGTACTTGATCGGGTACCTGGTGCGCCATTCCCTGGACGTGTTCGCCTATTACCGCCTGGCGCTGGCGGCTGCCGTGGGGGTATGGCTGGTTGTGTAGCTGAGGCCTGTGGCCTGGGCCCTTGGGCCTGGTGATGATGCACTGGCTGCGGCGGCGGATCATCGCGGGATTCTTCGTCACGGTCCCGTTGGTGATTAGTGTCGCCGCCCTGGTCTGGATCTTCGGTATCATTGACGGTTTCACGGCGCCGCTGGCGGCGCAGGTACTTGGCCGCGAAATTCCCGGACTCGGCATCGTCATCACGCTGTTCGTCGTGCTCGCCGTGGGCGCCCTGGCAACGAACGTGATCGGCCGGCGGGTGGTGGCGCGCGCCGAGGGCTGGCTGATGCGCGTGCCCGTCTTTCGAACCGTGTACGCGCCGGTCAAGCAGCTCGTGGTCGCCTTCTCGCCGGACAACGAGTACGGCTTCAAGCGCGTGGTGATGGTGGACGACCCCCGGCGCGGCATGATGATGGGATTCCTGACCAAGGAGTTCACCGTCGACCGCGGGGAGGGCCCGGAGGCGCTCGTGGCGGTGTACATACCGACGAACCATCTGTATCTCGGAGACATCGGGCTCTATCCGCGCGACCGCGTGTTCTTTCCGGACATGAGCGTGGAAGAGGGCATTCGCGTGTTCCTGACGGGCGGGATGTCGCTTCCCGGCCGCATCGCCGGCCGGCACACGGGGGTCGAGCCTGCGGGCTCGCGCCCTCCTATCGACAGCGACGCCTAGCCGGAGGATTGCATGGAACTGCTGTACCTCGCCCTGGGTGCCGGTGCGCTCGCGCTCGTGTTCGCCGCCGCCACCACTCGTCGGGTGCTCCGGGAAGACACCGGCAACGACACCATGCGATCGATCGCCGCCCTGATTCAGGAGGGCGCCGCCGCGTTCCTGCGCCGGGAGTACACGTTCCTGGCGGGCTTCGTGGCGATTGTCGCCGCGGCGATCGCGGTATTCGTCGACGCGGACGTCACGGGCAAGTTCGCGGCGCTGGGCATCGTCGAGGCGGGCGTGTGGACCGGGCTGCCGCGCACGGCGATCGCCTACGTGCTGGGCGCGCTGGCGTCCGCGGCATCGGGCTACGTGGGCATGTACGTCGCGGTCCGCGCGAACGTGCGCACGGCGGCCAAGGCGCGCGTGGGCTTGAACCCCGCGCTGCGCGTCGCCTTTTCGTCCGGCGCCGTGATGGGCATGACGGTCGTCGGGCTCAGCCTCGTGTGCCTCTCCGGGCTCTACCTGATCTTCCAGCACTACCAGCCGCTGACCGGCTTTGCCTTCGGGGCTTCGTCGATCGCGCTCTTCGCGCGCGTCGGCGGCGGCATCTATACGAAGGCCGCCGATGTGGGCGCCGACCTGGTCGGCAAGGTCGAAGCCGGCATTCCGGAGGACGATCCGCGCAACCCGGCGACCATCGCGGACAACGTGGGCGACAACGTGGGCGACGTCGCGGGCATGGGAGCGGACCTGTTCGAGTCGTACACGGGCTCGATCGTTGCAGCCATGTCGCTGGCGGCGGTGGCGATTGTCGGCACGGGCGCCAACGCCGTGCTGCCCGTCGGGGCCGACGCGACGTACGACGCCGCGGCGTTCGTGCTGCCCATGGGCATCATGGGGCTCGGGGCCGTCTGCGCGATCATCGGCACGTTCTTCGTGCGCACGAGCGAGGACGCGTCGATGGGCCGGCTGCTCTGGGCCTTGCGGGCCGGCATCTTCGGCGCCGGCGCCTTGCTCCTCATGGCGGCCGCGGCCCTCGTCGCGCTGCTCGGGTTGGACGCGAACCTCTTCTGGGCGGTGCTCGTGGGCCTCGTGGCCGGGCAGGTCATCGGCACCGCCACGGAGTACTACACCGCCTACGAGTACTCGCCCACGCGGATGCTGTCGGCGCAGGCCACCTCGGGCACGGGGCCCGTGATCATCGGCGGACTGGCGCTCGGCATGCTGTCGACCGCGGTGCCGCTGCTCACGATCGCCGCGGCGATCTGGATGACCTACGCGTTGGCCGGCCTGTATGGCGTTGCGCTCTCGGCCGTCGGCATGCTCTCGACGCTCGGCATCACGCTCGCCACTGACGCGTACGGGCCGGTTGCGGACAACGCGGGCGGCATCGCCGAGCAGTCGCGGCTGCCGCCCGAAGTCCGCGAGCGCACCGATGCGCTCGACTCGCTCGGCAACACGACGGCGGCGACGGGCAAGGGCTTCGCCATCGGCTCGGCCGTCCTCACGGCGCTGGCCCTCATGGTGACGTACTCGCAGGTCACGCGCGTCCGCGCGTTCGACCTGCTCGACGTCGACGTGCTGCTGGGGCTGCTCGTCGGGGCGCTGATGCCGTTTCTGTTCAGTGCGATGACCATGGGCGCCGTGGGTCGCGCGGCGATGCGCATGGTCAAGGAGGTGCGCCGCCAGTTCCACGAGATCCCGGGCATCATGGAGGGCACGCGGCCGCCGGACGCGGCGGGCGCGGTGCGCATCGCCACCGACGGCGCCATCAGGGAAATGATCCTGCCTGGCGCGATGGCGGTGGCCGTGCCGATCGCCGTCGGCGTCGGGCTCGGCGCGGAAGCGCTGGGCGGCCTGCTGGTCGGGTCGATCGGCGCAGGAGCGCTCCTCGCCCTGATGATGGCCAACGCCGGCGGGGCCTGGGACAACGCGAAGAAGTACATTGAGAAAGGCCAGCACGGGGGCAAGAACTCGGAGGCGCATCGCGCCGCGGTCGTCGGCGACACCGTCGGCGATCCGTTCAAGGACACGGCGGGTCCGAGCTTGAACATCCTGTTGAAGCTGATGGCCATTGTCGCCGTGGTGTTCGGTCCGCTGTTCCTGTAGCGCGACCGCGTAGAAGGCGAGTTCGTGCAGAGAGGAGTCGTGAGGATGGTCGCGTGGTTGAGAGGTTTCACGAGGATCGCCGTGGCGTTGGCGGTGCTCGTGGTCGTGCTGGGGGCCCCGAACGTCGTCGCGGGGCAGCAACCCGCCTTCCCGCCCGAGCTACAGGCGGAACAGGCCGAGCGCGCCCCCGGAGGCGAGGCCGCGCTGGTCCTGCCCGACCTCGGGCAGGTCGACGTCGGCGGCTACGACGGCCGCAGCCTGCTGGCAGTCGGCATCGGCGTGTCGCTGCTCGGCATGGTGTTCGGCCTGGTGATCCTCACGCAGCTCAGAAACCTGCCGGTACACCACTCGATGCGCGAGATCTCGGAGTTGATCTACGAGACGTGCAAGACCTACCTGATCCAGCAGGGCAAGTTCCTCGCGCTCCTCGAGCTCTTCATCGCGGTCATCATCGTGCTGTACTTCGGGCTGCTGTCGGGGATGGACGCGTTCCGGGTGTTCATCATCCTGCTCTTCAGCGTGGTCGGCATCCTCGGCAGCTACGGCGTGGCGTGGTTCGGCATCCGCGTGAACACCTACGCCAACTCCCGCACGGCGTTCGCCAGCCTCGAAGGCAAGCCCTATCCCGTCTACGCGATTCCGATCAAGGCGGGCATGAGCGTCGGCATGCTGCTTATCAGCGTCGAGCTGCTGATCATGCTGATCATCCTCCTGTTCATTCCTGGCGACTACGCGGGGCCCTGCTTCATCGGGTTCGCGATTGGCGAGTCGCTCGGGGCGTCGGCGCTGCGCATCGCCGGCGGCATCTTCACCAAGATCGCCGACATCGGCTCCGACCTGATGAAGATCGTCTTCAACATCAAGGAAGACGATGCGCGGAATCCTGGCGTGATCGCGGACTGCACCGGCGACAACGCGGGCGACTCGGTCGGGCCGAGCGCCGACGGCTTCGAGACCTACGGCGTCACCGGCGTG
>JACQTK010000231.1 GCA_016210845.1 Acidobacteriota bacterium | reverse complement strand
CTGCACTCGAGCCTCGCGTTCAGCGAGACGGCGTCCAAGGCGCTGGAGTTCTGGCCCGACGGCAGCGTCCATCAGTGGGCGACCTCGGCGACCGAGGCTCCCTGGCTGGTGGTGCCCAGCTCGGGCACGGCGGTGACGCTCGTCAAGGACGGCACGACCGCCTCCATCGAGGTGAACGGCGTTGGGAAGATCCAGGTTCAGTAGGGGCGAAGGCGGCTTCTCGCTCGTCGAGGTGCTGATGGCCACGGGCATCCTGGCCACGGCGCTCATTGCCCTCGGGCAGCTGTTTGCCGTCTCCACCACCGCCAACACGTCATCGCGAAGCACCACCTTCGCGACGATACTCGCGGAGCAGAAGATGGAGGAGCTGCGCGGGCTCACCTGGGGCTTCGACAGCGAGGGGCTCCCGATCACGGATACCACCACCGACACCGCGTCCCCCGTCGATGCGTCGACTGGTGGGGCCGGCCTCACGCCTTCGCCGGACACGGCGCTTCAGGAAAACACCGACGGCTACGTCGACTACGTCGACATGTTCGGCAGCAAGATCGGCGGCGGCGCGTCGGTGCCGACCAACGCGGCGTACACGCGGCGGTGGTCGATCGAGCCGCTGCCCACCAATCCGAACAACACGATCATCGTCCAGGTGCTCGTGACGCGCCATCGCGTGCGCGGCTCGGCCGACGAGGGCGCGGTGCTGCGGCTTCCCGAGGAAGCGCGGATCATCAGCGTCAAGACGAGGAAGGCCCAGTGATGCGCCCGCGCCGCACGTCTCGTCTGCGTTCCGAAGCGGGGTTCACCATCACGGAAATGATGATCGCCAGCGCCATCATGGTCGGCGTGACGGCGGGGGTGTTCACGGTGATGAATCCCGCCCAGGGGACCTTCCAGGCGCAGCCCGAAGTGGCCGACATGCAGCAGCGCCTGCGCGTGGCCGTCGACACGCTGCGCAAGGACCTGTTGATGGCGGGGGCGGGCAGCTACTCGGGCGGATCGGCAGGGGCGCTCTACAACTACTTCGCGCCGGTGCTGCCCTACAGGCGGGGCGCCGACGAAGTCGTTCCCGCGGGCACGTGCGACGACCCGGGCGACAGCGCGTACTACTGCCACGACACGATCAGCATCGTGTACATCCCGCCCACTCCCGCACAGACCCAGGTGAACTCCGCCCTGGGCGGCGGCAACAGCAACGAGATCGACGTCGAAGCGCAGCTCAACTGCGGGCCGGACAAGCACGACCAGCTCTGCGGGTTCGAAGAGGGCATGCGGGTCCTGATCATGGACATCGATGGCAGCTGGGACGTGGTCACGCTCACCAACGTCCAGAACGAGGCGCTGCACCTCCAGCATCACAGCACGTTGTCGTCCTCGTACAACAGCGGGAACGCCATCATCACACAGGTGCAGACGCACACCTACTACCTGAAGGCCGACACCGCCGCGGACACGTTCCAGCTGCGCCACTACGACGGCGATGCCACGGACCTGCCGATCGTGGACAACGTGGTCAAGCTGTCGTTCGAGTACTTCGGCGATCCCGCCCCCCCCGCGCTGCTGCCGAACGTCGTCCTGACCGACACCGTCGGTCCCTGGACGACCTACGGGCCCAAGCCGCCGCCGCTGGGCACCTCGCAGTCCGGGTGGCCCGACGGCGAGAACTGCGTCTTCAAGGTCGAGGGCGGCGCGCACGTGGCGCGTCTCGACACGCTCGACACCGGCAACGTCCAGGTGAAGCTCGATCCCAGCATCCTGGACGGCTCGGACGAGACGACGCGCGGCGCCTGGTGCCCGAAGGCGGACACGTCGGGCCGATTCGACGCCGACCTCCTGCGTATCAGACGGATCCGCGTCACGCTGCGGGTGCAGGCCGCGCTCGAGGCGCTGCGAGGGCCTGCTGGCGTGCTGTTCACTCGCGGTGGGACCTCCACCTCGGCCGAGCGCTTCGTCCCCGACCAGGAAATCCGCTTCGACGTGACTCCGCGGAACCTGAATCTCGGACGCTAGAACGATGCCCCCTCCTGCCCGACGTGCGAGGCTGGCTGACGAGAAGGGCGTGGCCCTCATCATCGCCCTCATGTCGACGATGCTCATCATGGCGCTCGGATTGGCGCTGGTGCTCACCACGATGACCGAGACGCGGATCTCGGCCAACTATCGTGAAGGGAGCGAAGCGCTCTATGCCGCCGACGCCGCCATCGAGCGCGTGCTGCAGGATCTGCTGACCGTCCCGGACTGGAACACCGTCCTCGCGGACGGGGGCACGACATCGGCCTTCATCGACGGCGTTCCGGGGGTGCGGACCCTCGAGGACGGCACGACCATCGATCTCAACGAGGCCACCAATATGGTCCGCTGCGGGGCGATTGCCTGCAGTGACGCGGACATCACCGCCATCACGGCTGAACGGCCGTGGGGCGCCAACAACCCGCGCTGGCAGCTCTACGCCTACGGCCCGATGGACGACATGGTGCCGACCGGCACGATCAACTCGCGCATGTACGTGATCGTGTGGGTGGCCGACGATCCGTCGGAGAACGACGGCGATGCGCTGACCGACGGCGGCACCCCCGTGGAATCGGGCGCGACCAACAACGGCGCCGGCGTGCTGTCGCTGCTCGCGCACGCCTACGGGCCCGACGGCGTGCGCCGGGTCGTCGAGGTGACCGTCGCCCGCACGGACACGACGGAAATCGAGCGCGGGTACACCGGGCAGCGCGGGCAGGACGAGCAGAACCGCCGTGCGCGCAAGGCCGCCGTCCAGACGCCCGGAAAGGCGCTCACGCGCTCGGTCCTGGGCATTGGCGGCGACGCCGGTCTGGTGACGCAGTAGGGGCGGCCCTTGTGGCCGCCCACACGGCGGCCCTTGTGGTCGCCCGGACGTGTAGGGTGACAACGACAATGAGATCACGAGCCCTCCTGACGCTGCTGCTGGTCGTGGCCGCCGGCCCGCGCGAGGTCGCGGCGCAGCTCGACCCGCTCCTGTTCCTCAAGCGTCCGGGGTCTGGCGCTGCCGCCACGCGGCCCAACATCATCCTCGCCGTCGACACGGCCAACCGGATGCAGCGCGACGCGAACGACGTCTACCTCGATCACAACGTCTACTCCGCGACGGGCGCGACGTGGGAGACGGCGCTCGGCGTCACCGCGCTCAACACCGCCACCCAATATCGCCGTAAGTACATGAGCCTGGCGCACCTGGACCCGAACGCCAACGCAGGCGACAAGTTCGAGGCGGACTGGATCGACATCGTCGGCGACCTCGAGGGCACGGCGTACTCGACCTTCGACGAGCGCACGCGCCTCGCCGTGGCGCGTCGCGGCCTCCACGAGGCCGTGAGCCGGAACCGCGCGATCGCGCGGTTCGGACTGCTCAAGACGCGCCAGTCGAACCCACGGTTCACGGCCGCGAGCAACGAGGGACCGGTCAAGATCACCAACAGCTCGAACACCGCGGAAGGCGCGGCGCAGAAGCTGGACGGCGACCAGAGCACGGGGAAGTGGAAGATCACGCGGCCGACCGTGGACGCCATCAACGGGTCGATCAGCCTGAGCGGCAATCTCTCCTGCTCGAGCTCGGGCACCGCGTGCCTGGTGGCTGCGGACTCGTCGGGCACCGACAACGACACCACGCTGACCACGCTGAACTTCTCAACGACGAGGTCCTCGGGCGATCTCACGACGTTCCTGGGCTCGCTCACGCCCGCGGGACGGGACGGCAAGAACACCGTCGACGCCCCCATCGACCTCATGCTCGACGACATCAAGAACGAGGTGGCCCGGCTGGCCGCGGCCGATACGCAGTGCCGCAACAGCGTGGCCGTGCTCGTCGTGGGCGGCGGGCGGGGCACGACGTCGAGCGGCGATCTCGCCGCCAAGGCGCTGGATTTCCTCAACATCGGATCGAATCACCGCGTTCCCATCTACGTCATCGCCGTCTCGCCCGCCGCGTCCGACGACATGTCGGCGCTGCAGGCCGTGGCGGCCAACAGCGGCGGCAAGTACACCCTGATCACGGCCGCGATGATCGAGGCGGCCGACGCCGGGCAGCCGGTGCCCGAGCTCGTGTACGCGGTGAACACGGCCGTCCAGCACGCGTTCACCAAGCAGAGCGACTGCGACACCGATCCCGATCTCGCCAACGCCCCCGAGCTCCCGTTCGGCCCGTATACGGAGCATCAGGTCACCAGCCCCATCGTCGGCACGGTGTACCTGAAGGACGCCAAGGACGTCCACGGCGACCCGCTGGACGATTCGAGCACGTCGTTCAACGAGACCTACATCACCAACGCCAGCGGCGAGATCCCGCAGCGCTCGAACGTGCTGATTACGGCCGGCTTCTCCCTGCCCGGCTTCGACGGCAAGATGCGCGCGTTCCGCGTCTACAAGCCGGAGGAGGACGCCAGCAAGCCGATTGGGTACAAGTTCACGGCCGACGGCACGCGGCTGTGGGTGGCCTGCGCGCCTGGCACGGCGACGCCGGGGTTCCTGACGACGCCGTGCTCGTCGCTCTCGACGAGCCAGCGCAACATCTACACGGCGCTGCCCGACGGCACCGTCGTCGCCTTGACCACCGGCAATGCCCCCTCGCTCAAGGACTACCTCCTGCCGTCGTCGCGCCACCCGAACGCGGACGTGACCGACGCCGAAGCGTTGATTGCCTTCATCCGCTCGCAGCCGCTCGGCGCCATGGTCGGATCGACGCCGGCCATCATGGACGCGCCGTCGCTCGATCCGCCGCCCGACAGCGATTACCCAGCCTTCAAGACAGCCCACGCGAACCGCCGCAGCCTCGTCTGGGTTGGCGCCAACGACGGCATGCTGCACGCGATCGACGGCCGGTTGGGCATCGAGGTGTGGGCCTTCATCCCGTTCAACCTGCTGCCCAAGCTGTATACGCTGCGCAGCGGGCAGCCGGTCGGCGACTTCCGGTACTTCGTCGACGGCTCGCCCAAGGTGGCGGACGTGAAGGTCGACCGGGGATCGGGTCCCGAGTGGCGGACGTTCCTGGTAATGGGCGAGGGCGCGGGCGGCACGTTCTACCAGACCTTCGACGTCACCCTCCCGAACATGGATCTGACGGTCAGCCGGACGAGCGACACCGCCAGCGAGGTGCTCGACTACTTCGACACCGCGTCCAGTGTGCCGCTGGTCTGGGCGTTTCCGCGCTACTCGAGCTTCGACGTCACGCTCGGGTGCGACGCGGTGACCTCGGGCAAGCTCTGCACCGGGTCCTCGGCGCACCTCGTGTTCGGCGAGCTGTCATCGACGGCCTCGTCGGTGGAAAAGACCGTGGGCGAAACGTGGTCGGATCCCGCCGTCGGCCAGATCGAGAGCGACGATGGGCCGTATGCCGTGCTGACCGGATCCGGGTTCTACAAGTACTCGTTGCAGGGGACCTACCGGAACAGCACCCCGGCGGGCACGACGTTCTATCTGATCGACGCGGAAACCGGGGAGGTGCTCGCCAGCCGGGACGTGGGCAGGGACTCCAACGCGGAGTCCGGTACCGCCGCCGACAACTGCGCCGCGGCAAACGACTGCACCAAGCTCAAGAACGCGCTGCAGGCCGATCCGGTGGCCACCGGACCGTCGGACTCCCGCTTCATCACCAAGGCCTACCTCGGGGACCTCGACGGCCGCATCTGGCGCTTCGACATCAGCCTCGACGTCGCGCTCGCGCCGCAGCTCGCCGTGCCGGTCAAGCTGTACGACGCCGGCGCCGCCCACCCGCTCTTCAGCTCCATGGCCACGGTCAACGTCGGCACGACGCAGCAGTACCTCTTCCAGGGCACGGGCAGCGAGTTCCTGCCCTCGAACAACGTCTCGCAGCAGTACAAGCTGCTGGTGGTGCTCGACAACGGCACGAGCGGCACGAAGAAGGCGGAGATCCTGCTAGAGAAGACCGACTCGTCGGGCAACGATGAGAAGGTGACCGCGTTTCCGGCCGTGGCCGGCGACATCGTGTTCTTCGCCACGACGACGTACAAGGCGAACCCCTGCACCCTGCCTGATGCCAACCTCTACGCCTTCACGTTCATCGGTGGACCCGCGTACGACACCAACAACGACGGCACCATCAAGACGACGGGGAGCTCGGCGGACAGCACGAAGGTGCGCACGACGACCGGCGCCCGCGCCACGGCCCCCTTCATCGTCGACCAGCACCTCGTGTTCGGGACGGGCGGCAACATCGAGATGTTCGGCGCCGACGAGGACTTCAACAACGGCGTCGGCCAGGTGGGGGTCCGGATTCTGTCCTGGCGAGAGGTGCGCTAGTGCGAGTCGTCGGCGACGCGCTGGTGTACGAGGCGGTGACCTGCGCCGCCTGCGGCGCCAAGGTCCGCGAGGATCGCCCACGCTGCCTGCGCTGCGGACGGCCGCTCGTGCCCGCCCACCGGCAGCCAGCCCGCCATGCACCGGTACGAGCCGCGGGTCTGCTGATTGGCTGCCTCACGATCGGCGTTGTCGGCACGTGGAACCTGGAGCGCGGGGGGGCGAACGCGGAACCCGGAACCTCGAACGCCGAACGCGGAACGCCGATCCGCGAACCTCGAACTCCGAACTCGAACGTCGAACACGAACCCGGAACCCGGAACACAGAACGCAGAACGGAGGGCGACGTCATCGCCGCCTTCGACAGTCGGCGCCATGGGGCAGCCGCCTACGCGCGCGGTGAGCTGGACGCCGCACTCGACGAATTCAGCAGGGCAGTGGAGGCCCATCCTGAGGACGCTGAGGCCCTCAACAACCTGGGCCAGGTGCTCGTGCGCTCGGGGAGGGCGGCGGAGGCCATCCCGCTTTTCGACGAGGCCATCGCCCGTGCGGGCGACCGCTGGGCCTATCACTTCAATCGCGCCCGCGCGTTCGCGGAGCTCCAGGATTGGGGGAGCGCGATTGGGGGGTACCGGGACGCCGCCCGCCTGTTCCCCGACGACTACGTCACGCAGTTCAACCTGGCCCGGGCGCTGCAGGCCGGCGGCGATCTGGCCGGCGCCATCGCGGGGTTCGAGCGGGCCATCGAGCTGGCACCGGGCGAGCCCGATTTCCACCTGTCGCACGCCTTCGCCCTCGAGACCGCGCAGCGCCCCATGGACGCGCTGGCCGCCTACCGCCGCTTCCTGGAACTGAACCCCGGGGCGCCACAGGCCGAAAAGATCAGCGGCCGGATCGCGCAGCTCGAGGGCAGGGCGCCAGCCTCGTCCGCCGCCGCAACCCCTTGACGCTCGGCGGTTTGGGCCGGAGAATCCAGACATGAGGGCATCGGGACGCGCGGAGCGCGCCAAGCCGGGGTCCCCAACGCGCGGACTGTGCGCGTTGGGGTGGAGGAGAGACTGGCGACCAGCCCCGGACTCCGAGGGATATCGAGGGCGGAGGCCGGGGCTGGTGTGCTGGGGCCTGGTGGCCCTAGTCGTGGCTGGTCCGTGCGTGGCGTCCGCGCAGTCGGTGGCCGACATCGCGCGGCAGGAAGCCGCGCGCCGCAAGGCCATCACGACGCCTGGCAAGGTCTACACGAACGACAACCTCCGCCGCGAGCCGCCATCGACCGCGAGCGTCCCCGCGCCTCCTGCGGCGGCTCCGGCCGTTCAGCCCCAGGGTGCCGAGCCAGGCCAGGCGGCGCCTGCCGGGGCGGCCGAGGCGGCCGCCGCCCCGCCGCCAGCGGCGGCGGAGCCCGTCCGAGACGAAGCGTACTGGCGGCAGCGCCTCACGGCCGAGCGCGAGGCGCTCGCGCGCGCGCAGATCTTCGCCGAGGCGCTCCAGAGCCGCATCAACGCCCTGACCACCGACTTCGTCAACCGCGACGATCCGGCGCAGCGCGATGTCATCGCCGCCGACCGCCAGACGGCGCTCGCCGAGCTCGAGCGCGTCCAGCGGGAGATCCAGGATCACCAGAAGGCCATCGCTGGCATTCAGGAAGAAGCGCGGCGCGCTGGTGTACCCCCTGGCTGGCTCCGGTGAACCAAGGGTTCAAGGGGTTCAAAGGTTCAACCGGTTCAGGTCTTGTTCAAGGTGAACTATCGTATGTTCAGGAAGTTCACGTTCATCGTTCCCCTGGCGCGTTGAACCTCCTGAACTTGAACCTCTTGAACAAGACCTCCTGAACCCCGTGCACCCTTTGAACCCACTGAACCGACGCCGCTGATGTCTTTTCCAGTACTCCTGGTCGAAGACAAAGACTCGCTCCGCGCCATGCTGCGCCATGCGCTCGAGGCGCAGGGGCACGTGGTGTTGGAGGCCCGCGACGAGCCCGAGGCGGTCCAGCACATCCGGCAGGCCAGGCCGGCCGTGGTGCTCACCGACCTCAAGCTCCCCCGGGGTGACGGCTTCGGCGTGCTGCGGGCCGCCAAGGAGCTCGATCCCGAGCTCCAGGTCATCGTGATGACCGCCTACGGCAGCATCCAGGACGCGGTGACGGCGATGAAGGAAGGCGCCATGGACTTCCTGGCCAAGCCCGTCGATCCCGATCATCTGATCCTGCTGGTCGAGCGCGCCATCGCCCAGCGCCGCATGCTCACCGAATACATTCTGCTGAAGGAAGAACTGGCGCAACGGCGCGGCGCGCCGCGGATCATCGGCGAAGATCGCCAGCTCCGCCAGGTCTCGCAACAGCTGCACCGGGCGGCCGGCACCGATGCCACGGTGTTGCTGGAGGGCGAGAGCGGCACCGGCAAGGAGTTGTTCGCGCGGGCGCTGCACGCGCTCAGCCCGCGCGCCGAGGGACCCTTCGTCGCCATCAACTGCGCGGCGATTCCCGAGACGCTGCTCGAGACGGAGCTCTTTGGCCACGAGAAGGGGGCGTTCTCCGGCGCGGCGGCGCGCAAGCCCGGCCGCTTCGAGATGGCGCACCGGGGGACGCTGTTTCTCGACGAGATCGGCGACCTGCCGCTGGGGCTCCAGGCGAAGATCCTCCGCGCGCTCGAGGAGAAGCGCTTCGAGCGCGTCGGCGGCACCAGCTCCCTCCACGTGGACGTCCGGGTCGTTGCCGCCACGAACCGCAATCTCAAGGCGGGCGTGGCGGCGCGGCAGTTCCGGGAGGACCTGTATTTCCGTCTCTCGGTCTTTCCGATCACCATTCCACCGCTCCGCGAACGGGCTGACGATGTGGCGATCCTGGCGCGGCATTTCGTGGAGCGCTTCTGCCGCGACATGACCAAGAAGGCGCTGACGATCTCGCCAGCGGCGCTCGAGGAGCTGCGCGCCTACAGCTGGCCCGGCAACGTGCGGGAGCTGCAGAACTGCATCGAGCGGGCCGTCATCCTCTGCGACGGCGACGCGATCCACCCCCGCCATCTCAATCTGTCCTTCCGGCCGTCCACACGCTCCGGGCGGTCCGAGGCCCTCGACGGGCGTCGCGCGGGGGCGGCCTCCGGCAGCCCCTGGGAGCGGATCGACCTGACGGGCACGTTGGGCGAGGCGCTGCGACGGGTCACGGCGGAAGTGGAGCGGCGGAAGGTGGAGCAGGCGCTCGCGGAGGCGGCCGGCGACAAGCACCGCGCGGCCGCGGCGCTGCAGGTCACCTACAAGACCCTCATCCAGAAGCAGAAGGAATACGGAATCCCGGATTGATCGCCCGATCCGGGTCGGTGCGCCCTCGACCCTTGTCGGCGCAACCCCGATCCTCGTCGGTGCGTCCCCCTCCGGTCACGCGGCGGCCGAATCTCCCCTCCAGACCCGATAGGTTCCTGCGCGCCGGTGCGGCAACATCGATGGTACCGCCCACGATGGCGGATTCCGGACCCTGGGGGGACCCTTGCACGACGCTGACGTTCAGCACAGGCCGTTCACGTTGAAGCTGTGGGATCTGAAGGGCGCCACCTCGGCGCTTCGCCTGCGGCTGTCTCGGCTGCGCAGGCGCCGCATTGCCATCAAGCCGGTGAGCGAGCACTGGCGGCACCAGCACGCGCGCGACTCCGTGAAACGCTGACGCCCGATGGGTGTCGGTGCGATCTCGATCGGTGTCGGTGCAACCTGGATCCGTGTCGGTGCGACCTCGATCGGAGTCGGTGCAACCTCGATCGGAGTCGGTGCAACCTCGATCGGAGTCGGTGCAACCTCGATCGGAGTCGGTGCAACCTGGATCGGTGTCGGTGCAACCTCGGTCGGTGTCGGTGCAACCTCGATCGGAGTCGGTGCAACCTCGATCGGAGTCGGTGCAACCTGGATCGGTGTCGGTGCAACCTCGGTCGGTGTCGGTG
>JACQTK010000208.1 GCA_016210845.1 Acidobacteriota bacterium | reverse complement strand
CGTCAGCGCCGACAGGGCCACGCGCAACCGAGCGCCTGGCGGCTCGTTCATCTGCCCGAAGACGAGTGCGGTCTTGCTGATCACGCCGGATTCGTTGAGCTCCAGCCAGAGGTCGTTGCCCTCGCGCGTGCGCTCGCCCACCCCGCCGAAGACCGACACGCCGCCGTGCTTCAGCGCGATATTGTGGATCAGCTCCATGATGATGACGGTCTTGCCGACGCCCGCGCCACCGAACAGGCCGATTTTGCCGCCCTGCAGATACGGCTCGAGCAGGTCGATGACCTTGATCCCCGTCTCGAACATCTTGAGCTCGGTGGACTGTTCCTCGAGCGTCGGGGCGTGGCGGTGGATCGGCCACCGCTCCTTCGACGCCACGGGGCGATCCGGAAAATCGACCGGCTCGCCGAGCACGTTGAGCACCCGCCCGAGCGTCTCGGGCCCCACGGGCACCGAGATGGCCGCGCCCGTGTCGATGACCGTCATGCCGCGCGTCATGCCGTCGGTCGGCTTCATCGCCACGGCGCGGACGCGATTCTCGCCGAGGTGCTGCTCGACCTCCGCCACCACGTCGATCGCCGCCGCCCCGCCCGCGCCGTCCGAGACGACCCGGACGGCGTTGTAGATCTCGGGCAGGCCTTCGGGGAATTCGATGTCAATCACGGGACCGATCACTTGGACCACTTTGCCTGTGCGCTGCTTGGTTGCTGTTGCCGTTGCCATGTGCTTCCCTTCTTCGCCGGGTCCGCCGCGCCTCTCTTCGCTGTGCTCGCGGAACCCGGCCTACGGACGTGGGGCGGGTGCCGCCGAGCCTCGCACCTTGCGAGGGGACCCGCCTACGTCGCGGCGGCGCCCGACACGACCTCGATGATCTCGCGCGTGATCGCGGCCTGCCGCACCTTGTTCATGTACAGCGTGAGGCTCTCGATCATCTCCGCCGAGTTGCGCGTGGCCGCGTCCATGGCCGTCATCTGGGCGGCATAGAACGCGGCGTTCGATTCGAGCAGGGCGCGGTACACCTGCGCCTGCATGTGCCGCGGCAGCAGGTCGCGGAAGATCTCCTCGGGCTGCGGCTCGTACAGGTACTCGATCGCCGGACCGGCCCCGCCGTCTCCTTCGAGCCGCGGAATCGGCAGCAGCCGTTCCACGGACGTGCGCTGGGCGATGACCGACTTGAACTCGTTGTAGACCAGGTACACGCTCGCGGCCCGTCCGGAGGTGAACTCGTCGATCACCGCGTCGGCCAGATCGACCGCGTGCGCGAACGTCAGCCGCTGGAAGATGCCCGCCTGGTCGTACCGGACATCGAAGCCTCGCCGGCGGAAGAACTCGCGTCCCTTGCGGCCGACCAGGCCGAGCGCCACCTCGCGCCGCCGCCCCTCGCTGACGATGAACTGGCCCGCCGCCTTGATGACGTTCGAGTTGAAGCTCCCGCAAAGCCCCCGGTCCGCGGTGACCACGACCAGGAGCAACGGGCCCCGCGTCTGGTCCGGCATCCGAAGCAGCGGGTGCGCGTCCTGGTCGACGCGCGTGGCGAGGCTGTTCAGCACCTGGAGCATGCGCTGCGCAAAGGGTCGCGCCGACACCACGCGCTCTTGCGCCCGCTTGAGGCGCGAGGCGGCGATCATCTTCATCGCCTTCGTGATCTGCTGCGTCGACCTGACCGCGCGGATCCGCCGCCGCAAATCGATGAGGGACGGCATTTAATGGTATGTCCTTCCCACATCGGGACCGGCCGCGCCGCTCCACCCCGGGTTGTCGCGGCCGGCAGATGCGGCATCGAAAGGCTGTCGCAGGTGGCAGTGCATCAGTTGAAACGCGCCACTAGACGACCGCCGCGGCCATGCTGGGCAGGAACTGCTGCCCGAACTCCTTGAGCGACGCCGCCAGGGCCGCCCGAACCTCCTCGTCGAGCGCCTTCTTGCTCTGGAGGCCCGACAGGACGGTCGGGTGCCGCGTCTCGAGGAATCGGTAGAGCTCCTCTTCGTACCGGCGGAGGTCCTCGACCGGTATGCCGTCGAGATATCCCTTGGTCGCGGCGTAGATGACGGCCACCTGCTTCTCGACCGCCACTGGCTGGTACTGCGGCTGCTTCAGGATCTCGACGAGCCGCCGGCCGCGATTGAGCTGCGCCTGCGTCGCCTTGTCGAGGTCGCTGCCAAACTGCGCGAAGGCTGCCAGCTCCCGATACTGGGCCAGGTCGAGCCGCAGCGAGCCGGCCACCTGCTTCATCGCCTTGATCTGCGCATTGCCGCCCACGCGCGACACCGAGTTGCCGACGTTGATCGCCGGACGGACGCCCTGGTGGAACAGATCCGTCTCGAGGAAGATCTGGCCGTCGGTGATCGAGATCACGTTGGTGGGAATGTAGGCCGACAGGTCGCCCGCCTGCGTCTCGATGATCGGGAGCGCCGTCAGCGAGCCGCCCCCGTGCGCCGCGTTCAGCTTGGCCGCGCGCTCGAGCAGGCGGGAGTGGAGGTAGAAGACGTCGCCCGGATACGCCTCGCGGCCCGGCGGACGGCGGAGCAGCAGCGAGATCTCGCGGTACGCCTGTGCATGCTTCGAGAGGTCGTCGTAGACGCAGAGCGCGTGACGGCCGCTGTCGCGGAAGTACTCGCCGATGGCGCACGCCGAGTACGGACTGATGTAGAGCATCGGCGCCGGATCCGACGCGGCGGCGGCCACCACGATCGTGTAGCTCATCGCGTCGTACTCTTCCAGCGTCCGGACGACCTGCGCGATCGTCGACTGCTTCTGGCCGATCGCGTTGTAGATGCAGACGACGTCCTGGCCGCGCTGGTTGATGATCGTGTCCACCGCCACCGCCGTCTTGCCGGTCTGGCGGTCGCCGATGATGAGCTCGCGCTGTCCGCGGCCGATCGGCACCATGCCGTCGATCGCCTTGAGCCCCGTCTGCAGCGGCTCTTTCACGGGCTGGCGGTCCACGACGCCTGGCGCCAGCCGCTCGATCGGCAGGAACTGCTTGGCTTGAATCGGGCCCTTGCCGTCGATCGGCTGGCCGAGCGCATTGACGACGCGCCCCAGCATCTGCTCGCCCACGGGCACCGAGATGATGCGTCCGGTCCGCTTGACGGTGTCGCCTTCCTTGATCTCCTTGTAGTCGCCGAGCAGCACCGTACCGACGCTCTCCTCTTCGAGGTTCAGCGCGATCCCGAACACGCCATGGGGGAACTCCAGCATCTCGCCCGCCATGGCGCGCTGCACGCCATGGACGCGGGCGATGCCGTCGCCGATGGCGACAACGGTGCCGACCTCGGCCACGTCGACTTCCACCGCGTAGCTGCCAATCTGCTCGCGAAGAATCTTGGAGATGTCTTCCACTCTGATATCCATACACCGATCCTAGGCCAATCCTAGGCCTTGAGCCGTTCTCTGATCTTTCCGAGCTGCGTAGCGATGCTGCCGTCGTAGACGGTGCTGCCGACCCGCGCCACCGCGCCGCCAATCAGCGCCGGATCCACCCGCGTGGTCATCGTCACCCGTCGCCCGGTCACCTCGCTGAGCCGCTGCTCGAGCCGCGCGGCGCGATCCGCCGGCAGCGGTACCGCCGTGGTCAGCTCGGCCCGCACGACGTGTCGATGCTCCAGCAGCCGTTCGCTGTACACGGCCACGACGTCGGGCACGAGCGCGAGGCGGTCGCGCTCCGCAAGCAGCAGCAACAGCCTGGCCGCGACCGGGGCCATCTCCAGATGGGCCGTCAGGCGCTCCACGATGCCACGTTTGCCCGACGGAGGGACGATGGGGCTGGTCAGCGCCTTGTGGAGGTCGGGGTGGCGGCGGTACAGATCCGCAAACGCCTGGAGCTGCCGCTCTACCTGTTCGGGATCGCCTTCCTGAATCACGACGTCGAGCAGCGCGCGCGCGAAGCGGGCCGCGGACGCACGAGTGTTCATACCTCTACCTGCACTGCGAGCTTGTACCTGAACGGCACAAGCGATCTTTTATAACACACGAATTAGATGCTCGTACAAGCGGTTCAATTCAGCTTCCGAGGTGAAGTCGATCTCGATCGCCCCGCCCTGGCCGCGGCGGACGATCCGCACTTTCGTGCCAAGAGCGAAACGCATTCGGTCCTCGGCCGCGCGCGTATGGACGTCGGTGCCTTGGGACCCCGCCGTTCGCGGGCGGGGAGCGGGCGGCGCCGCGAGCTTGCGGACGAGCGCCTCCGTTTCACGGACCGAGAGCGACCGCGAGACGACCTCGCGCGCGGCCTGGCGCTGAGACAAGGCGTCGGGCAGGGCGAGCAGGGCGCGGGCGTGGCCCATCGACAACACGCCAGCCGCCAGATCGCCGCGGACCTCGTCGGGCAGCTTCAACAGACGCAGATAGTTGGCCACCGAGCTGCGGTCTTTGCCGACGGCCGCCGCAATCTGGTCCTGCGTGAGCGCGAACTGCTCCGCGAGCCTCTGATACGCCAGCGCCTGGTCGATGGGATTGAGGTCTTCCCGCTGGATGTTCTCGACGAGCGCCAGCTCCAGCAGCTGCTTGTCCGATCCGTCGGGAACGTCGCGAACGACCACGGGGACCTTGAGGAGCCCGGCGCGCTGCGCCGCGCGCCATCGACGTTCGCCTGCGATGATGCGATAGGCGGTGCCCGCGCGGCGCACGAGAATCGGCTGAATGACGCCGTTGGCCTTGATAGACTCGGCGAGCTCGGTGAGGCGCGCGTCGTCCATCTGCATCCGCGGCTGCTGCTCGCTCGGCGCGAGCAGGTCGATGTCGACCTCGATGGCGCCATGGCGCGGCGGCTCGGGGGCATCGGGAATCAGCGCGCTCAGGCCCTTGCCCAGTGCTGGCCGTCTTTCGATCATCGTGGCTCCTGCAAGATCGCATTCATGATGTGACCGCCCCTCGCCGCCCCACCGCCCACACGTGTGGAGTCGAGAATCGTGCATGTCACCCTGTTACGCGGCTCGGCGCGCGAGCATCTCATGTGCGAGCGCGACGTACGCCGCCGCGCCGCGCGACTTCGCGTCGTACAGCACCGCGGGCGTCCCGTGGCTCGGCGCCTCGGCGAGCCGGACGTTGCGCGGGATGATCGTGTTGAACACCTTGTCCTTGAAGAACTCGCGCACGTCGCGCGCGACGAGCTGGCCGAGATTCGTCCGCTCGTCGTACATCGTCAGCAGCACCCCCTCGATGTCGAGGGCCGGATTCAGCGCCCCGCGCACGCGGCGCAGCGTGCCGACGAGATCGGCCAGCCCTTCGAGCGCGAAGTACTCGCAGTGGAGAGGGATGAGCACGGCGTCGGCGGCCACGAGCGCGTTCAGCGTGAGCAGGCCCAGCGACGGCGGGCAATCGATGAAGATGTGATCGAAGCGCGCGCGGAGCGGCTCGAGCACGCGCTGCAGGCGGCGCTCGCGGTCTGGCACCGACACGAGCTCGATCTCCGCTCCTGTGAGCTGGCGGTCGGCGGGCATGAGCGACAGACCCTCGACGGATGTGGCCAGCAGGAACGTCTCGGGCGAGGTGTCCGTCATCAACGCCTCGTAGGTCGTGCCGCCCGCGGCGCGCTGCCCTTTGAGACCGACCCCGCTGGTGAGATTCCCCTGCGGATCGGCATCTACCAGCAGCACGCGGCGGCCGGCCAACGCCAGCGTCGTCGCCACGTTGATGGCTGTGGTGGTCTTGCCGACGCCGCCCTTTTGATTGGCAATGGCCAGAATCCGCCCCGACTCTGGCCCGACGCCATTTGTCATATGACCAAATAACCCGTTTCGACTCGGCTTTTTCTAGACTGTAGAGGCCTCGATGATCGCCGTCAAGGTGTTTCACGTGGAACGATCGAAAATACGGCGATCTCACGAAGAAAAAACGATCAAATGAACGTTCCACGTGGAACGGAACGCCCTACGGGATGCTTTTCCAGGACCACTAGGCGGCTCCGCAGCGATTCGATGAGTGGATAGGTCGCCTTCCAGATGAGCGGCGGCGTGACGGTTTCCGAAGGATCGGAGGCTCCAGAGCCCCGAAACAGCAACAACAGGCCGCCTGGCCGCGCGAAGGCCTGAAGCGTCATCAACACCTTGACCTCCAGCCGGACGGCTCGAATCGTCACCAGGTCGTGCGTTTCGTGCAGATCGGGCCGCGCGAGCAGCTCCTCGAATCGCGCCGTCGCGACCTCGGCGCCCTCGAGATCCAGCGCGCGCACGGCTTCACGAAGGAAGACCGACTTTCGCGTCTTCGACTCGACCATGAGCACGCGCAGCCCGGGAACGGCCAGCGCCATCGGAATGGCCGGTGAGCCGCCGCCGCTCCCCACGTCGAGCATCCGTGTGGCGTCGGCGGGCACGTGCTTCACGGCAACCAGCGGCTCGACCAATAGCCGATCAAGGGTCTCGGGGAGGATCTCGACCAGATTCAACCCGGTCAGATTGATCTTGCGGTTCCAGGTCGCCAGCAGGCGGTAGTAGGCCTCGAGCCGACCGGCCAGAGCGGGCGTCAGTGAGACGCCCGCTCGACGGCAGCGTCGACGGATCTTGTCCTGAAACTCTCTGCTGTTCAAGGACTTAGGCTGCGTCCGAGAAAAACGCCCAGCACGGCGACCGCGGCAGGCGTCATCCCTGGGATTCTCGAGGCCTGGCCCAGCGTTTCGGGCTGGACCTCGGAGAGACGCTGGACGATTTCACGCGACAGGCCTGGCACGCGGGCGAAGGGAAAGCCGTCCGGAATCCGGCGACGCTCGTCGCGCGTCAGGCGCTCGGCATGCGCCGCCTCCTGCTTCACGTAGCCCGCGTACTTGACGTCGTTCTCGAGGCTCGCCACGTCGAGCGCCCGCGTGGCGGGCTCGAGATCCAGCTCGACGCATCCCCGCTCGAGGAGGCGCTCGAGCCGCACGTCGGGCTGCCGCAGCAGCGTGCGCACAGGCAGCCGCTGCCCGCGGTCGGAACGAACCTGCGTGGCGTCGAGCGCGTGCATGTTTCTCGCATGGCGGCCGCGCCGCGCCTCGAACCGCTCCCACCGCGCGTCGTCCACGAGGCCCATTCGGCGCCCCACCGGGGTGAGGCGCAAATCGGCATTGTCGATCCGCAGCAGCAGCCGATGCTCGGCGCGCGACGTGAACATCCGGTACGGCTCGAGGCAGCCGCGCGTCACGAGGTCGTCCACGAGGATCCCGATGTACGCCTGGTCGCGGCCAAGCGTCATGGCTGGCTCACCACGGGTCTTCCGCGCCGCATTGACGCCCGCGACGATCCCCTGCGCGGCGGCCTCCTCGTATCCCGAGGTTCCGTTGATTTGCCCTGCGAAAAAGAGTCCGTCGACGCGACGGGTCTCCAACGACGAGCGCAGCTCCGTGGGCTGCACGAAGTCGTACTCGACGGCGTACCCCGGCCGCATCATCGACGCGTGCTCGAGGCCCGGAAGCGCGCGCACGATCTGCTCCTGCGCGTCGCGCGGCAGCGACATCGAGAAGCCGTTGACGTAGATCTCATCGACGTCCAACCCCTCGGGCTCGAGGTAGATCTGATGCCGCTCCCGATCGGGGAAGCGCATGATCTTGTCCTCGAGCGACGGGCAATACCGCGGGCCGATGCCCTGGATTCGTCCGTTGTACAGCGGGCTGCGGCCGATGTTGGCACACACCAGATCACGCACGCGATCGTTGGTGTGCAGCAGCCAGCACCGCACCTGATTGCACAAGGCGCGGGTCGTCGAGAACGAGAAGGGAATCGGACTCGCATCGCCGCATTCTTCGGTGAAGAGGCCAGCCGCGACGGCGCGCTCGAAATCGATGCTGTCCTTGTGAAGGCGCGGCGGAGTGCCCGTCTTGAGTCGTCCCGCTCGAAACCCGCACGACTTGATCGATTCGGCCAGCTCGCGCGACGGCGGCTCGCCGTGGCGGCCGGCCGGCCGCTGCTCGGGCCCCACATGCATCAAGCCGTTGAGGAAGGTCCCCGTGGTGACCACGAGCGCGCCGCAGCGATAGGCCTCGCCCTCCTCCATCGCGAGCCCCGTCACGCGTTCGTGCTCGACGAGGATTCGTCCCGCCTTGCCGACGTGCCACGTGACGTTCGGTTCGCGATCGAGCGCGGCCCTCACCCACGCGGCATAGAGGCGCTTGTCCGCCTGCGCTCTCGGCGACCACACGGCCGGACCGCGGCTGCGGTTGAGGAGCTTGAACTGGATGCCCGTCGCGTCGATGGCTCGCCCCATGAGCCCGCCGAGCGCGTCGATCTCGCGCACCAAATGCCCCTTCGCCGTGCCGCCGACGGCCGGGTTGCACGGCATGTGCGCCACCGTGTCGCGCGACATCGTGCACAGCCCGACACTGCAGCCCAGACGCGCCGCCGCGTACGCCGCTTCCACGCCCGCGTGCCCCGCGCCAATGACGATCACGTCGAACCGCATCACTTGCCTATGCAGAACGTGCTGAAGATGTGCTCCAGCAGATCGTCAGGCGTTCGTGCGCCGACCACCTCGTCGAAGCACTCGCGCGCCGCCTGCAGATCGGCCAGCACGAACTCCTCGGGCGTGTGTCCCGTTTCCGCGGCGCGCTGCGCCGAGGTCAGCCGCGTGCGCGCCTCCTCGAGCAGCGCGATGTGGCGCGTATTCGAGATGGCGGCCGTATCACGCAGCGCCTCACTCCCCGTGAGCGCGCGCTGGATTGCCTGTCGCAGGGCGGCGATGCCCGCGCCCGTTCGCGCCGACACGAGGACGCCGTCGTCATTGGGCCACGAGAAGCCCGTAGCGGCAGCACAATCGCTCTTGTTCACCACGACGATCCGCGCGCGGTCGTTCGTGCTCGCAAGCAGCCGCTCATCGTCGCGCGTGAGCGGCTCGCTTCGATCGAGGACCAGCAGGAGCAGGTCCGCCACCTCCTGCGCCCGCACCGCCCGTTCGACACCCTCTCGCTCGACGACGTCGCGCGTCTCACGCCAGCCGGCCGTATCGACAATCGTGAGCGCGAGGCCGTCGAAGTCGATCCGTTCCGTCACCAGGTCGCGGGTCGTGCCCGCCACATCCGTGACGATGGCCCGCTCGTTGCCAGCTAACACATTGAACAGACTGGACTTACCAACGTTCGTCCGGCCCGCGACGACCACCGTGGCGCCCTCCCGAATCATGCGCCCGCGCCGCCCGTCGCACAGCAGCTCGCTCACGCGTCCTGCCACGCAGGCGGCGGCTCGTGCCGCCTCGGCCGGCTCCACGAAGTGATAGCCCTCGTCCGAAAAGTCGAGCGATGCTTCCAGGCGCGCGATCAGGTCGAACAGCTGCGCGTCGATCGCGGCAATCCGCGCGGTGAGCGTGCCCTCGAGCTGGTCGAAGGCCACGCGGGCCTGCAGCGGCGTCGCCGCCGCGATCAGATCGCCCACGGCCTCGGCCTGGACGAGATCGCGCTTGCCGTTCAGGAACGCGCGAAGCGTGAACTCTCCAGGGCGCGCCAGCCGCGCGCCCGCCGTGATGGCACGCTGCACGATCGCCTCGAGCACGACGGGGCTGCCGTGCGCGCTGATCTCGACTACGTGCTCACCTGTGTAGGAGTGCGGGGCGGGAAAGTACGTGGCAACGACCTCGTCGAGAACGTCTCCGCATGGCGCCGTGGCGCTCGACGCCAGTCCGCGCGCGCGCGTGTAGGTCGCGCGTCGCGGTTCGAGCGGTGTCCTGCACTCGAGAAGACGCCGCGCGATCTCGAGCGCCGAGGATCCGCTGACGCGAACCACGCCAATCCCGCCGCGCCCGGGCGGCGTCGCGATCGCGACGATGGAATCGTCTGTGGAGAACATCTGCCAGCAACCATCTACTTCTTCGTCGAGATGATCACCGTTTTCATGAAGGCGTCGCCGATACTCTCGGAGGTCACGGTCGGATCCTCGGCCACCGCCAGATGCACGATCCGCCTCTCGTACGGATTGAGCGGACCCATTTCCTGAGGCACGCCCGTCGATCGCGCCTTCTCGGCCATGAAGTGCGCCATCTGCTTCAGCTCCGCGTCCTTGTCCCTGCGGAAGCCGTTGCAGTCGATGACCACGCGGTTGTCGTCGCCGAGCTGCTTCCTGAACGCCGTGGCGACGAGATGCTGCAGGGCCTGCAGGCCTTCCCCTCCGCGGCGCACCAGCGCGCCGCCGTCCTCGCCTTCGAGATTGATGCGCGCGCCGTCGGGCGTCTCCTCCGCCCGCGCCGTGAGCGACATGCCCATCGCATTGACGACGTCCTGCACGAATCCGGTGATCTGCGCTGTCAGTGACATACCGCTGCCTACGATCGCTTTTCCGCGTCCTTCGTCTGGCCCGCGCCAACGCTCTTGAGCCGCCGCTCCGCTGGGGGACGAGCCGCTTGTACGAGGGGAGGGCCGATCAGCCAGTTCGTGAAGTACTGCTGGCCGATCGCCCAGAGGTTGCTCACGAACCAGTAGATGACCAGGCCGCTCGGCGCCCAGAGGAAGAACACCGTGAACATCAGCGGCATCAGCATCATGATCCGCTGCTGCGCCGGATCGGCCGTGCTCGGCGTGATCCTCGTCTGCCAGAACATCGTCACGGCCATCAGCACGGGGACGATGAAGTAGGGATCGGGCTTCGAGAGGTCCGTAATCCACAAGCCAAACTCGGCGCCGCGCAGCTCGATCGACTGCGACAGCATCGAATAGAACGCGAGCAGGACCGGGAACTGCAGCAGCATCGGGACGCAGCCGCTCGCGGGATTCACGCCCTTCTCCCGGTAGAGATTCATGATCTCGGTGTTCATCTTCTGCCGCGCGGGGTCCGTGGCCTTGAGCCCCGCGTAGCGCTCCTGGATCGCCTTCATCTGCGGCTGCAGCGCCTGCATCTTGCGCATCGACACGACGCTTTTGTGGCGCAGCGGGAAGATGACGATGTTGATCAGGATGGTGAGGATGACGATCGACCACCCGTAGTTCGCGACGTACGCATAGATCCATTGCAGCGCCCCGAGCAGCGGCACGGCCAGAAATCCGAAGATGCCGAAGTTGATGGCGCGGACCAGCTCGGCGTCGACCGATCTCAGCAGGTCGAACTGCTTGGGGCCGTAGAAGAACTGCACGTTCTGCGGCGGCTGCGGGAAGCGGAGGGTCTGGGCCACGAGCTGGCGCGTGGTCTCACCCGTGCCAGGCAGCGCGACAGGGCGGAACTCGAGGCGCGCCTGTCCCGGGTTGACCACCGTCGCAATGAAGTAGTGATCGTCGACGCCCGCAAAGCGAAACTGGCCTTCGTGGACGGGCTGCTCGAAGAGGCTGGTGGCGGCAATCCGCTCCACGTCTCCATCGCGGTGGTAGATAGCCTGGGGCGGTTGGCTGTAATTGCCCGTGAAGAAGCTGCCGCCGACGGACGTGGAGCCGAGGTCGCTCAGGCCCGGCCCCCAGAGGACGGCAGGGTTGAGCTCCCGATCGCCCTGGCGTGCCGACACGGAAAAGGTGACCAGGTAATTGCGCGGGGCGAACCGTAGCTCCTTCCTGACGCGCAGCCCGGACGCATCCTCGAACTCGAATACGACGGTCGCCTCGGACGTGCGCGCGTCGACGCGGCCGTCGGTGTCGCCGGTCACGCGGTAGAGGGCCGTGTTGAGCCGCTCGGTCAATTCCGCCGTATCGGCCGCCAACAGGAACGGCGTGGGCTGGTCCGCTGGGAGCGCCGAGGGCACGAGGTCGACGGGATTGCCCACTTCGTCGGGATATTCCTTGAGCTTCCAGTGCACCACGCGCCCGCCGCGGTTGCTCAGCGTCGCCTCCACGGTGGCGGTCTCCACGACAACCTCCCGCTCGGCCCGTTCGGTCGTGATGGCCTGGGGAGGCGGCGTGTCAGGAGCTGCCTCGCGAACAACAGGAGGAGCACCCGTCGGGGCGGCCGCTGGCGGAGGTGTGGTCGGCGGCGGCGCGGTGTCGGCGGCCGGCTCGGGCGGGGGCGGGACAAACAGCGCCTGGTACGCATACAGCACCAGGAAGGACAAGACGACGGCGATGAGAACCCTGCGTTCCATGGAATCAGTGGGGGAAGGGCGGCGCAGTGCCACGGCCAGGCGGCACCGGATCGAACCCGTGGCTTCCAAGGGGATGGCATCGGCTCAGGCGCCGCAGACCCAGCCAGGTGCCGCGCGCCGCGCCATGCTCGACGACCGCCTCCTTCATGTAGTCCGCACAGGAGGGGTAGTACCGACAGCTCCCCGCAAATAGCGGTGAAATAAGCAGCTTATAGCCGTGAAGCAGCGCGAGGACGAGCGTGGCCGCGACGCTGGCCCCCTCGGAGGCCTTCGCGGCCGGAGCGTTCGAGAACGGCGTCGTAGTCGGCTTGGAGGCTGGCGAACGGAACATCGAGCATTTCCCGACGCGGCACGATGACGATATCGAGGCCGGCGGTAACCTTATGCCGGCGGAACACCTCCCGCGCCAGGCGCTTCGCCCGATTGCGCGCGACGGCCGACCCGAGCTTTCGTGTGGCGGCCACGCCGAGCCGCGCGCCAGCGCCGCCGTTCGGAAGCACGAAGACCGTCATGAACCGGCCATGAACTCGAGCGCCGTCGCGGTAGACGCGCTCGAAGTCGGGTCTGCGGCGAATACGCTCGTGGGCCGCCAGCCCCTGTCCGGTCATGCCGGCTCCTTCGTAGCGCGCGCTATCGCTCGTCAGACACCGTCAGACGCTTCCGCCCCTTGGCCCGGCGGCGCTTCAGCACGATCCGGCCGTTCTTCGTGGCCATTCTGACCCGAAATCCGTGCGTCTTCTTACGGCGACGCGTGTTCGGCTGATAGGTGCGCTTTCCCTTCATGGAGGAACTTTCAATACTAGTCGTGGCTCTCGCGGGGTGTCAACGAAGTTGGGGAGCTGTGCTACAGTCGCGGGTTTGCGGCGGACGCGCGACGGGCGACTCACGGGTCCGACGTTCGGTTTCTCCCCCAAGATTTCCACAACTGTGGAAAACACTGTGGAAAAGCGGGGGCTCACGGACCAGCTCTCGTGAGAACACGCGTTTTTCGGCCACTTTTCGCGAGGCGAAGGGCCGCAATGCCCGATTTTCCGCAATCGGGCGGTGACGTTGCTGTCATATCAGCGTCATACTGCCCTGTTCGGCGGGGCGAAAGTCGAGACTTGCACGGTTTTTCTAGCGATATCCCCATGGACGCCAGCATCTGGGACCAGATCCTCGCCAGAATCGAAACCAAGGTAAACCGCCACAGCTTCTACACCTGGTTCAAGCCGACGGCGTTTCTGGCCGATGGGGGAGCTTCGATTACGGTCCGGGTGCCGAACCCGCTCTTCAAGGAGTGGCTCACCAAGCATTACTCCGTTGTGCTCTCCGAAGCGCTCGCGGAGGTGCGCCGCCCTGATGTGTCCCTGATCTTCGTCGCCGAGGGCGCCGCGGTGCCTCAGTCGCCCGCTGAAGAGTCCGCCCCTGCGGAGCCGCCCGCCGAAGGGGAGCTCATCGGCGGGCCGCTCTCGAGCGGGCTGAACCTGCGCTACTCCTTCGACACGTTCATCGTGGGGCCGTCCAATCAGTTTGCGCATGCGGCGTGCCGCGCGGTGGCGGAGGCGCCGTCACGCTCGTACAACCCGCTGTTCATCTACGGCGGTGTGGGGCTCGGCAAGACGCATTTGATGCACGCCATCGGTCAGTACGTCCTGCAGCACGACCCTGCATTGAAGCTCACGTACATCTCTTCCGAGCGCTTCATGAACGAGATGATCAACGCGCTTCGGTACGACCGCATTCTCGATTTCCGCGAGCGCTATCGGTCCGTGGATGTCCTGCTCGTCGACGACGTCCAGTTCGTCTCGGGCAAGGAAGGCACGCAGACCGAGTTCTTTCACACGTTCAACGCGCTCTACGACGCGCAGAAACAGATCGTGCTGAGCAGCGATCATCCGCCGCATGAGATTCCCGCGCTGGAAGAACGGCTGCGATCCCGCTTCGAATGGGGGCTGATTGCCGATATCCAGCCGCCGGACATCGAGACGAGGGTGGCCATCCTGAAGCGAAAGGCAGAGGCGGAGGCCGTGCCGCTTCCCGACAGCGTAGCCATGTACATCGCCGGACGGATCAAATCGAACATTCGAGAGCTCGAAGGCTCGCTGATCCGCCTGATTGCCTACGCCTCCTTGACCGGGCGCGAAATCTCGCTCGATCTGACGCACAACGTGCTGAAGAACGTGATCGACCAGGACGAACGGGCGGTCACGATAGAGACGATCCAGAAGTTCGTGTCCGACTACTACCAGCTCAAGGTCGGCGAGCTGAAGTCGCGCAACAACTCGAAGTCGATCGCGATGCCCCGGCAGGTCGCCATGTACCTCTGCAAGACGCTGACGCACGCGTCGCTGCCCGAGATCGGGCGGAGCTTCGGCGGCAAGCACCACTCGACCGTGATCCATTCGATCAAGAAGGTCGACGAGCTGCGAAAGCGCGACGCCGATTTCAACAGCCTCATCAGCAACTTCCTCGAGTCTTTCCGCTGAATCCGAAGGCGTCCACAGCCGCTGGTCCGCAGCTCATGTGGAGGGTTTCGGAGGGTCGACATTCCGCGGAGGATCGACGAGGATCCACCCCCTCGAGTCCACAATTTCATGGTCGTGTTAAGTGACTGATACTCCAGTGGTTATAGTTGCGTTTCCTGTTTTACACGCTCCCTTCTTTCCGTTATAATTCCTTATCTCATCTCTTCCTCTTAAGAGGATCCGTAAACAGCGGGCAGCCCGCTCCGCGTCGAGGTCATCACACGCCTATGGAACTCGTTGTCCGCAAGAATGAGCTTCTGCGAGAACTGCAACTTTTCCAGGGCATCGTCGAGCGGAAGAACACGATTCCGATTCTCGCCAACGTGCTGATCGAGGCGAAGGGCGACGAGATGCGCATGCTGGCCACCGATCTCGAAGTGGCGCTGCGCAGCCGCTGCCAGGCGGCGGTCGGCAAGGGGGGATCGCTCACGCTGCCCGCGAAGAAGCTGTACGAGATCGTGAAGGCGCTGCCCGAGACCGACGTCCGGATCGAGGAAGACAAGAACGGCGTGAAGGTGGCTGCCGATCGCTTCGACTCGCGCATGCAGACGCTGCCGCGCGAGGACTTTCCTACGCTGCCCGATGCGACGGGCAAGGCCAGGGCGACGCTGCCGCGCAGCGCGTTGAAGGAGATGGTCGCCAAGACGCAGTTCGCGATCACCGGGGAGGACACGCGATATTTCCTCAACGGCGCGAAGTTCGTGCTCCGGCCCGACAGCCTGACGCTGGTGGCGACCGACGGCCATCGCCTGGCGCTGGTCGACGTGAAGCACGCCGTCGGCGTGCCGCAGGAAGTGGGCGTGATCCTGCCGAAGAAGACCCTCCTCGAGCTCGGCAAGCTCCTCGTGGAAGGCGAGGGCGACGTGCTCTTCGAGAGCGGTGAGAACCATCTCTTCTTCGACGTCGGAGGGCGGGTGCTGATCTCGCGGATGATCGACGGGCAGTTTCCCGCCTACGAACGGGTCATCCCGAAGGGCAACGACAAGCAGATCGAGTTCGAGCGCGAGCGGCTCACGAGCGCGGTGAAGCGGGTGGCGCTGCTGTCCAACGAACGATCGCGCGCGGTGAAGCTGGAGATCGGCAAGAACAAGGTGGAGGTGACGTCGAGCAGCTCGGAGTTCGGCGAGGCGCGCGAGGAGCTGCCGGTCGATTACAACGGCGTGCCGCTGACGATCTCCTTCAACGCGCAGTACGTCCTGGACTTCCTCAATGTCGTGGAGACGGACCTCGTGGTGCTGTCGTTGAAGGACGAGGCCAGCCAGGCCGTGATGAAGCCCGTCGGTGCGGAAGGGTACGACTACACCTACGTGATCATGCCGATGCGAATCTAGACCAAGGACACGAGTGGAACGCACAGAGCAGCAGGACCAGACCGAAGCCCTCCTCACGCCGGAATCCCCCATCGCGGCGGGTCCGAATGGCAACGGCTCAGTTGACGACTACGGTGCGGACAAGATCAAGGTCCTCGAGGGCCTCGAGGCCGTCCGCAAGCGCCCCGCGATGTACATCGGGTCGACCGGGGCGCCCGGGCTGCATCATCTCGTGTACGAGGTCGTCGACAACTCCATAGACGAGGCGCTCGCGGGGTTCTGCAACCAGATCAACGTCACGATTCACATCGACAACTCCATCACGGTCGTGGACAACGGCCGCGGCATTCCGGTCGATCGCCACGCCAGCGGGAAGTCGGCCGCCGAAGTGGCGCTGACGGTGCTGCACGCGGGCGGGAAGTTCGACAACGAGAGCTACAAGGTCTCGGGCGGTCTGCACGGCGTCGGCGTCTCTGTGGTCAACGCCCTGAGCGAACGGCTGGAGATGGAGATCTGGCGCGACGGATACACCTGGGAGCAATCCTATGAGAGAGGCGTTCCGGACGCCCCGCTGCGGCGGGCCGGCAAGACCCACAAGCGCGGAACCAAGATCACGTTCATGCCCGACACCCAAATCTTTGACAGCATTGAATTCAACTTCGACACGCTTTCGCAGCGCCTGCGCGAGCTGTCCTTCCTGAACAAGGGCCTGAAGATTTCGCTCCGGGACGAGCGCAGCGACAAGGGACACGACTTCTGCTATGAGGGCGGCATCGCCGAGTTTGTCAAGCACCTCAGCAAGGGCAAGACGGTGCTCAGCGATAAACCGTTCTATTTCGAGGGCACGCGCAGCGCCGGCGCTCTGGGCGAAGTGCAGATCGAGGTGGCTCTCCAATACAACGACTCCTATACGGAGACCGTTTTCAGCTTCGCCAACAACATCAACACCGTGGACGGCGGGGCGCACCTTTCCGGCCTGCGTTCGGCCCTGACGCGCACCATCAACAACTACGCCTCGGCGGCGGGCCTGTTTAAGGACGTCAAAGAAAACCTGTCGGGTGAGGATGTGCGCGAAGGGCTGGTGGCCGTCATCAGCGTCAAGCTCCCGCAGCCGCAGTTTGAAGGCCAGACCAAAGGCAAGCTGAACAGCGACATCAAGGGACTTGTGGAGGCCTTCATCAACGAGAAGCTGGGCGAGGCCTTCGAGAAGAACCCCGCGGTGGCGCGCAAGATGGTCCAGAAAGCCATTGAGGCCGCCCGCGCCCGTGAGGCCGCCCGCAAGGCGCGGGACCTGACGCGCCGCAAGGGAGCGCTCGACTCCGCCTCCCTTCCCGGCAAACTAGCCGACTGCCAGGAAAGGGACCCGGCGCGCTGCGAGCTGTTCCTGGT
>JACQTK010000207.1 GCA_016210845.1 Acidobacteriota bacterium | reverse complement strand
GAAGGCGTCGAGGGGAGCCCGGTGACGGTCGTCATCGAGGCCAAGGGCGCGCACTGCGTGATGCCGCTGCACGTCCGCGACCTTCCGATTTACGACTTTCGCGAGGCGCTGCGCCCGCCGACGCGGTTCCTGCCCGTGGAGGAAGAGGAGTACGAGGAGGAAGGATAATCCGTAGTAGGCGGTAGGCAGTAGGCAGTTCACAGGGGCGCCGCTTCGGGGCGCCTTTTGTTTTTTGCTGCCGACTGCCGACTGCCGACTGCCGACTGCCTACTGCCTACTGCCTACTACGTGACGCTGTCCCCACAGTCGCCCCACGTCAACGGCAAACGACCATGTGAGTCCCGCCAGTGTCGCCCCTGCCGCCATGGCGGCACATGTCGGCCGGACGAGCGGTGCCAGGGCAACGTTCAGGCCGACGAGATGGCACACGGTGATCGTCTTGGCGCGGCGCGTCGGCGTCAGCGGCCCTGCCATCCAGGGCAGCCCCCATCCGGCAGCGACGAACGCGTACCGCAGCAGCCCGCCGATCAGGATCCAGCCGCCCGCCTTGCCGTGCTGCCAGACGAGCAGCGACAACACCATGACCAGCAGCGCGTCGGTCTCCATGTCGATGCGGCCGCCGAACGCGCTGGTCATTCCGCTGCGGCGCGCCAGCCACCCGTCCACGCCGTCGAGCACGGTGACGAGGATGGCCGTGGCCACCGCGGCCCAGGCCACGCGCTGCGAGTCCGGCTCGCCGACGAGCGCGGCCAGGAGGGCCACGAGCATCGCCCGGACGATCGTCACGCGGGTTGCGGGCCCGAGGCGCGGGAAGGGGTGCTCGCGGACAAGAGCGACGGCCACGGCGGTCATGGCCGCAGCAACAGCCACGGCCTTCCACGCGTACCAGGCGCTGGCCTCGAGCCACGGACGCACCAGGAGACCCGCTCCCGCCACGCTCAGGCACCCGAGGGCGCCCGCGACGACGAGGCGTGTGTGGAGACCTCTCATGCCCATGGCGGACGTGTCGTCCACGCGCGAACCCCAGTGTATCCTTCCGTGCATGTCTCGAGAGGCCGAGGCGTTCTGGGTGATCGCGCCAGGCCGCGGCGAGATCCGCCGCGAGCCGCTGCGGCCCCCCTCGGTCGGCGAGGTCCTCGTTCGCGCTCTGTACAGCGGCGTCAGCCGCGGGACGGAGGCGCTCGTGTTCAACGGCCGCGTGCCGCCCAGCGAGTATGCGCGGATGCGCGCGCCCTTTCAGACCGGCGATTTTCCGGCGCCGGTCAAGTACGGGTATTCGAGCGTCGGCCGCGTGGAGCGCGGTCCGCGCGGCCTGCAGGATCGGATCGTATTCGTGCTTCACCCTCATCAGACGCGGTACGTCGTACCGACTGACGCCGTCTACGCGCTGCCCGACGGCGTGCCGCCCGAGCGTGCCGTGCTCGCCGCCAATCTGGAGACGGCGATCAACGGGCTGTGGGACGCCCGCCCGCACATCGGCGACCGGATCACGGTCATCGGGGCGGGGGCGGTCGGGTGTCTGGCGGCGTGGCTGGCCGCCCGCATCGTGGGCTGTGAGGTCGAGCTCGTCGACCTCAACCCGCGCCGGTCGGAGGCGGCACGCGCCATCGGTGTTCGCTTCGCCGAGCCGACGGGCGCGGCGCAGGAGGCCGACGTCGTGATTCACGCGAGCGGCTCCCGGGCCGGCCTCGATCTCGCGCTGACCGTCGCGGGGTTCGAAGCGCGCATTGTCGAGCTGAGCTGGTTCGGGGATGAGGCAGTCTCACTGCCGCTTGGCGGGCCCTTTCATGCCAAACGGCTGACCATCGTGTCGTCGCAGGTCGGCAGCCTCGCGCCGGCGCAGCGCGCGCGATGGGACTCGAGACGACGGATGCAGCTGGTGCTGAAGCTGCTGGCCGACAGCTCCCTCGACGCGTTGATTACGCGGGAGAGTCCCTTCGAGGAGCTGCCCGCGGTGATGGCGGCGCTCGCCGCCGCGCCTGGCGACGCCATCTGTCATCGGATCCGATACTCACAAGGCGGGTG
>JACQTK010000217.1 GCA_016210845.1 Acidobacteriota bacterium | reverse complement strand
GTCTATCACTTAGGCGCAGGGCGCAAGCCCTGCCATGCTCCCGGGGCTCCTCTTTTTCTAACGAGGCCCTGCCTCAGACCGGGCTTCGGTGGTCGGCCTTACGCAACATGCTCGACGGTCTGAGGCAGGGCCTCGTTAGTGCTTCCTCGGGGGCTTCGACGGCCGGATCTCGACGCGGCTCGGCAGGCTGCGCGCGGGGTGGGCGATCAGATCGACGACCACCTGGGCGACGTCCGCGGGCGCCAGCTTCCAATCGTCGCCCGACGCTGGGCCATTGAAGTCGGTGCGCACGGAACCAGGCGCGACGCACGCCACACGGATCCCCTCGTGCCTGACCTCCTGCATGAGCGCCTCGCTGAACGCGTCGAGCCCCGCCTTCGACGCGCAATAGGCGGCCGCGTCCGGAAACGGGTTGGTGCCCGACAGGCTGCTGATGTTGATGATCCAGCCGCCGCCCCGCCTGCGCAACCACGGCAGCGCCGCACGGCAGCAGGAGAAGACGCCCGTCAGGTTCGTATCGATGACCTGACGCCACTGGTCGAGCGTCATGTCCGCCACCGGCCGGAACACCCCCACGCCCGCGTTGTTGACGAGCACGTCGAGGCCCCCAAACCGCTCCACGGCGGCGTGCATGACCCGCCCGATCTCGTCCGGCTGCCGCACGTCGGCCCGGAGAGGCAGCACGCCGGCTCCACGGACCGCGCCTCGCAGTTCGTCGGCCGCAGCACGCAGGGTGGCATCGGAGGTGGCGGTGATCGCCACGTGCACACCGCGCTCGACGAGAGCGCGCGCAATGGCCAGCCCGATGCCCCGCGAGCCGCCGGTGACCATGGCGACTTTCCCGTCGAAGGCGGTCATCGGCTTATACAATAACCGCTGTCAGTGCTTGGTGCTTGGTGCCTGGTGCTTGGGGGGAGTTGGGGGTTGGTGCGTGGTAGCGCTTGGAGGGTCCGCGCAGCCACCAAGCACCAGGCACGAGGCGCTTCAGATCGTCTCTCATGATTCCCACGGTCGCAGTGATCGGCGCCGGCGATCTCGGCGGCGCAACCGCGCAGGCCCTGGCCGCACGCGAGTGCGCCCGCCGCGTGCTGCTCGTCGACGCGGCGGCTGGCGTGGCGGAAGGCAAGGCGCTCGACATCCTCCAAGCGGGCGCCATCACCGGCGCGCACACGCGTCTCGAAGGCACCAGCGACATCAGCCGCGCAACGGGCTGCGCCGTCTGCATCGTGGCCGATCGCGCCGGGCAGACGCCGGTCGAATGGCAGGGAGAAGAGGGGCTGGCGCTGTTGACGGGCCTGGCCTCCGCGCTGGCGGACGTCCCGATCGTGTTTGCCGGCGCGCAGCAGGCGGATCTGATCGCCCTCGCGTGGCGCGAGGCACGGGTGCCGCGCGAGCGGCTCATCGGCTCGGCCCCCGAGGCGCTGGCCTCGGCCGTCGCGGCCATCGTGGCCATGGAGGCGCGGTGTTCGCCAGCAGAGATCACGGTCGCGGTCCTCGGTACGCCCCCGCGCGGCTTCGTCGTGCCATGGAGCGAGGCCGCCATCGGCGGCTACGGCCTGGAGCGCGTGCTGTCGCAGGTCCAGCTCGCGCGCGTCGAGGCGCGCGCCGCGCGGCTGTGGCCGCCCGGTCCCTACGTGCTCGGCGCCGCTGCCGCACGGGTGACCGACGCGGTGCTGCGCGCCTCACGGCGCTCGTTCAGCGTCCTCACGCCGCTCGGCGGTGAGATGGGCATCAGAAACCGGGTGGGCGCGCTTCCGGCCCTGCTCGGACCGCGTGGCGTCGCGCACGTCCGCGTCCCCGCGCTCAACCCGCGCGAGCGCGTGCTGCTCGAAACCGCGCTGGGCGCATGAGATACGATCGGGGGATGCGAAGGCTCTCGCATGTCGCCGTGCTGTCGCTGCTCCTGGCCGGCCTGGCTGTCGCGGCCACCCCGCCCATCGCGGCCGACGCGCTGCTCGGCCACATCAAGGTCCTGGCGGCAGACGAGCTGCGCGGGCGCGCCAATGGCAGCGAAGGCCTCGAGCGCGCGGGCGACTACATCGCCGCGCAGTTCAAGGCGGCGGGGCTGCGCCCAGGGGGCCGCGACGACGGCTGGTTCCAGCCCTTCGAGTTGATTGCGGGGCTCGACGTGGGCCGCGGCAACGCGCTCGCAGTGCGCGCCCATGGCCGAGACGTGCGTCTTTCGCTCGGAACCTCGTACTATCCGCTCTCTGTCGCACCGAGCGATTCGCCAGACAGGCCGTCTGTCGACCTGAAGGACGTCCCGCTGGTCTTCGCTGGCTACGGGATCTCGGCGCCGTCAGCCCGATACGACGATTACGCCGGTCTCGACGTCGCGGGCAAGGCCGTGCTGATCTTCTCCCACGAGCCGCAGGAGAACCGCCGCGACAGCCGCCTGAACGGCGCGCAGCCGCTGCGGGAAACCACGCTCTACGCCAAGGCACAGGCCGCGCGCACCCGAGGCGCGCGTGCGCTCCTGGTGGTCTCGGACCCCACGCATCGGATCGATCAGGCCGACTATGCGCTTTTCACCATCGAGGCCGACGCCGACGATCACGGTATTCCGGTGCTGCGCGTGGCGCGGGCCCAGATGCAGCCGCTTCTGCAGGCGTGGGATCTCGACGGCGTCGCGGCGGAAATCGATCGCGATCTCGTGCCGCGCTCGCGCGCGCTCACGGGCGCCACGATCGAGTACACCGAGGTTCTCTCCCTCAAGCGCCGGACCGTCCGGAACGTCGTCGGCATCCTGCCAGGCTCGGATGCCTCGCGGGCTGGCGAGGCTGTCGTCCTGGGAGCACATTACGACCATGTCGGCCTGGGCGGCCGCTACTCCAGCAGTCCCGAACAGACCGGGGAGATCCACAACGGCGCCGACGACAACGCGTCTGGCGTGGCCGCGCTGATCGAGATCGCGCGCGCGGGCGCCGCCGACCCCTCGCGCTTCCCGCGCTCGCTCGTGTTCGTGGCGTTCGCGGGCGAGGAGCGCGGCCTCTTCGGATCCGCGCACTACGCGGCCAATCCCGCGATGTCCATCGCGAATACCGTGGCGATGATCAACCTCGACATGGTGGGACGGTCCAATGGCAGGGTGGAGGTGGCCGGCCTCAACGAGGCGCCGTCGCTCGCCGCCGACGTCGACGCCGCGGCCAAGGCGGCCGGCGGCATCGAGGTGCGCCGCGGCGGCCCGGGCGCCGGCCGCAGCGACGACTCGTCGTTCGTCGACAAGAACGTGCCGTCGCTGCACCTCTTCACAGGCTTCCACGACGACTATCACCGCCCGAGCGACGACTGGAGCCGCATCGATGCGCCAGGCACCGCGCGAGTGGCCACGCTCGCCCTCGAGCTGGCGGCGCGCATCGCCGCGCGCGCAGATCGCCCGCGCTTTCTCAATCGGTAAAGGCCGCGCGCCTCTTGATGCCGATCTCCGATCGCGCACGCTGAAGCGTGCGCTCTACAGGAGGACCCTCCCTCCCACCTGTAGAG
>JACQTK010000205.1 GCA_016210845.1 Acidobacteriota bacterium | reverse complement strand
CATCGGGAGCGCGGAGCAGGATTTGGGGACGATCAGGGCACGAGGCCCAAGTCGCGCAGATCGGTGGCCAGTGAATCCCGCCGTTCCGCGTCCCGCATCGCGGTCCAGCTCATCGGACTCGCGTCTTGTGCACGCGCAAACTGCCGTGCGGCGCCTTGCTCCCCGAAGGCCACGTAATCTTCGGCACCCGTGCGCCGATCGACCGTCGTCCGGACAAAGCTCGCCCACCGCGCCTGCGTCAGCCGTCCCGACGCGAGGTCGGTGACAAGGATGTCGAGCTTCTCACCCGATTCGGTCAGGTAGGCCAGCATGCAGGCCACCGTGCGGAATTTCCGAACCGCCCCGTCGGAGGCCGCAATCCCTTCGGCAGCCAGCGACTGGTCCGTGATGACGCGCGCACATCGATGGCAGACATCGCCGGCTTGAATCGGTGCCGCCTTCGAGGCGGGCGCCGCGAGCGCGATGACGGTGACTGCAGCCACTATGGTCAGAGCGAACGCCGTTCCGAAAGTCAGTTTCATGAGCTGCTCCAAGGCAAGACTTCGCCGCACGGTCGAGCAAGGTCCGTACCGCACTTCCGGCGGTCGCATCGCCCGATCGTGAGTGGCGCACGCGCGTGCCGCCAATCTGAGTGGGGAATTGTTTGCGGTCGGTGAGTGTTGTTCCGCGGTCCGATCCGCACGCGGACCGATCCACGCGGGTGGCAGCCTGCTTGCCTGCCTCTCTCCCTCGTCTCGTCCGCCCGGCGCGGAGATTTCCACGGAGGTGGAGCCGTCGACATGCCCGACTGGTTCGGTACGTCCAGCCCAGTGCTGCAGGCGCTCGTGGCCACGATTGGTACCTACGCACTGACGGCTCTCGGAACACTCCCGGTGCTGTTCTTCCGCTCGGCACCGCGTCGCTTGATGGACGCGATGATGGGATTCGCCGGTGGCGTCATGGTGGCGGCTTCCTGCTGGTCGTTGCTGGTCCCGGCCATTGCGTCTGGCGGCGTGCCGGCGGCGGCGATTGGCCTGCTGGCCGGAGCCGCGTTCTTCTCCCTCGCGGATCAACTGCTGCCCCACCTCCATCCGGAGTTTCCAGACGAAGCCAGGGTGGAAGGGCCGCGGGTGACGTGGCGGCGGCCGACACTCCTGATGCTGGCGATGACCCTCCACAACTTTCCCGAGGGCATGGCGGTGGGCGTCAGCTTTGGCGGCGGCGAGCTCGGCGCGGCGACGGCGTTGGCTGTGGGGATCGGGCTGCAGAACATCCCAGAGGGATTGGCGATTGCCCTTCCGTTGCGGCGCGCGGGCATGACGCGCGGGCGAGCGTTCTTCTGGGGCCAGCTCTCGGCCGCGGTCGAGCCGTTTGCCGGCGTGCTTGGCGCCGTGCTGGTGCTCGCCTCGTCCGCGTTCCTGCCGTACGGCATGGCGGCGGCAGCAGGCGCCATGCTCTACGTCGTGGTCGAGGAGTTGATTCCGGAAACGGTTCGATCGGGCACGACGGATGTCGCCACCCTCGGCTTCATCGGCGGCTTTGCCGTCATGATGTCGCTCGACAACGCCCTGGGCTGATCGCCCCGTGGCGAGCGCGGAATTGTTCGCCCGCGCACTGATTTTATTCGCGTCGGCGGAATCGGACCTCGCGCGCGGCAGGCCGTGAATGTCCTCACAGCCGGCCTCCCGGGCACGCGACCGCGGCATGGCCGATGCATGTCGCTGGCCGGTCGAGCCTGCGCAATTCCACACGGGCGGAACGTGCTAGACGCAACGATAGGCGCACGCCCCCCTCGGGAGACACTCGTCAAGCGGCCAGGATCGTGGCTCGTGTCGCCGAATCTCCAGGACTATGTCACCGCGCGGCAGGCGTTCTCATGGGATGACGCGCGGCGGCGCCTCGACGGGCTCCCGGGTGGGCGCGGCCTCAACATCGCGCACGAGGCCGTCGATCGGCACACCAGCAGCCTGAGGGCGGCTCGCGTGGCGCTGCGCTGTGTCGGGCCGACAGGTGAGCGGCGCGATCTGACGTATGCCGCGCTTTGCCGGCACACCAACAGGTTTGCAAACGCGTTGGAGCGCCTCGGCGTGCGGAAGGGTGACGTCGTTGCGACGCTCGCCGGGCCCATCCCACAGCTCTACGTTGCCGTGCTGGGAACGCTCAAGCAGCGTGCGATCTCCTGCCCGCTGTCGCCGGCCCTCGAACCGGAACCCGTGCTGGCGCGGTTGCAGATCGCCCGGGCGCGCGCGCTCCTCACCACCGACAGCCTGTACCGGCGCAAGGTGCAGCCCCTGCGGGCACACCTTCCGTACCTCGAGCACGTGCTGCTCGTGCGCGAGAGCGACCAGCCGGCGCCGCCGGGAACCTGTGATCTCGAGACGTTGCTCACCGCGATGTCGGACGCGTTCACCATCGGGCCGACCGATCCCGAGGATGTGGCGTTGCTGCACTTCACGAGCGGGACCACCGGCCGGCCGAAGGGGACGCTGCACGTGCACGATGCCGTCGTCGCGCACGACGTGACGGCCCGGTACGCCCTGGATCTCCACCCCGAGGATCGCTTCTGGTGCACCGCGGACCCGGGATGGGTCACCGGCACCTCCTACGGCATCATTGCGCCGCTCGTCCACGGCCTCACCAACATCGTCGACGAGGCCAACTTCGATGCTCAACGCTGGTCCCGGATCGTCGCGGAGGAGGGGATCACGGTCTGTTGCGCCGCGCCGACGGAGGTCCGCAGGCTTCTACGAGCGGGCGCGGCTGGAGGGCACGACCTCGCCAGCCTTCGCTTCCTCGCCGGCATGGGCGAGCCGCTCACGCCCGAGGCGGTCGTCTGGGGACAGGACGCCTTCGGGCAGCCATTCCACGACCACTGGTGGCAGACCGAGACGGGCGGCATCATGATCGCGAACTTCACCTCGATGGACATCCGCCCGGGATCCATGGGCCGACCCGTCCCCGGAGTGGAAGCAGCCATCGTGCGACGTACCCCGGATGGGGAGGTCGTGACCGTCGACACCCCCGATGCGCGAGGGGAGCTGGCGCTCCGTCCCGGTTGGCCCTCGATGTTCCGCGGCTACCTGTACGAGCCCGAACGCTACGCGAAGTGCTTCGCCGGCGGGTACTACCTCACCGGAGATCTTGCACGCCGCGACGAGGACGGCTACTTCTGGTTCGTAGGGCGGGCCGATGACGTCATCTCATCGGCGGGGAATCTCATCGGCGCCTTCGAGGTCGAGCGTGTGCTGCTCGAGCATTCGGCCGTCGCGGAAGCGGGTGTGATTGCCAAGCCCGATCCCGTCCAGGGCGAAGTCGTCAAGGCGTTCGTCGAGCTCAGACCGGGCTTCCATGGCACCGACACGCTGCGGCGGGAGTTGCTCGCCTTCGCGCAGACGCGCCTCGACGCGGCGGTCGCGCCAAGGGAGCTCGCCTTTCTCACGGACGTTCCGAAGACACGCTCCGGGAAGATCATGCGCCGGCTGTTGAAGGCGCGCGAGCTGGGGCTGCCCGAAGGCGACACCTCGACACTCGAGGAGCCGTAGGCCGCGGACGTCAGGCGTTCCCGCCGGCCGTCGGTGAGCCGCTGAAAAAGTTCACGGCTGCTGCGAATGTTTCCGCGCCTCGCGCAAGCAGGGCGTCGCGCTCACCACGTCGGTCCAAGGTCGATCCTGCGGAGTATCACCGAGGAGCGAGGCCGATCCCGGGGGGGATTGTTGCGACGTGCAAGCGGGGACCGGGGGATTGTTGCGACGTGCAAGCAGGGACGCGCGAACCGGCTCAGGAGGCCGGCTGGCGGTATGACGATTGCAGCCCATCGGAGTCTCAACGAACCAGCCAAGGGGCTCCGCCCCTTGGCTGGCTGCCAGTATCTGTTTGGCGCGCTCCGCGCGCCGAGAACCGCTATGCGGACCGGCAAACGAGCACAAAATTCTCGTTTGGGGCCGCATAGCGGTCCACACGACGGAAGGAGAGCGCGCCGTGGATTTCCTTGCTTCGATCGAGAATAGTGGCCTCATGACGTGGTTGCGAGAATCGCCTTCGGTTCTCGCCTATCCCACGCTCCTCGCTTTCCACACCTTCGGCATGGCCTTCCTGGTGGGCAGTTCCAGCGCCTTGGCACTGCGATGCCTCGGGGTCGCTCGCGACCTGCCGCTGGGGCCCATGAATGGCCTGTTCTCCGTCGTGCACGCGGGCTTGTGGGTCAGTGCCTTGAGCGGTTTGCTGCTCATCCTCATCGACGCGCGAACGTTCCTGACGATGCCGGCCTTCTACATCAAGATGGCCGCGATCGTCGGCGCGCTCGTGCTCATGTGGTCGCTGCGGGCGGAAGTGTTCGCCCGGGCCGGGGCGACGACGGTCGCGGTCTCGCACAAGGGCCGCGTTCAGGCGGCGACGATGCTCGTGCTCTGGCTGGTGGCGACGACGGCCGGCCGGGTCACGGCCTATGCGCCGTTCATTGGATGGGAGACGGCGGGAGCGGTTCTGGTCACGACGATCGTCTTGCTGGCCGGCGTGTGGGTCGTCAGCCGACTGATGCGTCCCGCCCATCCAGTGAGCTCGAGAAGCTCGGTGCACAAAGCCGTGTGACGCGTCTCCGGGACCCGGAGAAGGGGGAGCCTCATGTTGGAATCCGTTCTCAGATACATACTCGATTGGCCGGTGGTGGTAGAGTTCTTTCGCAGCTATGCCTGGGGCTGGCCGCTGATGGAGACGGCGCATTTCGTCGGGCTGACTCTGCTGCTGGGGATCGTGGGGTTCTTCGACCTGCGCCTGCTGGGACTCGCCAAAGGGCTGCCGGTGGCGCCCTTGCGGAAGCTGCTGCCCTGGGGCGTGTTCGGGTTCGTCCTGGCGGTGTCGAGCGGACTCGCGTTCGTCTTCGGCGTGCGGGCGAATATCTCGATCCATCCCTATGAAGTCTTGATCAACGACGTCTTCCTCCAGTGGAAGCTGGTGTTCCTGGGCCTGGCCGGGTTGAACCTCTTCGCGTTCTACAAGACCGGGATGTCCAAGGCGGTCGACGATCTCGGCCCTGGAGACGATGCCCCGCCTCTCGCCAAGGTCATCGCGGGGGCGTCGCTGGTTTCGTGGATCGGCGTGGTCTATTTCGGCCGGCTGATCCCGTGGGGGCAGTTCAGCGCCCAGTAGAGGCGTTTCGATCGATACGCCTCATTCCAACTCAGGGCGGGCCGTGAAGGCCTGGGGCGGCCCCGAACGGGGCCGCCCTCATCGCATCGGGCCACCGCCTCTGGCGGCACGGAGGCCGGTATGCTGCAGACCCCAGGGAACGGCCGTCACGTCTGGAACTGTCGCTGGAGCAGGCCCGGAGCGCAGTTCTTCGAGATGCGCGAGCGGGAGGAACCGGACAATCTCTGGCTCTGCGTGCGAAGATTCGACGGCCCCCGTTCCGTGACCGAAGACGCCTGCGCGGCCTGCGAGCACTGGGAACCCGACGACATCGCCAGCACGTCCTGAGGCGGCCATCGACTCCTGCCGTCGCTCATCGTCCCGCGGCGGGCGCCCGGTACCAGCGCACGACCTGCGGCTTCCGCCACAGGTACGGGTTCGGCACCACCAGAACGTGAACGAGGCGGCTGAACGGGACGAACCCGATGAGCAGGTACGCGTTGACGATGTGCAGTTTGACCAGGGACGGCATCATGGCCACGGCGGCGGTATCCGGGGTCAATGTGACGAGCGACCGGAGGTAGGGCGTCACGGCCGCCGCGAACCAGGACGAACCCCACGGATGGAGGAGGGCGACGTGCACGCCGCTCAGGACCTCCACGAGGAGCAGCACATAGACGATCCAGTCGGCCGGACTCGTGACGACCTTGACTTTCGGATCCTGCAGGCGGCGCGCCACGATGAGGAACAGACCGGCCGTGCAGAGCAGGCCGAAGGCGAGGGCCGACACCTCGAGCACGTACAGGCGCGCGGGGACCTGGTTCCACCACAGCAGCTGTCGAGGCATCAGGAAGGCCACGACATGGCCCGCGAGCACGACGAGGATGCCGTAGTGAAATGGCACACACCCCCAGAAGTGGCGCCGGTTCTCGAGGAACTGCGAGGACAGGCTCGAGTACGAGAAGCTTTGGATCCGGTAGCGCACGATCGTCCCCAACAGGAAGACGACCATGCTCACGTACGGCAGGACCGCGAACAGCAGCGGGTCGAAGTACGACTGGAGGTTCATGACGACGGGGTCCCCGCATGCGCGACCATGACCGAGGTCGCGCGCAGCAGCGGCTCAAAGGGGTTGCCGGTCCCTGCGAGCGACGAGAGGACGCGCTCGAGCGCCGGCTCGAGGGCGCGACTCGCGAGGTCGGCGGCGCGCGCGCCGTCCAGGCGTCCGAGCAGCATGAGGAGGTGCGTGAGATGGTCGGCCAGCTCCACCGACTCGGGAACGCCGTGCGCGCGCAGCGCCTCTCGCATCTCCACGAGAAAGGCGCCGCGCTCGTACTGCTCGCCGAACAGGTGCCAGCCGACGTCGAGCGTACAGGCGGGGTTCAGGTCGAACGTGCCCGTGAACCGCTCCTGCAGTTGTTCGAGCGTCAATCCGTCGACGCGCGACGCGAAGGCCTCGAGATGGCCGATCGCGTCGGCCCCGCCCGTGCGGAGCGCCTCGCGGCAGGCCGCCAGGCGCGCTCGGTAGTCGGGCCGCGGATACGCGAGCAGCGCCGCCAGCGCCTCGAACGCCGTGGCGTCGCAGGCCCGGGCGGAGGCCGTCACAACCCCCTCCGCGGCCCGGCCAGGAAGCCGAACCCGGCGGACTGCCGGTGCTCATACGGCTCCTCGAGCATCTCCAGCGCCTCTTCGCGGTGGGCCGGCGGGATCACGAACCGGTCCTCGAACGTGCACAGCGAGGTGAGTCGATAGATGTCCTCGGCTTCCTCGGGACTGCAGTCGGCGTCGCGGAGCATGCGGTCGGCGAGGTCACGGTCGACGTCGCCCACCGTCACCGCCCGGCGGTGCCACCGAACCGCTTTCTGCTTGCGCAGCGCGTAGCGCACGGGCTCATCGTGCCCCGCGCCGAAGAGATTCGCCAGGAACTGCCTCGGCACCCGGGCGTCGTCGATATCGTGGAACAGCCTGTCCGACACGTGCTCGATCGCGCCGTGCGTGCGGCTCGCCATGACCGGCGACATCGGCGGCACGTAGAAGAGGCTGGGCAGCGTGCGGAACTCGATGTGCGGCGGCAGCGCGACCTTCCACTCCTTGACGAACCGGTAGACCGGCGAGCGTTGCGCGGCCTCGATCACCGAATCGTGCACGCCCGACCGGCGCGCGGCGGCGACGACGGCCGGGTCGCGGGGATCGAGGATCAGGGAGCGCTGCGCCTCGACGAGCTCCTCGACCGGCCGCGACGCGACCTCTTCGATGCGGCCGGCATCGTAGAGCAGCACCCCGAGGTAGCGAATCCGCCCGACGCACGAGTGGAAGCACGCCGGGGCCTGGCCGGTCTCGAGGCGGGGAAAGCACAGGAT
>JACQTK010000210.1 GCA_016210845.1 Acidobacteriota bacterium | reverse complement strand
GTTCAAGGACGAAGTCCGGGCCGTCGGCAGGGAACTGGGGCTGGAGGAGGAGATCGTGAGTCGCCAGCCGTTTCCGGGCCCGGGGCTGGCCGTGCGGATTGTCGGCGAGGTGACGGAGGAACGCTTGCGGATGGTGCGCGAGGCCGACGCCATCGTGCTCGAGGAAGTGCGCGCGGCGGGGCTCTACACGCGCCTGTGGCATTCGTTCGCGGTCTTGTTGCCCGTCTCGAGCGTCGGCGTGATGGGCGACGCGCGCACCTACGAGTACACGGTCGCCGTCCGGGCCGTCGAGAGCCTGGACGGCATGACGGCCGACTGGGCGCGGCTGCCGCACGAGCTGCTGGCCGCCATCTCCTCGCGGATCGTCAACGAGGTGCGGGGGATCAACCGGGTGGTGTACGACATCTCGTCCAAGCCTCCCTCGACGATCGAGTGGGAATGAAGAACGAGTTCGTTCACCTCCACCTCCACACGGAGTACTCGCTGCTCGACGGCGCGTGCCGGATCGACGAGCTGCTGGACGAGGCGGTCCGGCTGAAGATGCCCGCGCTCGCGGTCACCGAGCACGGCAACATGTTCTCCTCGGTCGTGTTCCACGACCACGCCCGCGAGCGCGGCCTGAAGCCCATCCTCGGCTGCGAGGTGTACGTCGCGTCGGGCAGCCGGTTTGAGAAGACCGGCCCGCAGAGCGAGACGAACCACCTGGTGCTGCTGGCCGAGACCGACCAGGGATACCGGAATCTCATCAAGCTGGTGTCGGCCGGCTACACCGAGGGCTTCTACTACCGTCCCCGGATCGACAAGGATCTGCTCGCGCAGCACGCCAAGGGCCTGATCGGCCTCAGCAGCTGCCTCAAGGGCGAGGTGGCCAGCGCGCTCAAGGCGGATCAGGCCCGCGCCGCCCTCGAGGCGGCGGCGCGCCTCCGCGACATCCTCGGCCCGGACAACTTCTTCCTCGAGATGCAGTACCAGGGCCTCGAGGAGCAGACGATCGTGAACCGCGGGCTGCTGCCGCTGGCGCGCGAGCTGCGCCTGCCGATCGTGGCCACCAACGATGTCCATTACCTGAAGCAGGGCGACGCCCAGCCGCACGACATCCTGCTGTGCATCGGCACGGGCAAGACCGTCAACGACGCGCAGCGCCTGCGGTACCACGGCGACCAGTTCTTCCTGAAGACGGCCGATCAGATGGCGGCCGTCTTCCAGGACCATCCCGAGGCGCTGCGGAACACGCTGCTCGTCGCCGAGCGCTGCCACGTCGTCATTCCGCAGGGACAGAATCATCTGCCCTCGTTCGAGGTGCCGGCGGGCCACACGCTCGATCAGTACTTCGAGCACGTCGTCCGCACGGGGTTCGCGGAGCGCCTGCCGCGGCTTCGACAGCTCGCCGCCGAGGGGCGCCTCCGCCACACCGTCGACGAGTACGAGCGCCGCCTCGAGTACGAGATCGAGATGATCAAGGGGATGGGGTACCCCGGCTACTTCCTGATCGTCTGGGACTTCATCCGGTACGCGCGCGAGGCGGGCATCCCCGTCGGGCCCGGCCGCGGATCGGCGGCCGGATCGCTCGTCGCCTGGTGCCTGCGCATCACCGACGTCGACCCGCTCGACTTCGAGCTGATCTTCGAGCGCTTCCTCAACCCCGAGCGGGTGTCGCTGCCCGACATCGACGTCGACTTCTGCGAGCGGCGGCGCGGGGAGGTGATCGAGTACGTGACGCGGAAGTACGGCCGCGAGAACGTGGCGCAGATCATCACGTTCGGAACCATGAAGGCCAAGGCCGTGGTGCGCGACGTCGGGCGCGCGCTCGACATGCCGTACGCGGACGTCGACCGGATCGCGAAGCAGATTCCGGCGGCGCTCGACATGACGCTCGACAAGGCGCTCGCCGAGAGCCCCTACTTGAAGGAGATGGCGGCCAGGGACGCGAAGGTCAAGGAGGTGCTCGACGTCGGCCGCCGCCTCGAGGGGCTCTCGCGCCATGCGTCGGTGCACGCGGCGGGCGTCGTGATCGCGCCCGGGCCGATCACCGACTACGCCCCGCTCTACAAGGGGGCGCGCGACGAGATCACCACGCAGTGGACCATGAAGGAGGTCGACCGGGTCGGCCTCCTGAAGATGGACTTCCTGGGCTTGAGCACGCTTACGCTCATCCGGGACGCGCTCACGGAGATCAAGCGCACCGAAGGGGTGGAGCTCGACATCGACAACGTGCCGCTCGACGACCCGAAGACGTACACGATCTTCGCGGACGGCCAGACCTACGGCATCTTCCAGTTCGAGAGCTCCGGGATGCGCGATCTGCTCCGCCGCGCGAAGCCCGAGCGCCTCGACGATCTCATCGCGCTCAACGCGCTGTATCGTCCCGGACCGCTCAAGAGCGGCATGGTGGACGACTGGGTCGCCCGCAAACAGGGACGCACCGAGATCCATTACGAGCTGCCGCACCTCGAGCCGATCCTCTCGGAGACGTACGGCGTGATCGTCTACCAGGAACAGGTGATGCGCATCGCGCAGGCGCTGGGCGGCTTCACGATGGGGCAGGCCGACATCCTGCGCAAGGCCATGGGCAAGAAGGATCCCGTCGTCATGGCCCAGCAGCGCGACCAGTTCGTGGCGGGCGCCAAGCAGAAGGGGATCAGTGAACGGAAGGCCGCGAAGATCTTCGAATTGATGGAGCACTTCGCGGGCTACGGCTTCAACAAGTCGCATTCCACCGCGTATGCGCTGCTGGCGTACCAGACGGCGTATCTGAAGGCGAACTACCCCTGGCACTTCGCGGCGGCGCTGCTGACCATCGAGGCGCAGAACACCGACAAGCTGGCGGTCTACCTGGCCGAGTGCCGCGAGCGCGACGTGCCCGTGCTGCCGCCCGACATCAACCAGAGCGAGCTCCGGTTCTCGGTCGAGCCCGGACGCGGCGTCCGCTTCGGGCTCACGGCGATCAAGGGGCTGGGCGAGGGCGCCATCACGGCCATCCTCGACGTCAGGACACGGCTCGGCGGGCGGATCCCCTCGCTGCATGCGCTGTGCGAGACGCTCGATCTCCGTCTGGTCAACAAGCGCGTGTTCGAGGCGCTGGTGAAGGCGGGCGCGTGCGACGCACTGGCTGTGGGGCGAGCCGCGCCACCCCACGGCGCAGGCGCCGTGGGGGCCCCGGCGTCAGGCTCGCCTGGCGAACCCGACAGGGTCCGCCCCACGAACGAATCCGTGCGCGAGGTTCGCGCGCGACTCTTCGCCACCATCGACGCCGCCTGCGAGCACGGAGCCCGCACGCAGCGCGACAAGGACCTCGGGCAGGCGGATCTGTTCGGCGGCGGCGCGCCACACGAGAGCCAGACGGGTGCGGCGCTGCGCGAGGCGCCCGCCTGGACCGACATCGAGCAGCTCCAGTACGAGAAGGAGGCCCTCGGCCTCTACTGGAGCGGCCATCCGATCGATCGCTTCGCGGAGGAGCTGCGGGCCTACGGGGCGAAGTCCACCGCGGATGTCGCGGCGGCGTCCGCCGCCGAGGACGTGACGATCGGCGGCATCGTGACGGCCTTGCGGCCCCTGAAGACGCGCAAGGGAGACCGCATGGCCGTCTTCATGCTCGAAGACGCCGACGGGACCGTCGAAGTGGTGGTCTTCCCCGACGCGTTCAAGCAGTACGGGTACCTCGCCGACGAAGGGCAGATGGTGGTCGTGAGCGGGAGGTGCCAGCGCGACGACGAGTCGGCGCGGCTCTTGGGCGCGGAGATCGCCCCGATCGAGGCCGTCCGCGAGCGGCTGGCGACGGCGGTGGCCATCCGGCTGTCGGCGCCGCAGCACGATCGCGAGACGTTCATCAGGCTCTGGGACGTGCTGATGCAGCACCGCGGGGACCGGCGGGTCACGATCGAGCTGCAGGAGCCCGAGCGCCACCTCCGCGTCCGCATCGACGTCGACGCCCAGATCCGCGTGCGCCCCTCCGAGCGGCTGGTATCGGATGTGGAAAAAATCTGTGGCGCCGGCTCGGTGAGCTTGCGCTAGAGTGACCTACCCTGTCCATGCCGCCTGACACACTGGAGTTCGAGGAGCCGATCGCCGTTCTGCTGAAGGAAGTCGAGGCGCTCTCGATGCTGCCGCAGACGCCCGAGCGGCAGCAGTCGATCGAGGGCCTCTACCGGCGCATCGAGTCGATCCGGGCAGACCTCTACGCGCGACTCACGCCGTGGCAGCGGGTGCTGGTGGCGCGGCATCCCCAGCGCCCCACGGTGCTCGACTACGTGGACCGCCTGTTCACGGACTTCACCGAGATCAGCGGGGACCGGCGGTTCGCGGACGACCATGCGATCGTGGCCGGCTTTGCGCGCTACAAGGACGAGCATGTGCTCGTGGTGGGCCACCACAAGGGGAGCGGCGGCGACACGAAGCAGAAGGTGTACCGGAACTTCGGGTACGCGAAGCCGGAGGGCTATCGCAAGGCGCTGCGCGCGCTGAAGCTGGCCGAGAAGTTCGGGCGGCCCGTGGTGGCGTTCATCGATACGCCCGCGGCCTATCCGGGCGTCGAATCCGAGGAGCGGGGGATCTCCGAAGCCATTGCGTACAACCTTCGCGAGATGGCCGCCCTGGACACGCCGATCGTGGTGGTCGTCCACGGCGAGGGCGGCAGCGGCGGCGCGCTCGGCATCGCCATCGGCGATCGCATCCTGATGCACGAGTTCGCGATCTACAGCGTGATCCCGCCGGAGGGGTGCGCCGCCATTCTCTGGCGCGACTCCGGCCGGAAGGTCCAGGCGGCCGAGGCCTTGAAGCTGACGGCGCCGGATCTGCTCGGCTTCGGCGTGATCGACGAGATCGTGCCCGAGCCGACCGGCGGCGCGCATACCAACCACGAGCTGGCGGCGGCGCTCCTCGACGGCCCCCTCCAGCGCGCCCTGTCCTCGGTCGGCGCGCTGGACTCGGTCACGCGTCTCGAGGCCCGGTACCAGAAGTTTCGCGCCATGGGCAGCGTGGGAATCGCTGAGTCATGAAGGCTGCGCCGGTCTGGGAAGAGCTGTCGTGCGACGCGGCGGCGGCGGCACGCCTGGAAGCCGCGCTGCACGTATCGCCCACCACGGCGCGGCTGCTCTGCATCCGAGGCCTCGGTGAGCTGGAGGCCGCACAGCGGTTCCTGTCGCCCTCGCTCGAGGATCTGCACGACCCGTTCGCGCTGACCGACATGCAGCCCGCGGTGGACCGCATCCTCGCGGCCATGGCGCGAGGCGAGCGCGTGGCGATTCACGGCGACTACGACGTCGACGGCGTCACGTCCACCGTCATCCTCCGCCGTGCCCTGGAGCTGCTCGGCGCGGATGTCGTCCACTTCATCCCCGAGCGGATTCGCGACGGCTTTGGGCTGCAGCCGGCCGCCTTGGACCGGCTGCACGCCGAGGGGGTCCGCCTGGTGATCTCGGTGGACTGCGGCATCCGCGCCGCGGACGCCGCGCGGCACGCCTCGTCTCTGGGCGTGGACCTCGTCATCACGGATCACCACGAGCCGGATGCCGAGCTGCCGCCCGCACTGGCCGTCATCAACCCGAAGCGGCGGGATTGCGCCTATCCCGACAAGAACCTGGCGGGCGTGGGCGTGGCGCTGAAGCTGGTGCAGGCGCTCTGCCATCGCGCTGGACGAACGCGGTGGATCCCTGCCTTCGTGAAGATCGCGGCCATCGGCACCATGGCGGACGTCGTGCCGCTCGTCGGCGAGAACCGCGTCATCGCCAAGCTGGGGCTCGCCATGCTCTCGGCCGGGCCGCACAAGGTAGGCCTGCGCTCGCTGCTCGACGTCTGCGGGCTGACGGGGAAGCCGATCGACAGCTACCACATCGGCTTCGTGCTCGGGCCGCGCGTCAACGCGGCCGGCCGGATGAGCACGCCCGACCTCGCGGCCCGGCTCCTGCTCGCGTCGGATGAGGCGATGGCCGGGGAGGCGCGGCTGCTGGCCGAGCAGCTCGACGCCGAGAACGTCCGGCGCCAGCAGGAGGAGGCGGAGATCGTGGCGCAGGCCAGGCGCGCGGTCGAGACGGATCCCGATATCGGCTCCCGCGCCGTGCTCGTCGTGGCCGGCGACGGCTGGCACCGCGGCGTCATCGGCATCGTGGCGTCCAAGCTCGTCGACGCCTTTCACCGGCCGGCGATCGTGCTGTCGATCGACGGCGACGCGGCGCACGGATCGTGCCGGAGCATTCCCCGCTTCGACATGCTGGCGGCGCTCGAGTCGTGCAGCGGGCTGATGACGAAGTTCGGCGGCCACCGCCAGGCTGCGGGGCTCACGATCGAGGCATCGCGCATCCGCGAGCTGCGCGCGCGCGTCAACGCCTACGCGGACGGCTGCCTCCAGCCCGACGATCTGCGGCCGCGGCTCTGGATCGACGGGGCGCTGACGTTTCGATCGATCAGCGCGCAGGTGGCCTCCGAGCTCGACGCGCTCGCGCCGTTCGGCGCGGGCAACCCGCGGCCGGTCTTTCGCGCGCGCGGCGTCGAGATCGTCGACGGTCCGCGGCTCATCAAGGATCGGCACCTCAAGATGGCGTTCCGGCAGGAGGGCCGCATCCTGCGCGGCATCGCCTGGCGCGCCTCGGAGCGCGAGCGCTTCGTCGCGGAGCACCGCGCCGCCATCGACCTCGCGTTCTCCGTCGAGCAGGACACGTGGAACGGCGAACGCTACCTGCAGCTCACCGTGGCCGACTTCAGGGCGCCGGAGCATTGATTCGCGAGCAGCCGTTCACGCTTCTGAGTGCTCGCTTCTACATGGACGCGCGTTCGCAGGGAGGCGCGAGCATTTGGCTCCGCACCCCGATCGAGCAGCAAGCGTGCGAACGGATCGTCGTCTGGCTTCGGCCTCCGAACCCAGAAGCGAACCTGAACACGAACCGAGAAGAGTGAAGACAGAAGGGTGAACGGCGGCGACAGGTTAAGATGACAGGAATGACCCGCTGGCAGCGCAGAGCCCGGCTCGGTCTGGCGACCTTCGGAATCGTGTTCGCCATCGTCGTCTACGCGAGGATCGGCGAGCGCGAGGCCGTCGTGCCGCCCGCGCGGCCCGCGCGGCTCGATCCGCGCGCGATCCTCGAGAGCGCGGGGGCCATTCTGCAGCAGTTCCGCGAAGCCAGGCAGGACTACGTCGTCGAGGCCGAACGCCAGCTCGCCTACGAGGACGGCTCCACCAAGATCGTCGGCGTCACCATCAAGGTGCGGGGGCGGGCGGGCCGCGACTTCGTCGTCTCGGGACGCGAGGCCCAGGCCGGCCCGGACCAGAAGGAGCTGCGGATCACGGGCGACGTGCGCCTCACCGCCAGCGACGGGTTCGTGATGACCGCCGAGCGCGCGTCGTTCGACCAGGAGAGCGCCCTGCTCGTGGCGCCCGGCCCAATCTCGTTCCAGAAGGGCGGCATGAGCGGGAGCGGCATCGGCATGGCCTACGACCAGGCCAACGACATCCTGTCGCTGATGGAGCAGGCCCACGTCGAGGTCAAGAACGAGGAGGGCAACACCGTCACCGACTTCACGGCGGGCTCCGCCACGCTGGCGCGCCAGGACGACCTCCTCGCGCTCGAGGGCGCGGTCCGCGCGCTGCGCGGCGAACAGGTGATCGAGGCCGACCGCGGCGTGGCCCGGCTCACCGCAAACGAGGAGGCCATCACCTTCATCGAGCTGCGCGGCAACGCGCGCGTCGTGGGCGGCGGCGCCTTCGACTCGCTGTCGGCGCGCGACATCGACCTCGACTACACCGACGATGGCCAGGTTCTGGAGCGTGTGCGGTTGACCGGCAGCGGCGCCATCGCGCTGCCAGGCCGCGACGAGGAAGCAGGCCGCCAGTTCCTGGCCGACGTCCTCGATCTGTCCTTCGCCCCAGACGCCTCGGTCACGCGCGCCACCGGGCGCCGGAATGTGCGCGTCGATCTGCCAGCGGCCCCCGACGCCCCCGCGCGGAGCATCACCGCGCGCGACTTCGACGCGACGGGCGAGCCTGGCAAAGGGCTGACGTCGGCACGGTTCACCGAGAACGTCGAGTATCGAGAGCAGCCCACGGGCCGCGGCGCCACGGCGAAGATCGCGCGGTCGCGGGCGATGCGCCTCACGCTGGCGGGCGATGCCGTGACGACCGCCGCGTTCACGGGAAGCGTGCGGTTCGAGGATCAGGGGCTGGAGGCGTCCGGCGCCGGCGCCGAGTACGATCCCCTCGGGGGAACGCTGCACCTGTCGGGATCGGATGCTGGAGGCGGCCCCCGCGTCTCGGACGATCGCGTCACGGTGGAGGCGGAGACGATCGACGTCACGCTGCAGGGGCGCCGCATGACGGCGAGCGGCAACGTCAAGACCACGCTGCGGCCGCGTGCCGCGCAGGACGGCAAGCTGCCCGGGCTGCTCGAGCCTGGCGCCGCGGCCACGGTGAACGCGGGCACGCTCGACTACCAGGGCGCGGACGGCAAGGCCATCTTTTCGGGCAGGGCCACGCTCGTCCAGGGTATGCAGGCCATTCGCGGCAACGTCATGACGCTCGATCAGGCCACCGGCGACCTGATCGCGTCGGGCGCGAGCACGTCGACGCTGGTGTTCGACGCCGACCAGGCAATCGGGCGCGCCGCCGAGATCCGCTACGACGATTCGGCCCGCCGCATCACGTACAACAGCCCGGTCGGCCCGCCTGGCGCCCCGGTCCTTCCGGCCTCGCTCTCGCAGTTGAGCGGCCCCACCCTGGGGGACCTGCGCGCCAACCGCATCGAGGTGATCCTCGGCGCCGACGGGAACCGGGTGGAGCGGCTCGAGGCGCACACCACCGTGACGATCCTCGTCGACACGCGAACCGCGACAGGCGACGGCCTCACCTACTACGCCGACGAGGAACGCTACGTGATGACGGGCCTGCCGATGGCTCCGGTGAAGATCATCGAGTCCTGCCGCGAGACGACGGGCCGGACCGTCACGTTCTTCAGGTCCGCCGATCGCGTTGTCGTGGACGGCAACGAGGAGACGCGCACGCAGTCGACGCGAGGCGGCCCGTGCCCGCAGTAGGACAAACGCGTCAGGGCGACACGAACGCGTTCGTCCTACTAGAAGCGGCGGGCCCATGGGCCCGCCGCCTAGCGCGGGTGAGCCGTCGAGTTGCCTGCGGCTCAGCCGCGCCGTGATGTCCACCCTCCGCACCCACGAGCTCACCAAGTCCTACAGCGGCCGCACGGTGGTCCGGGGCGTCAGCCTGGAGGTCGACTCCGGAGAGATCGTCGGCCTGCTCGGCCCCAACGGCGCGGGCAAGACGACGACGTTCTACATGACCGTCGGCCTCACCGTGCCCGACGCGGGCCGCGTGGTTCTCGACGGCGAGGACCTGACCGACGATCCGATGTACGTCAGGGCGCGGAAGGGAATCGGCTACCTGCCCCAGGAGCCATCGATCTTCCGCGGCCTCACCGTCGAACAGAATCTGGTGGCGATTCTCGAAACGCTCGACCTCGACCGTGCGGAGCGGCGGCAGCGCCTGCGCGAGCTGCTCGCGGAGCTCAATCTCACGCCGCTGGCCAAGGCGCCCGCGCACACGCTGTCGGGCGGCGAGCGGCGACGTGCCGAGATCACGCGGGCACTGGTCGTCTCGCCGCGGTTCATGCTGCTCGACGAGCCGTTCGCGGGCATCGATCCCATCGCCGTCGCCGATATCCAGACGATCATCTTTCACTTGAAGGAGCGCGGCATCGGCGTGCTGGTGACCGATCACAACGTGCGCGAAACCCTCCGCATCACCGACCGGGCATACATCGTGCACGATGGCGTAATCTTTCGGAGTGGAACCCCCGCGTCGCTGGCCGCGGACCCGGACGTCCGCCGGATTTATCTGGGGGCGGACTTCCGGCTGGATTAAGATGGTTTTCGGGACCCGGACCGGGACGAACCGCTGACGCCATGGCGATTTCTCAGAAACTGCACACCAAGCTCGTCCAGAAGCTGATTCTGACGCCATCGCTCCAGCAGGCCATCAAGCTCCTGCCGATGTCGACGCTCGAGCTGTCGGAGCTGCTCAACCAGGAGATGGTGGAAAACCCGATGCTGGAGGAGGTCCCCACGGAAGAGCTGCAGCCCGTCGAGGCCGCCCAGGAGAAGGCGGAGGACAAGCAGCCCGACAAGGCCGACACGTGGGACGACCAGGACTACGAGTACTTCTTCGGCGACTACCTGGACGACGGCTACCGGCCGCGGACGCCGACGGAAGTCAAAGAGCTGCCGCCCATCGAGAACACCCTGTCGACGGCCACGTCGCTGGCGGACCACCTGCTGTGGCAGCTCTCGATGCAGACCGACGACGCGCTGATGCGCGAGATCGGCGAGGCGATTATCGGCAATCTGGACGACGACGGGCAGCTGGTGGCCACCGTCGACGAGCTGGCGGCCATGGGCCCGTGGGCGGTCGAGGACGTGGAGCGGGCGTTGAAGCTGATTCAGAGCTTCGACCCGATCGGCGTGGCCGCGCGCGATCTCCAGGAGTGCCTGCTGCTGCAGCTGCGGCACCTCGGCATGGGCGGAACGCCCGCCGAGAAGATCGTCACCGAGCACATGCGGCTGCTGCAGAACCACCAGGTCCCCGAGCTGGCGCGCAAGCTCGGGATGTCGATCGATGACCTGAAGCAGCACATCGAGCTGATCCGACACCTGGATCCGAAGCCGGGGAGCCGGTACAACCCCTCGCAATCGCAATACGTGATCCCCGACGTCTACGTGGTGAAGGTCGAGGACCAGTACGTCGCGGTGCTCAACGAGGAAGGGCTGCCGCAGCTCCGGATCAGCCCGGTCTACCGGCGGCTGCTGGACAAGAGCGCGGCCGAGAACACCGACGAGACGCGCGCCTACGTCAAGGACAAGTTCCGCTCGGCCCTGTGGCTCATCAAGTCGGTGGAGCAGCGGCAGAAGACCATCCACAAGGTGGCGACGAGCATCCTCAACTTCCAGCGCGACTTCCTCGATCACGGCATCGAGTACCTGCGGCCGCTCGTGCTGCGCGACGTGGCCAACGACATCGGCATGCACGAGTCGACGGTGAGCCGCGTGGTGACGAACAAGTACATGCACACGCCGCAGGGCGTGTTCGAGATGAAGTATTTCTTCCACAGCGGCATCGCGAGCTCGTACGGCGAGGCGGTCTCGTCGGTGACGATCAAGCAGCGCATCCGGAAGATCATCGAGCAGGAAGACCCGCGCAAGCCGCTGAGCGACTCGAAGATCGTCAGCATTCTGCAGCGCGAAGGGCTCGAGCTGGCGCGCCGCACGATCGCGAAGTACCGCGAGGAGCTCAAGATTCCGACGTCGAACCAGCGCAAAGTCCTGTATTGAGAGTCAATGGCGGCCCTGAAGGGCCGCCCTACGCACGCAGGCCGGGCCTTTGCGGCCCGGCGCGTGCCGATAACCCCATGCGCCTCGAACTGACTGGACGACACGTGACGATCACCCCGGCCGTACGCAAGGCCGTGGAGCGGCGCCTGGCGCGCCTGGGACGGATGCTCAACGACAGCATGCACTCCGTCCAGGTGGTCATCACGAGAGAGAAGGGCCGCCACCGCGTGGAGCTGACGCTGCACGCCCGCGGCGAGCACTTCATGCACGCGGCCGTCGTGGGCCGTGACCTGCCGACAGCGCTCACCGCGGCGGCCGAGAAGCTGGAGCACCAGGCGCAGAAGCTGAAGAGCCGGTGGACCGAGCGCAAGCGCCAGGGCGTGTCGGCGGCAAAGGCCGCGTCCGCGGCGCCCAGGCCCGAGCGGGCGCGCGGCGTCTTCGGCAACGGCGCCGAAGGAGCCGCCGAGCCCGAGCCGCGGGCGGTGCGCATCATCCGCGCCCGACGGTACGCGGTGAAGCCGATGTCCGTCGACGAGGCTGCGCTCGAAGTCGGCGCGGGCCTCGAAGCGTTCATCGTCTTCCGCAACGCCTCGACCGACGCCATCAACGTGCTGTTTCGCCGCGCCGACGGCCATCTGGGGCTGATCGAGCCGGACGCCTGATGGCCATGACGGCTCCGGCTGTCACGGTGGGCGGGCTGCTCCAGGGCCGGCCGGAGACGCTCGGGCTGCCGCTCGAACTGCTGAGCGGCGCGTCGGGCCTCGGGCGGGCCATCGGCAGTCCGCACATCCAGAAGACGGGCCTGGCGCTCGCGGGCTTCGACGAGTACCTCCAGCCGCACCGCGTGCTCGTGTTCGGCGAGAGCGAGGTGAGGTATCTCGAGGGCCAGGACGCCGCCCAGCGCATGAACGCGCTGGCCGCGGCCTTCAGCCACGACATCCCCTGCGTGCTGATCACCGGAGGCTGGGAGCCGCCCGTGGAGCTGCTGGCCGCGGCCGAGCGCTACCACGTCCCGCTGCTGCGCACGTCGACGCCCACGCCGGCCGCCATCGCGCGGCTGAGCGACTGGCTGGAGGACCTGCTCGCGTCCCGACAGGTGATTCACGGGGTGCTCATGGACATCCTCGGCCTGGGCGTGCTCATCGTCGGCGAGAGCGGCATCGGCAAGAGCGAGTGCGCGCTCGATCTGGTGGTGCGCGGCCATCGGCTCGTGGCCGACGACACGGTCGAAGCGCGGCGGCGCGGCGAGGCGGAGGTCATCGGGACGTGCCCGGACCTCACGCGGCACCACATGGAAGTGCGCGGCCTCGGCGTCATCAACATCCGCGATCTGTTCGGCATCGCGTCGACGCGCACGTCGAAGCGCGTGGAGCTCGTCGTGCAGCTCGAGCGCTGGGATCCCGACGCGCGTCGATCGCGGGAGTACGATCGCCTCGGCCTCGACGAAAGCGTCTACGATCTGCTCGGCCTGAACGTGCCGCTGGTCCGCATGCCCGTGGCGCCCGGCCGCAGCCTGGCCATCCTCGTGGAGGTGGCGGCGCGCAACCAGCTGCTCCGCGCGCGCGGCCGCCACGCCGCGCGCGAGCTGGCCGCGCGGCTCGACGCGCGGCTCCGAGGCGGGCCGTCCGAGGCCGACGGCGACACCGACGAGGACCTCGATCACGGAGGCCGCGGGTGAAGGCGGCCCCCACGCGGCGGCCCGTGAAGGGCCGCCCTGCGGCACGTCGGCCGGGCCTGTACGGCCCGGCACGGGCGCGGGGCGCGCGCCGGTTCGTCATCCTCACGGGCCTCTCGGGCTCGGGCAAGACGCAGGCGATCCGCGCGCTCGAAGACCTCGGCTACTTCTGCATCGACAACCTGCCGACGCAGCTCATTCCCACGGTCGCCGACCTGTCGACGCGGGACGACGCGGTGCTCGACAAGGTGGCCATCGTGGTCGACGTGCGTGAGGGCGGGTTTCTGTCGCAGTTTCCGCGCATCTACCGCAGGCTCGCGACGCACCCGCTCGTGAGTCCGACGCTGATCTTCCTGGAGGCGAGTGACTCGACGCTGGTGCGCCGGTTCAGCGAGACGCGGCGGCCGCACCCGCTGGCGCCCGACCGGTCGGTCAGCGAGGGGATCGAGGAGGAGCGGAAGAAGCTCCATGCCATCCGATCGATGGCGGACGTCATCCTCGACACGTCGAACCTGACCGTCCACGAGCTGCGCGACGTCTTCGTGCGGATGTCGCGCGAGGGGCGGCCGCGCTCGGAGATGGTGGTCAACCTCGTGAGCTTCGGCTACAAGCACGGCGTGCCCGTGGACGCCGATCTCGTGTTCGACGTCCGCTGCCTGCCGAACCCGCACTTCGTCGACGATCTGCGGGGGCTGACGGGGCGCGACCGGGCCGTGGTCCGCTACATGAACCGCCACGCATCCACGCGCGAGTTCCTCGACCGGCTGGCGGCGTTCCTCAAGTTCGCGCTGCCCCAGTACGTCCATGAAGGGAAGTCCTATCTCACCATCGCCGTCGGCTGCACGGGCGGGCGGCACCGTTCGGTGATGGTGGCGGAAGCGTTGAAGAAGGCGCTGGCCGACGTGAAGGGCGTGCGGCTGCGCATCAAGCATCGGGACTCATGACAGTCTCCATGACAGTGCCTCGTGCTGGGTGCCTGGTGCCTCCGCACGCCTAGGACCGCTATGCGAGGGAACAACGGG
>JACQTK010000232.1 GCA_016210845.1 Acidobacteriota bacterium | reverse complement strand
CTCTACTGGTGGTCAGGGTGATCTCCGGATGTCACGACCGGCTGTCCTGACCGGGTGTCGTGACCCGGGGCCTGACCGGGTGTAGAGCGCAGGCTTCAGCCTGCGCGTTGCTGAAGAGCGAGAACCGTACTTGGCTGGGGAACACTATCAGATCGCGCCGACGGCCAGCAAGGCAGGGCCCCCACGGCGCGAAATTTACAAATTCCTAACACGCGGCCCGGTTCGGGGGGCACGCGGGCCGTTGAAGGACCCGGACGGGCGCGCTACGATAGCAGCGCATTTTCGGGCGTTCACTTTCATCTGGAGGCTGAGCCATGCTCCGCACGTTGAGTGTTCCGCTGGCTGCGGCGTTGTTCATTTTCACCGTGGGCGTTGAAGGCCGGGCGCCTCAGGGCGGCCGGGGGCGTGAAGGCGCGCCAGGCGCGCAGGGAGGCCGGGGGCGTGAAGGCGCGCCAGGCGCGCAGGGAGGCCAAGGACGCGGCGGGCGCGGGCAGGTGACGCTGCCCGACGGCGCCGGCAAGGAGATGGTGACGGCCACGTGCGGCACGTGTCACGGCCTCAACCAGATCGTCAACTCGCGCGGCTACACGCGCGACGGCTGGCAGAAGCTGTTCGCCACGATGGTGGCGCTGCCCAACGATCAGGTCGAGAGCATGTCAACGTACCTCGCCACGAACTTTCCGCTGAAGCCCGGCCCGGATGCCGTGATCGTCCCTGGCCAGGCCTCGGTCAACTTCCGAGAGTGGCTCCTGCCCACGCTCGGCCAGCGCCCGCACGATCCGCTGGCCGCCGCCGACGGCTCCGTCTGGTGGACGGGCCAGTTCGCGGCGCGGCTCGGCCGCGTGGATCCGCCCACGAACGCCATCAGGGAGTTCCCCCTGCCCACGCCGGACACGCAGGCACACGGCCTGGTCGAGGACAGCGCCGGCAACATTTGGTACACGGCCATCAACAAGCAGTACATCGGCAAGCTCGATCCGAGGACGGGACAGGTGACCGAGTATCCCGTGCCCGAACCGGGCCGCAACCCGCACACCCCGATCTTCGATCAGAAGGGAACGCTGTGGTTCACGATGCAGTCGGGCCACGTGGGCCGCGTGATTCCGTCGACCGGTGAGGTCAGAGTTCAAGCCACGCCCAGCACGGGCACGTATCCATACGGCATCAGGGTGAACTCGAAGGGCGTCCCGTGGTATGTCGACTTCCGCGGTCCGCGCATCGGCAGCGTCGATCCCGTGACGATGCAGATCACCGAACACCCGCTGCCGAATGCCGACGCCCGGCCGCGCCGGATTGCGATCACCTCCGATGATGCGATCTGGTACACGGATTATCCGCGCGGGATGATCGGGCGCTTCGACCCGTCGACCCATACGGTGAAGGAGTACCCGTCGCCGGGCGGGCCGCAGTCGTTGCCCTATGGCATCGCGCACGTCGGCGACGTGATCTGGTACAGCGAGTCCGGCGTCAGGCCCAACACCCTCGTGCGGTTCGACACGCGGACGGAGCGGTTCCAGACCTGGGCGATTCCCGCCGGCGGCGGCGTGGTGCGTCACATGATGGCGAGCAAAGAAGGGAACCTCGTCCTGGCCGAGAGCGGCGTCAACCACGTCGCGCTCGTCGAAGTGAGGTAGACAACGGTGGTGTAGCGCGGGGGCCACGCGCACGCTGAAGCGTGCGCTCTACGGGTGGAGGGCGCCTGGTACCTGTAGAGCGGCGGCTTTAGCCGCCGCGAACCCCTCCAGGCGGCGGCTTTAGCCGCCGCGAACCCCGCGCGTCATCAGATCACGCGATCTTCGCTTCGATCCAGCCGCGAATCACCTCGAAGACCTCTTTCCGATTCGTCTCCAGCATCGCGAAGTGCGCGTTGCCGAGGATGCCGCGATCCTTCAGCTGGATGTGCTCGGCCAGGGCTCCCGACCGGCCGAGCGCCTCGACGATGGCAGTCCCCTGCGTGCGTCCGGATCTCTCGGCCGTCAGGTACATCATCGGGATGCCCTTCAGGTTCGGCAGCGTCGTCGCATTCGCGCCGCCGCCACGGCCCGCCGCTCCTGCCCTACCCGCCCCACCAGCCCCACCCGCCTGAACCAGCGGCGCGCCCGCGCCCTCGAACGACACCACCGCCTTGACGAGCGCAGGACGCTCGTTGGCGACGATCCACCCGAACGACCCGCCGGCCGAGTGCGTCAGGATGATCGCGGGACCGATCGTGTCGAGCAGCGCCGCGCCGCCCGCCGCCCACATCCGCTGCACCAGCGCCTGATCCTGCGGCGCGGCGTTCTGGCTGGCCATGAACTGATCGACGAGCGGATCACCGATCTCTCCTGTGCCCGCCCATCGCCGGTCCGCGCCCGTCGCAGCACGGCGGAAGTCGGCCACGATCGGCCCGTAGGTCGGCTGGGCGCCGATCGGCCCGAGCGCGTCGGGATGGTACTGCACGCGTCCGTGACCCGCACGATCGACGAGGTAGACGCGGTAGCCCGCCTGCGCGAAGTAGTGCGCCCAGCCGGCCGCGCCGTCGCCGTTGCCCATGTACTGGAGCATCTGGCCGGTGCCGCCATGCACGAGCACGACGGGAAACGGCCGCTGAACCCGTTCCGGAATGAGATACTGCACGTACATCTGTCCGGCGGCGATCACGCCGTAGGGCATCGTCTTTCGCTCGACGCCCACCCAGAAGTTGCCCGTGTCGGCCAGCTTCATGGCGGTCGAATCCCCGGACGACCGCGACGGCCGCGGGCCCGCTGCCTGGATCTTCCGCGAGGCTGCCGGAGTGACGGTCTTGTCCAGGAACTCCAGGAGCGGCTGCAGCGCTTCGCGATTGTTCTTCTCCATCATGAAGAAGTGGCTGTTGCCGCCGACGCCGTGCTCCCACAGGTTGATGTGCTCGACCGTGCAGCCCGCCTGCCGCAGGAACGCGACGGTCCCGTAGTCGTAGGGCACGTGATACGAGGCTTCCGCCGTGAGCAGCCCGATTGGAATGCCGATCAGGTTCTTCAGCCTGCGTGCGGGCTCGGCCTGGATGAGATACGGATCGCGGTTCGGCTCCGTTGGCTTGACTTCCACGGTCCTCAGCTCCGAGGCGTCCGACACCGGCGGGGCGTATTCCATCCGGCTGGCCGTGACGCCCCAGCGCAGATTGCCGAACGGCGGCCCGTTCGGCTCTACCGGCAGCAGTCCCACCACGAGGTTGGGGCGCGCGTTGGCGGCAATGAAGGCAAACGGCCCGCCCATGGAGTGGCTCACGATCGCGGCCGGCCCGATCTTGTCGAGCAGCTCGATGGCCCGCTGCTCCCACACGGCGTGCGTGGCCGCGAGGTCGCCGATGAAGGACCCGCCCTGGCCGGCCACGACCTGATCCGTGACCGGATCGCCAAGCAGGCCTGTACCTGGCCACTGAGTGTGCAGCGTGGCCTGCGGGCCGTACGGCATCTGTGCCTTCTCGGGAGCCGTGAACCGGTCGGCGACGCCCTGATATGCGCCGGCCCGCGCCCCGAACGGTCCGTGCAGGTCTGGGTGGTACGGCGATCGTCCGTGTCCGGGCCGATCGACGACGAACACCTTGTAGCCGTCCATCACGAGGTGGTGCGCCCACCCCGGGCGGCCGTCGGGCGTCGTCAGCCAGTCCAGCCCCTGGCCGCCGCCGCCGTGCACGAGCACGATCGAGAACGGATGGCGTACCTGTGTGGGAACGAAGTACTCCACGTACATCTGCTCGCCGTTGACCACGGTGCCTCGGGCGAGCCTGGCGCGCGCGACGCCGAGCCAGAAGTAGCTCCATTCGGCCAGGTCGAGCGCCGCCATTGACGCGGACGCGCGCGCCGCGGGGGCGACCTGCTCGCCCGCCGGTCGGTCCGCGAAAGCGGACCGACTAGCCGGCGCTGCTTGTCGGGTCGCGGAGCGACCCGACCTGGCGAAGGCGGGTGCCGCGCTGGGGCGCGCGGCCAGCCCGCCAATGGCGGACGCCGCCGCGCCCGCGACGCCGAGAGAGGCGGCGCGGCGCATGAAGGCGCGGCGGCCGATCCGGCCGTCGGCAAAGCTCTGGTAGAGGTCGAGAACCCGATCGGTGGGGGCGGTCTTCTTCATACTCTGGAGATTATAGAAACCTGGACGCGGCGCTGCCAGAGCTGCGCGATCACTGGTTGCACGTCTGCGGGCTCGCCGGTCGTCCAGAATCGCTCGATGCCATCACGGCCGTTCCGCGCGAGGAGATTCGCCGCCGTGAGCCGCCGCCGGACCTCGCGGGCAACTGCGACCGCAGGATCGATCAGCGTCACTGTCGCTCCGGCGGCCGCTTGAATGACGTCCCTGAGAAAGGCGTAGTGCGTGCAGCCCAGCACCAGCGTATCGGCGCCGCGCTCGACAAGCGGGCGCACGTAGTGCTCCACCAGCGACCGCGTCTCAGCGCTGGACAGGTCGCCACGCTCCACCTGCTCCACGAGACCACGGCATGGCTGCTCCAGGACCTCGACGTGAGCCCCGTACCTCGATACGAGATGGTCGAAGCGCTCGCTCGCAAGCGTCTGGGGCGTGGCCAGGACGCCGATCACGCCCGACCTCGTTTCCGCGGCCGCCGGCTTGACGGCCGGTTCGATGGCCACGATGGGGGTGGTCGTGCTCGCGCGAAGGGCGTCAACGGCCACGCCCGTGGCCGTATTGCAGGCGACGACCACCGTCTTGGCGCCGAGGCTCTCGAGAAAGCGAACCATGATGGCGGCTCGCGCCCGGATGACCTCTGCGGACCGGTCGCCGTACGGCGCGAACCTCGAATCGGCGACGTACTCCAGGTCCTCGGCAGGAAGCTCGCGCCTGATCTCCCGGAGGACGGACAGGCCGCCCACGCCCGAGTCGAACACGCCGATGGCACCGTTCACGCGTACGCCTTGGCTCAAGCCTATCCTCCTGCTGGCGAGCGCGCCTTGGACGCGGCCGTCGACCGGCATCTGGACATCGGACTCGAATAGAATGACATTGAGATGATCAGCCGGTACGTCGCCACCGCCCTGGAACGCGCCCACTATCGCCTCGTCGACAACGGCACTTTTGCCGCGACCGTGCGCGGTCTTCGAGGGGTCATTGCCACCGGTCCTACGCTCGAGGCCTGCCGCCGTGAGCTGGCCGAAGTGATCGAAGAGTGGATTCTCGTTCGAGTCGCGCGTGGCTTGACCATTCCGCCGCTGGGCAAAACCGCGGTCAAGGTTCGCCGCGTTGGCTGATGCCACCTTGGGGACCGATCAAGCGCAGGGACCTCGTGGCCGGGTTACGGGCTCTTGGCTTCGAGGGGCCGTTTTCCGGCGGTAAGCACGAGTTCATGACGCGCGGGGACGTGGTTCTCACCATCCCGAATCCACATCGCGGCGACATTGGGGTCGGTTTGCTCAAGATCGTTCTCGACCAGGCCGGGGTCACCCGGGCTCAATGGGAAACCATCTGATACGTCGATGCCACGCCAAGCAGCGAATACACTAGAGGCACGCGGCGATTCACTGCCTGGCCAGAGCCGGACACTCCGTCAGGTCCCTTCGTTCAGCAGCGCCAGGTAGCGATCGTAGGCAAACACGCGGCTGCGGCGGCGGCCCGTGATCTCGCGCGCGATGCCCAGGTCGACCAGCGTTTCCAGCGCTTTGCCTATCGTTGGCGCGGAGAGCCCGGATGGCAAGGTAAGCCGGCGGGTCCGGCGAATGGACCCGCCCTTTGGAGGGCGGCGCCCTCGCGAGAGGGCGCCTTGGGGTGTGTCAGCCGCGCGCGGTCTGGCGCGTGGCTGGCCCGGTGGCCGGCAGCTTCGACTCGATCCAGCCGCGGATCACCTCGAAGACCTCCTTGCGGTTGGTCTCCACCATCGCGAAGTGGCCATTGCCGGTGATGCCGCGGTCCTTCAGGGTGATATGCTCGGCCAGCGCCCCGGACTGCCGAAGCGCGGCCACGATCGTCGGCCCGTTGGCGCGGCCCGAGGCCTCCGCCGTCAGGTACATCATCGGGATCCCCTTCAGGTTCGGCATCGGGTTGGGCGTGTTGTTCTGGCCCAGCACCGGCCCCGCGCCGCCCTCGAAGCACACCACCCCCTTCGTCAGCGCCGGCCGCTCGTTGGCCACGATGAAGCCGAACGGCCCGCCCGCCGAGTGCGTCTGGATGATCGCCGGGCCGATCTTGTCGAGCAGCTCGGCGCCACGCGATGCCCAGAGCCTCTGCATCAGCTCGCCGTTGGTCGGCGCGGCGTTCTGGCCCGCCACGAACTGATCGAGCAGCGGATCGCCGATCTGCCCCGTGCCCATCCAGCGGCGGGGCGTGCCGGTGGCCGCCCTGACGAAGTCCGCCGAGATGCCCGCCATCATCGGCAGGTTGCCGATGGGGCCGAGCGCGTCGAGCGAGACCGGCGAGCGGCCGTGGCCCGGACGGTCCACGAGGTACACCTGATACCCGTTCTGCACGTAGTAGTGGGCCCAGCCGGCGTTGCCGTCGAGGCCCAGGTAGTGCGTCATCTGTCCCCCGCCACCGTGCACGAGAACCACCGGGTTCGGATGACGGATTTGCTCCGGGACCAGGTACTGCACGTACATCTGGCCGAAGACGATGGTGCCGTAGTCGCGCTTCTGGACCTCGGCGCCCACCCAGAAGTAGCCCATGTTGGCCAGGCGCATCGCCGTCGACTCAGTGCCGCGCTTGCGGATCGAGGGCGCGCTGCCGCGGACGTTTCTGTCCAGCCACTCGATGATCGGCTGCAGCACCTCGCGGTGGTTCTTCTCGACCATCATCATGTGGCTGTTGCCCTGGATGCCGGCGTTGGCGAGGCGCAGCTCCTCGGCCACCCGGACGCCCGCCTGCTTGAGAAACGCGGGCGCGCCCGGATTGCCTGGCGACGCCGCGCCAGCGGCGGAGGTGACGGTCAGTACGGCCACGTCGCGCAGGTTCGGCAGGCGGCGCGCAGGCTCCTCCTGCAGGAAGTACCCGCCCGCATCGATCTCCGTGTCGGCCACCCAGCGCGTCTTGATCTCGGACGGATCCTTCACCGGCGGATCCCACGTCACGGGAATCGTGGACATGCCCCAGCGGTTGCCGCCGGCAAAGCCGGAGCCGCCGCCCTCGACCATGACCGTCGCCTTCACCAGATTCGGCCGCGCTTCCGCGACGAGCAGCCCGAACGAGCCGCCGGCGGAGTGGGTCATGATGATCGCCGGCCCGATCTTGTCGAGCAGCTCCGCGCCGGCCGCCCGCCACTCCATGTGCGCGAGGTTGGGCTGCCCTGCGGGCTGCTGGTTGGCGGGCGTCGGTGGGCCCGCCTGGGCGCCGCCGCGGCCGCCGCGTCCGCCGGCCTGCGCACCGCCTGCGGGCGCCGCACCGGCCGGACCCGCGCCTCGGCCTGCGGCTCCAGCGGCACCGCCGCGACCCGCGGCAGCCTGGGCGGGCGGGTTCACCACGTAGCTGCCCCCCTGCGATGCGAGGAACTGCGCCACGTCGGGCGCGCCGGGCACGCCCTCGCCAGGCCACTGCGTGTGGTTGCGGCGATAGGGATCGGGGTTGTTCGCGCCGCCGGCCGGGAAGATGAACTGGCCCTGCAGGCCTTCCATCGTCCCCGGTCGCGCGGGGATTCCGCCGTGCAGATCCGGATGCTGCGGAGCACGGCCGTGCCCTGGCCGATCGACGACGTACACCTTGTACCCCTCGGCGACGAGATGCTGGAACCAGCCCGGACGCCCGTCGGGGGTACCCATCCAGTCCAGGCCCTGGCCGCCGCCGCCGTGCACCAGCACGATCGGGAACGGCTTCCGGACGCGCGTGGGCACCATGTACTCGACGTACATCTGCTGCCCGCCGATGAAGCTGCCGCGCGCCATGTCGGCGCGCTTGACGTTCACCCACATGAAGCTCCACTCGGCGACGTCGAGCGGCAACGTCTTGGCTGCGGAGAGCTGGGCCAGCGCGGCCTGCGCCAGGCTCGAGGCCTGCGCGGGGTCGGCGGCCAGCGGCCCGAGGGCTGCCGCAGCCGCGCCCGCGATCCCGAGCGCCGTAGCGCGGCTCATGAACTCCCGGCGGCTGATGCCGCCTTCGGCGAAGCTCGAGTAGAGATCCGTGACCTGGTCGTTCATCGATGATGTCTTGTCTGCCATATGCACTCCGGTGAAAGGAGGGCCGAGTTCGGGCCGACCTTCAGGTCGGCCCCTACATCAAGCTGGTGTTCTACATCAAGCTGGCGTTCCGGGCCGACATCGACCTGGTGTAGGGGCCGACCTTCAGGTCGGCCCATTAGAATTGAGCAAACCAGGCGCGCAAGTCAACCGG
>JACQTK010000214.1 GCA_016210845.1 Acidobacteriota bacterium | reverse complement strand
TCGCGGCGGCTACGCGGCGGCTAAAGCCGCCGCTCTACAGGGGATAGCCTATCCACCTGTAGAGCGCAGGCTTCAGCCTGCGCGTTGGGGTGCGTGTCGCGTTCGTCCAGCGTGGGCGCTGGGGCGCAGCTCATCCCGCGCGGGCTGGACGCCGGTCTTACAGCTCTCTCAGCGCCAACGGGATTGGCAGCCGCGCGGCGCGGATGGCGGGCAGCAGTCCGCCGACCAGCCCCATCGCCAGCGCATAGAAGAGTCCCATCCCCAGCAGCTGGGGCGTGACGCGAAACGCGAACGCCACCTGGCTGAAGGTCTGGAAGTTCATCGTCGACGTCTGGTAGCCGTTGAAGGCGGCGTACGCGGCCAGCCCGCCCGCGAGCCCCCCGAGCACGGCGAGCGCCAGCGACTCGAGGAGCACCGACACGACCACCGACGTCGCGTTGAAGCCGAGCGCGCGCAGCGTGGCGATCTCGCGCGTGCGCGACGCGACCGCGTTGTACATCGTCAGCAGGGCGCCGAAGATGGCGCCAATCCCCATGAGCACGGCAATCACGACGCCGATACCCTGGATGAGGCTCGTCATGACCTGCGACTGCGCCGCGTAGTACTCGCTCTCACGCCGCACCTGCACGTCGAGCTGCGGGTTGGTCGTCACCCAGTCCCTGAACGTGTCGAAGGAGGCCACCGTGTCCAGCCGCGCCGAGACGGCCTGGTACGAGTTGCCGCGGCGGTAGACGTTCTGCAGCAGGCGGCTGTCGCACCAGATCTCGGTCTCCGACATCGACCCGCCCGCTTCGAAGAGCCCCACCACCTTCAACGTGAGCTGGCCCGACGAGAACTCCGACCCGAGGTCCACGCCTGCGAACTGCCGGTTGGCGCCCACGCCCACGATGGCTTCGTTGGTGCCGAACTCGAACATGCGGCCCTCGACGATTCGCACTTCGTCCCGTACCTGCCGCGCGATCGGCTCGATCCCGCGCAGCGGCACGTTGGCGGGCGTCCCGGTGGTCCGCTTGTTCAGGTCGACGATGACGTACAGCTCCGCGGAGGCCACGGGCAGGCTCCCCTCACGGGAGATCCCCGGGGCCTGCTTGATCACATCGGCCTCCGGTCCCCCGAAGCCGCTCGTCATCTCCGAGTCCGCCCCGGTGCGCATCACGAGCACGCGGTCGGGGCGACCGGCGTCGGCCATGGCGGCCCGGAAGCCCTCCGCGATCGACAGCACGGCGATGAACACGATCACCACCCCCGCGATGCCGAGGACGCCGACGATCGAGGCGCCCATTCGCTGGGGGACGGTCCGCAGGCCCAGTACGGTGAGCGCCGCCGTCTGACCGATCCACTTGAACATCTGAAATGCCCTTTCCCCACCTCAAAGCCACGAAGACCACGAAGCTGTCGCCACGAAGGTCACGAAGGCCACGAACATCAAAAAGCATCTCGTGTTCTTCGTGTCCTTCGTGGCCGATCGCCTTCGTGCCCTTCGTGGCCGATCGCCTTCGTGTCCTTCGTCGTCGATCCTCTTCGTGCCCTTCGTGGTCGATCGCCTTCGTGTCCTTCGTGGCCAATCTGGGTTCAGTTCCGCCGCAGCGCGTCGACGATGCGCAGGCGCACGGCGGTGGCGGCGGGCAGCGCGCCCGCCAGCAGGCCCAGCACCAGGCAGAGCGCCGCGCCGATCGCGATGTCTCGCGCCGTGAAGACGAACACGGGCAGGAACGCGTTGTTGAACGAGCCGCGCTGCACGAGCACCGACATCAGCCCCAGGCCCAGTCCGCCGCCCACCACTGCCAGCAGCAGCGCCTCGCCCAGCACCAGCCCGATCACCTGGCCGCTCGAGAAGCCGAGCGTCTTCAGCACGGCGAGCTCGCCCGTCCGCTCACGGACCGACTGCGCCATCGTGTTGGCCGTCACCAGGAAGAAGAGCGTGAAGAACACGGCCCCCACGATGGCGACCACCATGGCGTTGATGTTGCCGATCTGGTTGACGAAGCCCTGCAGGAACGCCTTCTCGGTGGACGTCTTGGTCTCGGCCGACGAGTTCGCGAACTGGCTGTCGAGGCGGGCCGCCGTCTCCGCCGAGCGCGACGGATCGTCGATCTTGATCATGTACCACCCGACCTGGCCGTACGCGCCCCGCCTGTTCTCGTCGAAATAGTCGTAGCGGAACAGGAAGTTGGTCTTGTCCACCTCCGGAGCGCCGTCGTAGATGCCCGAGACGTTGAAGTACCAGGTGCGGCCCTCCTTCGGCTGCCAGATCGTCGCCTGAATCGGCACGCGGTCTCCGACCTTCCAGCCGAAGCGCTCGGCCGTGTCGCGCCCGACGAGCGCGCCCTGGCGGTCCGCCAGCCACGCCTGCACCTGCTCGGGCGGCACCCTGAACTCCGGAAAGATCTTCAGGTACGGCTCCGGGTCGACTGCGATCACCGCGAACTGGTTGGCGGCATCCTGATACGTGCCGCCGAACCAGGTGGCGTGCGACGCCAGCGCCACGTTGGGTGTGGCCCGGATGTCGTCCAGGTACGCGATCGGCAGCAGCTGGATGAGGCTGACCTTGTGCAACATCATCAGCCGATCGGCGCCCGCCACCTCGACGCCGAGCGAGAAGGCGGTCCGCACGGTCATGAGGAACGCGTAGAGCACGAGCGAGATGAAGATGATCAGGATCGTGAACGTCGTCCGGACCTTGCGCCGCCACACGTTCTTCCAGATGAGGGGCAGGAACTTCATCGGTCTCCCATCTTCCGCCTGTAGGCCATCCTCCGCCTGAAGGCGGAAGCCACATGTGACTTCCGGCTTCGACTTGCGGCTTCCGGCTTCAGCCGGAAGTCAGCACTCCCTTGTCGAGGTGGAGCGTGCGCCCGGCGCGCTCCGCCGCGTGCGGATCGTGCGTCACCATCACGATCGTCTTGCCGTGGTCGCGGTTGAGCGACTGCAGCAGGTCGAGGATCTCGTCGCCCGCCTTGCGGTCGAGATCGCCGGTCGGCTCGTCGCACAGCAGC
>JACQTK010000213.1 GCA_016210845.1 Acidobacteriota bacterium | reverse complement strand
TCGTCCTCCTCCTTGCGCAGCGCCTCGCGCTCGATCTCGAGCTGCATGATGCGGCGCTCGATCTCGTCCAGCTCGGCCGGCATACTGTCGATCTCCATGCGCAGCCGCGCGGCGGACTCGTCGACCAGGTCGATGGCCTTGTCGGGCAGGAAGCGGCCGCTGATGTAGCGGTGCGCCAGCACCGCCGCGCCGACGAGCGCAGCATCCTTGATCTTGACGCCGTGGTGCACCTCGTAGCGCTCGCGCAGGCCACGCAGGATGCTGATGGTGTCCTCGACCGTCGGCTCGCCGACGTGGATCGGCTGGAAGCGACGCTCCAGCGCGGCGTCTTTCTCGACGTGCTTGCGGTACTCGTCCAGCGTCGTCGCGCCGATGGCGTGCAGCTCGCCGCGCGCCAGCAGCGGCTTGAGCATGTTCGAGGCGTCCATGGCGCCCTCGGCCGCGCCCGCGCCGACCACCGTGTGCAGCTCGTCGATGAAGAGGACGATCTGGCCCTCGGATTCCGCGATCTCCTTCAGGACCGCCTTCAGGCGCTCCTCGAACTCGCCGCGATACTTCGCCCCCGCGACCAGCGCGCCCATGTCGAGCGCGAAGATCCGCTTGTTCTTCAATCCCTCGGGCACATCGCCGCGGACGATCCGCTGTGCGAGCCCTTCCACAATCGCCGTCTTGCCGACGCCCGGCTCTCCGATGAGCACCGGATTGTTCTTGGTGCGCCGCGAGAGCACCTGGATGACGCGGCGCACTTCTTCGTCGCGTCCGATGACCGGGTCGAGCTTGCCCTTGCGCGCGAGGTCCGTGAGGTCGCGGCCGTACCGCGTGAGGGCTTCGTAGGTCGCCTCAGGGTTCTGGGACGTGACGCGCTGGGTGCCCCGCACCTGGGTGAGGGCCGTGTAGAGGGCGTCGCGCGTCGCGCCGCTCCGCTGCAGGAGCTGCGCGGCGGGGGAGCGGCCGGCCTCGGTCGCGAGGGCGAGGAGCAGGTGCTCGGTGCTGACGTACTCGTCCTGCAGGCGCTGCGCCTCGGCCTGCGCAGAATCGAAGATGAGCTTCATCCGCGGCGAGAAGCGCAGGTCGGCCCCGTACGCCTTGGGCAGGGTGGCGAGCAACGCCCGTCCGTCGGCGGCCACGCGCGCCGGATCGAGGGTGATCTTGCGCAGGACCGACGGAACGATGCCGCCCTGCTGCTCGACGAGCGTCACCAGCAGGTGCTCCGGTGTCACCTCCGCATTCGTGAGCTCGCCCGCGAGGTTCTGCGCGGTGAGCACCGCCTCCTGCGCCTTGTCCGTGAGTGTGTTCAGGTTCATGGTCTCTTACGCTGCGCTGTGCGCCTTCGCCTGCGTCCTGGCCAGCTTGGCCAAGGCCTCGTAGTGCTCGCGCTCGCGAGGGGACAGCTCGGTCGGGAGCAGCACCTGCGCGCGCGCGTACAGATCGCCCTTCTCGTCCGGACGGCCGACGGTCGGGATGCCGTACCCTTTCAAACGGAACACCTGACCGTTCTGCGTGAGCGGGGGAATCCGCAGGCGCACGGTCTTGCCCGTCAGCGTCCGGACCTCGGCCTCTCCGCCCAGGACGGCCGTCGTCACCGGAATCGCCGCCTGCACGTAGAGGTCGCGCCCCTTCCGCTCGAACTCCGGATGCGGCGACAGCCGGACCCGCAGGTACAGATCGCCCGACGCGGCGCCGCCCGCGCCGTGCTCGCCCTCGCCAGCCACGCGCACCCGTGAGCCGTCGCCGACCCCTGCGGGAATACGGACGTCGACGGTGCGCGCGTGGCCGTCGTGCTTGAGCGACAGGCGCCGCATGGCGCCGTGGTAGGCGTCCTCGAGCGTCAGCTCGATCTCGTGCTCGACGTCGCGACCGGGGCGTTGGCGGCCGCGTCCACGCGTGCCCCGCCGCGCCTCCCCGCCACCCAAGCCGCCGCCGAAGAACGTGGTGAAGAAGTCGGAGAAGGGCGTGGCCTCGCCGAACAGCTCCTCCATCTCTTCCTGCGTCATGGTGCGGAACCCGCCCTGGCCGCCGCCGAAGTCGACGTGCCCCTGGCCCCCGAACGGCGCACCCTGGGCCTGCGCCTGCTCGTACATCTTCCAGTTCGCGCCCAGCTCGTCGTACTTCTTCCGCTTGGCGGGATCGCCGAGCACCTCGTACGCCTCGTTGATCTCCTTGAAGCGCGCCTCCGCCCGCTTGTCGCCCGGGTTCACGTCGGGGTGGTACTTGCGGGCGAGCTTGCGATAGGCCTGCTTGATCTCCTTCTCGGAGGCGGCCTTCGTCACGCCGAGCGTCGCGTAGTAGTCCTTGAATTCCATCAATCGCTCAGGCGCCCCGTACAGGGGCGCCCGATGTTCGTAGGGCGGCCTTCATGGCCCGCCTAGAGCCCCAAGGCGTCGTTCAGCCGGCGCATTTCGATGAGCAGCTGGCGGCGGCCCGAGCCTGTGCTCAGGGCGCCTTCGTCCATCAGCGGGCGAATCCGCTGCATCACTTCGGCAATCGTCAGCAGACGCTGGACGCCGGCCAGGTTGATGCCCGCCTCGTCGACCAGATGCTTGATCAGCCGCAGGCGCTCCAGCTCCTCACGGGAATAGAGGCGCATGCTGCCGATTGTGCGCGATGGCTGAATCAGCCCCAGCCGCTCGTACTTGCGAAGCGTCTGCGGATGCATGCCCAGCATTTCCGCCGCCATGCTGATGAAGTACAGGTCCTGTTCCAGTGCCCTACCTCCGTCCCGTCGGCGCGCTACCTTGATACTACCCGAGTGGAGGCATTGATACAATCCGTGTCAAGGTACGCGGGGGCGTGCTGATAGGATCGGACGATACTCTTGGACATTCAGGTCGCCGATCTCGTCACCGTCGCGCTGCTCGTGGCCCTCGAAGGTCTGCTGAGCGCCGACAACGCGATGGTGCTCGCCGTCCTCGTGCTCGGGCTCCCCAAACGCGAACAGCGCAAAGCCCTCCGGTACGGCATCCTCGGGGCGTTCGCCTTTCGGATCATCGCCATCCTGCTGGCGGTGTACCTGATTCAGATTCAGTTCGTCATGCTGATCGGAGCGGCGTACCTGTTCTGGCTGCCGTACGACCACTTCTTCGGGCACGAGGACGCGGCCGCACGGCGGCGTCCGAAGAAGGCGACGTCATGGCTCGGCCTGTCGCCGTTCTGGTCCACCGTGGTGAAGGTGGAGCTGACCGACATCGTCTTCGCGATCGACTCGATCCTCGTGGCGGTGGCGATGTCGAACAAGCTCTGGGTGATCATCACGGGCGGCATCCTGGGCGTGATCGCCATGCGCCTGGTGATCGGTCAGCTGCTGGTGCTCGTCCACCGCTATCCGGCCCTGGTCGATGGGGCGTTCATCATCATTACCTGGGTAGCCGTGAAGCTCGTCATCGAGTACCTGCACGCCGCGGGTTACATCGCGTTCGAGATTCCCCGCTGGCTGTCGCTCGGGCTGATCATCGTGATCTTCGCGGTCGCCTTCGTCTGGGCGCGGCTCGAGGGGCCGGCCGAGGCCACCCCCTTGGCGGAAAAGGCGGAAGAGATCCTGGCCGCGGACGGGGACGTTCGGAAATGAACGCGGCGGCTGAAGCCGCCGCTCTACAGGTGGCGCAGGCCCTGCGGCTGTAGAGCGCAGGCTTTAGCCTGCGCGGCGATCAGCGACGGACGACCGGCGTCAGCGTCGTCTCGCGTCGTTCCCCGTTCCGCACGTACACGACCTTCACCGGCTGATCGGCCTTCAGCAGCTCGAGCGCGTACGTGTAGTCGTAGATGTTCGCGATCGTCTGGCCGGCGATCTCGACGATCACGTCGCCCTTCATCAGCCCCGCACGCTCGGCGGGCCCGCCGCCCGTCACACCGCCCAGCAACAGGCCCTTCACCTCGGTCGCGTAATCGGGGATCGTGCCCGTCGTCACCCGCACCCCCGCGATGCTGCCTCTCGACGCGGGCTGGTCGACCTTCGTGAACGGCGGCGCCTCGTCGGCGTCGGACACGAGGCGCACCAGGGCTTCCGCCATGTCGACGAGGCGATCGAGATCTTCGTAGTTGATCTTGTCGGCGGTGTCGGAGGGCTTGTGATAGTCGGCGTGCGACCCCGTCGTGAAATTGAGCGTCACGACGCCGGCCTGGTTGAAGCTGGCGCTGTCGGTCGGCAAGTACGGATCGGCCTGCACCGTCAGATCGAACCCCGCGGCGACGTTCACGCGCTCGAGCAGCCGCGTCCAGACAGGGCTCGTGCCGGTCGCCTGGACGATCAGCCGGTTGTCCTGCATCCGGCCCACCATGTCGAAGTTGATGTAGGCGGCGATCTGATCGAGAGGGATCGGCGGTGCGGCGACGAACGCGGCGGAGCCGACGAGGCCAATCTCCTCGGCGGCCCACAGCGTGAAGACGATGCTGCGGCGGCGCGGCTGACCGGCCAGCGCCTCGGCGAGCGCGAGGACGGCGGAGGTGCCCGACGCGTTGTCGTCGGCACCGTAATGGACGGCGGACCGATCCTGCGCCGACGCGAGGGAACTGCCGCCGCTGCCGCGCCCGAGGTGATCGTAGTGGGCCCCCAGCGCAACCCAGGGCTTGTCGACGCCGCCAATCGGCGTCGTCGCCGGGAGATACGCGATGATGTTGCGCGAGGTCTGCCGCTCGCGAACCACGACCGTCTTCAGCAGGATGTTGAGCTCCTCGAGCGCCGGAAAGGTGACATGCGGATTGCCGGTGTCGAGCGCCTTCTGGACCTCTTCGAGCGCTTGGCCCCCGGGAAACAGCAGGTTGTCGAGCACCTCGCGCCCGATGCTCGCCGCGGGGATGCCGGACCCTGCCAGCGCGGTGTCGAACGTCATCGGAATCGTCTCTCCCGCGTTCGGGGACCGCGGCCCGGTCACCACCAGCATCGCCCTGGCGCCACGCTGCCGGGCCGCCATGGCCTTGTAGCGCAGGTCGGAGTAGCGGGCGAGGATGGCGCGTGTCTGCTGGTCGGCATCCTCCGGGAAGTAGCGCAGAACGATGACGATCTTGTCCTTGACGTCGAGCCCGGCGTAGCTGTCGTAGGCGAAGTTCTGCGACCCGGGTACCACGAGGCCGTAGCCAGCGAAGACGGCCGGGCCGCTGACCTCCGCATCATCCGAGAACGACAGGGCCTGGACCTGGTCGCGCGCGCTGAACGTCTTGGCCGCAGGACCGCGGGTTACGACAATCTGCGACCCGCCGTCGCGGCTGCCGGCCGTGAACTCGAAGGGCGCGAACATGTCCGGGCGGCCGGGCACCGGACGCGCTCCGACCCGCGCGAGCTGGGCGGCGACATAGTCGGCGGCGAGCCGCTCTCCCTGAGACCCTGCTTGACGTCCCTCGAGACGATCCGAGGCGAGAAGCTCGACGTGCGGCCGGGTGCCCGACGCGACCGCGGTCTGGGCGAGGATTGGCGTGGCCGCTGCGAGCGCCAGCGCCAGGACGACGACGACACGTAGGTGCTTCGCCATGCGAATCTCCTGTGGCGAGCCTGACAAGGCTCGCCCCACGCTTCTCAATTCTGTCGATCGGGCGACCGGCGCAGGGCGTCGACGGCTGCCCGATGATTCCACTCCGCCAGGAAGATCTGGCCCTCGCGTCCGCCACCCCGACTGGACGTCCAGGCGAGGCGGGCGCCGTCAGGCGAGGGGACGGGAAGGCCGTCGAATCCGTCCGAGTAGGTGACGCGCACGGGTTCCTTCCGGCCCTCGACGTCCACCATGAACACTTCGAAGTTCTCGAATCCCAGCTTGTTCGAGGCGAACAGGATGTACTGGCCAGACGGATGGATGTACGGCGCCCAGCTCATCGACTCGAAGTCGGTGACCTGCCGCGCGTCGGTGCCGTCCGGCTTCATCGTCCACACGTTGGCAATCAGGCCCTGCTCGTCGAAGCGGCGCCAGACGATCCGCGTGCCGTCGGGGGAGAAGAACGGGCCGCCGTCGTAGCCAGCGGCGTGCGTGAGCCGCGTCTGGCCCGACCCATCGGCGCGCATGATGTAGATCTCGCCGAAGTAGCTGGGATCGATCTCGAGCTGCTTCTGCTCCGCCGCCGTCAGCGGACGGCTGTAGGCGTCGCGCATCGACGAGAACACGATCCACTGCCCGTCCGGTGAGTAGCTCGCCTCGGCGTCGTACCCTCGGGCGTGGGTGAGCCGCGTCAGCGCGCCCGTCTTCTCCGCGGCGACGTAGATCTCGAACTCCGGGTCGTAGTCCCAGGCGTAGCGCCGCTCCTGGCCGGAGGCGCGAAAGTCCAGCTCCTCCTGCTGCAGCGCCTTCGAGCGCGGATCGTGATGCGTGGAGGCGAACAGGATCTGGTCGCTGCCCGGACGGAAGAACGCACAGGTGGTCTTGCCGTAACCTGGTGAGAGGCGCGTCGTCTCGCCCGTCGTGAGGTCGAGGGCGTAGATCTGGTAAAAGGGATTCCCTGGCTCGCGCTCGCTCTGGAAGACGAGGCGACGGCCGTCCGGGGACCAGTAGCCCTCGCCTGCGCGGCGCCCTTCCACCGTGAGGCGGCGAACGCGCGACAGGAAGTCGCGCTCCTGGCCGGAGGCCTGAAGGCCTCCGGCTACCTGGGCCTGAAGGCTTCCGGCCACGGCCGCGCCCAGAACCATCGCGGCCAGGGCACGTCTCAACTGCCAGGTCATCGGGATATCAGGCTACCATCGATCAGTGCGTCTGTCAGATCTCCGTGCCCTGTCGCGCCGCAACTGGCTGACGGTCGTCGCGGGCGCCGTGGCGATCGTCGCCATCGTCATGACGCTCGTCTGGACGGGGCGGCACGCCTGGGCCATCCACAAGCTTGGTCGGGGTGTCGGCGACACCGTCTTCTACGACGCCGCGGGGCGCCCCTGGTTCCGGCTCGACGAGCAGCGGCGGGACGTGCCGTTCGAGCAGGTCGCCACCGCGTTCAAGGACGCCGTCATCGCGATCGAGGACCACCGGTTCTACCGACACCCGGGCATCGATCCGATCGCGCTGGCCCGGGCGGCCGTTCACAACCTGGAGAACGACGGCACGCAGGGCGGCAGCACGATTACGCAGCAACTGGCGCGTACGCTGTTCCTGTCGAACGCGCGGACGTTCGGACGCAAGGCCAGGGAAGCCGCGCTGGCGGTCATGCTCGAAGTCTTTCTCTCGAAGCGCGAGATTCTCGAGCTGTACTTCAACCGGATTTACCTGAGCGGCGGCATCTACGGCGTCGAGACGATGTCGCAGAAGATGCTGCGCGAGTCGAACAACGCCGCCGCCGTACTGCTCCAGCAGCAGATGGGCACCGGCCCCGTGCTGCGGCTGGCCCGCGATCTCGGCGTGCGGGATCAGCCGGACGTCCCGTCGCTGGCGCTCGGGAGCGGCCTGGTCACGCCGCTCGACCTGACCGCGGCGTACGCCGTGTTTCCCACGCTCGGCTACCGCGTCCGGCCGCGCGGGCTGGTCTCGGTGCGCAACGCGTCTGGGGAGCACGTGGCCCAGGTGCACGTAGAGCGCGAGCGGATTCTCGCCGAGCCCGTCGCATATCAGATGCTGACGATGCTGCAGGACGTCGTCGATCGCGGGACGGGCGCGGCGGCGCGGCGCTACGGCGTCCGCGGGGCGATTGGCGGAAAGACGGGATCGACCAACGCGTATCGCGACGGCTGGTTCGTCGGGTTCTCGTCGGCGGTCGTGGCGGGTGTGTGGGTGGGCTTCGATCAGCCGGCCACGATCGGGAATGGCGCGTCAGGCGCGCGCGTGGCATTGCCGATCTGGTCCGATTTCATGCGCCGTGTGGCCAGGCAGCTGCCGCCTCAGCCGTTTGCGGCGCCCGACGGCCTGCAGTCGCAGGAGTTGTGTCGGCTGTCCTATGCGCGTCCGCTCGACGGGTGTCCCACGTACATCGAGCATTTCAAGGAGGGCGACGACATTCCGTCGCGCCTCTGCCCCATCCATGCGGGCAGCCTCAAAGAGCATGCACAGCGCGCCATTCAGGGACTGCTTGGCGCGTTGAGCCGCATTTTCCGCGATCAGGCGGACCTTTAGGTCCGCCTGGCACGTCTCAGGTATAGTTAAAGGTCTGCCAACACCCAGCGGTCGCCGTCCTTCGCGACCCCCAAAGATTCCTATGCTTCGCTTGCTCGTGTCTCGTGTACTCGTACTCCTCGTCATGGCGTCGTCGTCGATCGCCGTCGCCTGCGGGGGCGGCCAGGCCCAGACGCCGTCCGGAGCGGAGGCGACCGCGGCGTTCCCGCCGACGGACGTGACGACGCTCATGCTCGAGGCGGAACCGATTCCGCAGTCCTCCGAGTTTATCGCGACGATTCGCTCGCTCCGCTCCACGACCGTGCAGCCCCAGGTCGACGGCCTCGTGCGTCAGGTCTTCGTCCGGGCGGGCGACCGCGTGCGGGCAGGCCAGCCGATCGTCCAGATCGATCCGGACAAACAGCAGGCCGCCGTGACGGCCTGGGAGTCGCAGCGGGCCTCGCGCGAGGCGGATCTGGCGTTCGCACGGCAACAGCTCGCCCGCATGCAGAAGCTGTACGAGGCGGGCGCCGTGAGCCGCGCGGAGCTCGAGCAGGCGGAGACGGCGTACAAGACGGCCGACGCCCAGCTGGCGGCGATGCAGTCGCAAATCCGCGAAAGCGAGGTGCAGCTCCAGTACTACCGGGTGACCGCGCCCACGGCGGGCATCATCGGGGAAATCCCCATACGCCAGGGCGACCGCGTGACGCCGTCCACGGTGATCACGACCATCGATCAGCCAGAGGGGCTGGAGGCCTATATCAACGTCCCGCTCGAGCGGGCCGCGGATCTGAAGCCGGGCCTCCTCGTCGAGCTGCTCGGCAGCGACGGCGAGGTCATCGCCGCCAATCCCGTCACCTTCATTGCGCCGCGCGCCGACGACGCCACGCAGTCGGTGCTCGTGAAGGCAACGCTGCGGCAGATGCCGCCTGGCGTGCGCGTGATGCAGTACGTGCGGGCGCGCGTCATCTGGCGCAACGAGCCTGGCCTGCTGGTGCCCGTCGTGGCGGTCAACCGCCTGGCCGGCCAGTACTTCGTCTTCGTCGCGGAGACGGCACAGGGCGGCTTCGTCGCCCGTCAGAAGCCGGTCGCGCTCGGCGACATCATCGGCGATCAGTACGTGGTGCGCGGAGGGCTGCAGGCAGGCGAGCGCGTCATCGTGTCCAACCTCCAGAAGATCGGCGACGGCGCGCCGGTCACAACCAGCCAAGGGGCTGTCCCTTGATATCCCCGGCAGCCCCCCTTGGCTGGTTAGCCAGTATCTGTCTGGCGCGCTCCGCGCGCCTGGGACCGCTATACGGCTCCTCACAACCTGTACGGCCTTCTCGTTTGGAGCCGTATAGCGGTCCAGGTTAAGAGATGTTCGTCGACACGTTCATTCGCCGCCCCATCCTGGCGAGCGTATGCTCGCTGGTGATCGTGCTGGCGGGCGCGCTGGCGATCCCGACGATGCCGATCGCGTGGTATCCCGAGGTCGCGCCGCCGACGGTGTCGGTAGTCGCCGTCTACACCGGTGCCAACGCCGAGACCGTGGAGACGGCCGTCACGACGCCGCTCGAGCAGGCCATCAACGGGGTCGAGGGCATGCTCTACATGTCCTCGGCGAGCACCAACAGCGGCGTGAGCCAGATCACGGTGACCTTCGACGTCACCCGCGACCCGGATATCGCGGCCGTCGACGTGCAGAACCGCGTGAACCAGGCGCTCGGCCGGCTGCCGGCCGAGGTCCGACAGCTCGGCATCACGGTCCAGAAGGTCAGCCAGAACTTCGTGTCGGCCGGCGCGGTCTACTCGGAGCGCGGCGAATACGACGCGCTCTTCCTCTCCAACTACATCGACGTGTACGTCAAGGACACGCTGAAGCGCGTGCCTGGCGTCGCCGACGTGATTCTCTTCGGCGAGCGCAAGTACTCGATGCGCGTCTGGCTGGATCCCCTCCGGCTCGCGGCGCGCCAGCTCACGGCGGGCGACGTGGTCAACGCGCTGCGGGAGCAGAACGTCAACGTGGCGGCGGGGAGCGTGGGCGACTCGCCCGCGCGCGAGGGGCAGACGTACCAGATCAGCGTCCGCGCGGCGGGACGGCTCCGTGAGAGCCGCGAGTTCGAGAACGTCATCGTCAAGACAGGCCCCGGCGGAGCGCTCGTGCGGCTCCGGGACATCGGCACCGTGGAGCTGGGCGCCGAGACGTACTCCTCGCTGCTGCGGTTCCAGGGCGTGGACGCCATCGGCTTCGGCATCATGGCGCTGCCGACGGCCAACGCGCTCGACGTGCAGCGCGGCGTGACCGCCGAGATGGCGCGTCTCTCGCAGGCGTTTCCGCCAGGGCTGCAGTACCGCATCGCCTTCGACACGACGACGGTGGTGCAGGAGTCGATCGCGGAGGTCGTCGAGACGCTGGCCATCGCGGTCGGCCTCGTCGTGCTCGTGATGTTCGTGTTTCTCCAGAGCTGGCGCGCCACGCTGATTCCCACGCTGACCATCCCCGTCTCGCTCGTCGGCGCGTTCGCCTTCGTGAGCCTCCTCGACTTCTCGATCAATACGCTCACGCTCTTCGCCATCGTCCTGGCCACGGGCATCGTCGTGGACGATGCGATCGTGGTGATCGAGAACATCGAGCGGCACATCCAGGACTACAGGACGCCCGCGCGGCAGGCCGCGTCCAATGCGATGCGGGAGGTCTTTGGCGCGGTGGTGGCCACGGCGCTCGTGTTGATCGTGGTGTTCGTGCCCGTGGCGTTCTTCCCTGGCACCACCGGGCGGCTGTACCAGCAGTTCGCGCTGACGATCGCGTTCGCGGTGGCCATCTCGGCGTTCAACGCGCTCACCTTGACGCCAGCGCTCTCGGCGTTGCTGCTCAGGCACGGCGGTCGGGTCGCTACGCGACCCGACGAGCCAGTGCTGGCTGGGCGGTCCGCGTCGGCGGACCGCGCCGGGTCCGGCTGGTTCTTCGGGCCCGTCGAGCGCGGGATCCGGGCGGGCACCCGTGTCTACGTTCGCACCATCGGCGGGCTGATGCGCGCCCGGTGGGTGGTGGCCGCGGTGTTCGTGGCGCTGCTCGGGACGACGTACTACGTCTACAACCGCGTACCGGGCGCGTTCGTCCCCGAGGAAGACGCCGGATACTTCATCGCGATCGTCCAGGCGCCGCCGGGAGCGTCGCTGGAGTACACCACCAACGTCGCGAAGGAGGCGGAGAAGGTCCTGCTGGCCGTACCAGAGGTCGAGTCGGTGTTCTCCGTCGTCGGTTTCAGCTTCAGCGGGAGCGCGCCGAACCAGGGATTGATCTTCACGCTGCTGAAGCCGTTCGACGAGCGCGACCGGCCCGAGGAGCGGATTCAGGCGCTGCTTCCGCGAATCCGCGGGCCGCTGTACGGCATCCAGGGCGGCCTGGTCATCCCGTTCGCCCCGCCTGGCATCAACATCGGCGCCTTTGGCGGCTTCACCTTCGAGGTGCTGGATCAGGGGGGCGGCGCCGACATTCAGAGCCTCGGGGGCGCGGTGCAGACCCTCGTCGGCGCCTCACTCCGGTCGTCGCGCGTGACGGGCCTGTTCAGCTCGTTCACCGCCAACGATCCCCAGCTCGCGGTCGACATCGACCGGGAGAAGGCGCGGAGCCTCGGGCTGCCGATCAGCGAGATCACCAGCGCGATGCAGATCTACCTGGGCTCGGCCTACGTGAACGACTTCGACTTCAATAACCGCGCCTATCGCGTCTACGTGCAGGCCGACAAGGCCTATCGCTCCGATCCGGACGATCTGGGGCAGTACTACGTGCGCACGACGGGCGGCGACATGGTTCCGCTCGCCAACGTGGTTCGCGTGCGCGAGACCACCGCGCCGCAGGTGATCAGCCACTTCAACCTGTTCCGCTCGGCGCAGATCAGCGGCTCCGCAGCCCCTGGGGTGAGCTCCGGCGAAGCGCTCGCCGAGATGGAACGGGTGGCGGCCACGGCGCTGCCGCAGGGCTTCGGGTACACCTGGTCGGGGATCTCGCTCGAGGAGATCAAGGCAGGGGGGCAGTCGCTTGCCATTTTCGGCATCGCCGTGCTGCTCGTGTACCTGACGCTGGCGGCCCAGTACGAGTCGCTCGTCCTGCCGTTCATCGTGCTGCTCGGGATTCCGCTGGCGGTGCTCGGCGCGCTGTCGGCGCAGTGGGCGCGCGGGCTGCAGAACGACCTGTACTGCCAGATCGGGCTCGTCATGCTGATCGGGCTCGCCGCGAAGAACTCGATCCTCATCGTGGAATTCGCCGAACAACTGCGCGCGCGCGGCCTGTCGGTCGTCGAGGCGGCCATCGAGGCGGCGCGCATCCGGCTGCGGCCCATCCTGATGACGTCGCTGGCGTTCATCCTCGGCGTGATGCCGCTGGCGCTGGCGACGGGCGCGGGCCAGGAGGGGCGGCATTCGGTGGGCACCGCAGTCGCGGGCGGGATGTTCTTCGCCACGTTCCTGAATGTCGTGTTCATTCCGGTCCTGTACGTCCTGGTCCGCACGCTGATTCCTGGGGGACGGCATGCGCGTGCGTAAGGTGTTCACGTGGCTCTGCTCCCGTGGGGCGAGCCCTGTCAGGTACGCCGACGCGGACCTGACAAAGTCCGCGCCACGGGAAAGACGCATGAGACTCATCACGACGATCGTTGCGCTGATTCTTCCGGCGCTGGCGCCGGCCCAGGAGGTCGAGCGCATCACGTTCGAGGAGGCGATCCGCCGCGCCGTCGCCGGCCATCCGACGATCCAACAGGCGGCGGCCGGTGTGCTCCGTGCCGAGTCCATCCTCCAGCAGGTGCGCGCCAGGTCGCTGCCGTCCGTGAATGCGACGTTCACGACGAACGTGATCGACCCCGTCACGCGGTTTGCCGGCAGCAGCATCAATCCACGGACGCAGACGCTGAGCTCCGGCGCCGTGAGCGTCCCGCTGCTGACGCCCGTGAGCTGGGCCGAGCGCAGCCAGGCGGCCGATCAGGTGCTGGTCTCACAGCGGGCGGCAGACGAGGCTCGAAGGGCCGTGGCCGTGGCGGCAGGGGAGGCCTACTTGACCGTGATCGCGCGGCGGCGCGTGCTCGAGCTCAACGAGCGCGCGCGCGACAACGCCGGGGCGCACTACGAGTACGCCAACCAGCGCTACGAGGGCGGCATCGGGAGTCGGCTCAACGCGCTGCGCGCGCAGCAGGAGCTGTCGGCCAGCGACGCGCGCGTCGAGGAGGCGCGGCTCGCCGTTCGCCGCGCGCAGGAGGCGGTCGGCGTGCTCGTGGCCGCCGACGGCCCCATCGACGCGGCGGCCGATCCCTCGTTCGAGCTGCCGCCGGAGGCCGACGACCCGTCGCGCAGATCGGATCTCCAGCTCGTGGTGCAGCGACAGGCGGCCGCCGAGCGCGTCGCACGCGATGCCTGGAAGGACAACCTGCCTTCCGTCACGGCCCTGTTCGCGCCCCAGGTCCTCGCGCCATCAGGGCTGTTCGCCAACGCCCGGTCGTGGCGTGCGTCGGTGGTGTTCGCGGTGCCACTGTTCGACGGGGGGCAGCGTCGGGGTCAGGCTCGGGAGCGGCTGGCGCTGGTCGATCTCGTCCGCGCGGAGCGGTCGGACCTCGAGCGGCAGGCGGCGTCGGAGATTCGGACGGCCAGGGAGGCTGTCCGATCCACCGAACGCGCCGTCGAACACGCGCGCCGCGCCGCGCAGCAGGCCAACGAGGTCGTCACCATCACCGACATCGCCTTCCGCGAGGGGGCGACGACGAACATCGAAGTGATCGACGCGCAGCGGCGGGCCCGCGATGCCGAGACGGAAGCGGCCATCGCGGAGGACGCCGTCCGCCGCGCGCGGCTCGAGCTGCTCGTGGCGACCGGAAGATTCCCGTAAGCCCCGAGCTATTCCTTGATCACCGTCGTCCCACCCCCGCGTGCCGCCATCACGATGAGGATGACCAGGAGCACGACCGCGATGGTACCAATCGCGATCCAGACCGGATTGGTCCACCAGGCGCCGCCCTCCTCCCTGGTC
>JACQTK010000202.1 GCA_016210845.1 Acidobacteriota bacterium | reverse complement strand
GTGAACAGGCGCGTGAGCACGGGCGCCATGTTCTCGATGACGCTCTGCTTCGCCTCGACCAGCCACGAGCCGACGATGACCGCGCCCATCGCGCCGCACGGGATCAGCCAGTCCTCGGCCATCCACTCGGCGTCCATGCCGATGGCGGCAAACATCATCATCGTGAACGCCGTGAGCACGCCGCCGCCGAGCGCGATGAGCACGTAGTAGATGAACAGCTCGCCCGAGAAGCGCACGAAGTCCATGCGGCCGGCGCCCTCGAACCAGCGGCCGCCCACGTAGGCGATGCCGACGACCAGCCACAGCGCGATCGGCAGGTGCAGCGCACTCAGCGCCTCGGTGTCGCTGCCGCGGGTGAACGGAAAGGCGTTCACCACGACAGCGGCGGCGATGAACGGAACCGCCAGCCATACGCAGGGCCGCGGATCCATCCGGCGCTTCCAGACGAAGTACGCCGCGAGGAACGGCAGCACGAAGAGGCTCGCGTTGCGCGCATAGAACGGCTCGTCGCCATCGCCAAGCTCCAGGCCGAAGAGCGCGGGAATCTTGATCGCGAGCGCCGCGGCCGCGGCCAGGGCCAACACGACGAGCGTTTCGGTACGGGTGACGGTCCCGGGTGCTACCTCGCCGGCGGGAGCGATGACGAGCTGCTTCCACAACCGCTCGGAGTGCTCGCGCGCGAACTCGCGCGAGAGGGCGTCCAGGCTGCCCATGCGCTTGACGGCGACCAGGAACGCCTCATCCTCCGCCAGCCCCGCCTGGGTGAGGACACCCACCTGGTCGCGCAGATGCGTTTCGAGCTCCTCGACATCAGGCCCGTTGATGGCGCGGCGCCGGCGCAGGTAGCCGCGCCACTGGCCGATCTGCTCTTCGAGCGGCGCGTGGTCGGGTCCGGCGCTCATGTGTGGCAGGCCTTCATCCAGATGCGGTGCAGCGTCTCGTCCACGATCTGCCACCGCTTCCGCTCGGCCTCGAGCTGCGTGCGCCCTTCTTTCGTCAGCCGGTAGTACTTCCGGCGGCGGCCGCTCTCCGACGATCCCCACTTCGACGCGACGAGGCCGTGACGCTCCAGCCGGTGGAGCACCGGATACAGCATGCCGTCGCTCCAGTGCAGATGCCCGTCGGACAGCTCGCTGACGCGCTTGATGATGGCGTAGCCGTAGCTCTCACCCTCGGCGAGGATGGCGAGCACGAGCGGCGTCGCCGACGCGGCGACGAGATCCTTTCCGAGGTCCATGCGTAGGAGCCTTATACATTGACCTTCTATGTATCGTCAAGTCAACGTGTGCGGCAATCAGAAGCGGCGTGCACGCGGAACGATGATGGACTTGGATGTGGTGCGAGCCATGCCTCGATCTCGCACGGCGCGAGCATGATCGAGCCCAGCCGGGCAGCCAACCTCTGCGATTCCTGATGAAGGCCACTGGGCATGTCGCGGACCTCGCGGTCCAGCGGCGCCTCTGAATACTGCTGTAGACTACCTGCGGATGCGATGAGGGACGCAACCCGTCGGCGCTCGCGTAGAGGCGCGTCGATGAGGTCGCCGCTGGGAGGCCATGCCGACCGTCGGACGTGAACACGTCAGGGCTTCTGCATGGGGCCTGATCGCGGCCGCACTGCTCGCCGTACTGATCGTTGTCGGATCCAGGAACCTTCAGCATTTCGACGCGGCGCTCGTCGGCTATACGTTCGCGACGCTGTTCGCCGCGTTCGGAATCACGTACCGGTACGCCATCTGGCTCCAGCGTCCCCCCACGCGTCTGTACTGGCGCCGCGGGTGGCAGGTGTTCGCCACGACACGGTTCATCCGCAACATCATCGAGCTCCTGCGGCGCGTCCTGCTGGAGTTCGCGCTCAACCGGTTCATCTTCCGCCGCGGCCGCGCCCGCGGGCTCGCGCATTGGCTGATCATGTGGGGCTGCATCATCGCCGCCGCAATCACCTTTCCCCTCGTCTGGGGGTGGATCCACTTCAGGACGGTTCCCGGCGAGATCGACGTGTACCGCACCTATGTGTTCGGGTTTCCGGTGCAGGACTTCCACGTGGAGTCCTTCACGGCGTTCGTCGTGTTTCACGGCCTCGTCTGGGCGTCGTTTCTCGTGATTGCGGGCGTCATGCTCGCGTTCCGCCGGCGAATGATCGATCACGGCGCCGTCACGCTGCAGCAGTTCGGGGAGGATCTGCTTCCGCTGATCCTGCTCTTCGCCATCAGTGTCACGGGGCTGCTGCTCACCGCGAGCTATACGTGGATGCGGGGGTATGCGTACGACTTCCTGGCGATCCTGCACGCGGCCACGGTCATCGTCACGCTTCTCTATCTGCCCTTCGGAAAGTTCTTTCACCTCTTTCAGCGGCCGGCGCAGCTGGGTGTCGGCTTCTACAAGGAGTCGGGGACGCGCGGCGAGCAACAGCCGTGCGTCCGCTGCCATCGCCCGTACGCGCCCGCCCTCATGGTGCGCGATCTGATCACCGTGGAACGGGAGCTGGGGTTCTCCTACGAGCTGGCCGCGACACCGGCGGCGCACTATCAGCATGTCTGCCCCCGCTGCCGCCGGGCGCTGTACGGGCTCGCACAGGGCGCCTTGTGGCGCGACCGGGTCGCCACCGCACCGACGGCACGCGGCAGCGATACATAGACGGCGACGCGTACATGGCGAGACTGCCCGTTGACGAGCTGCGGATCATCGAGGGGTTTGGACCGCACCTGTCGCGGATGAGCGGGCTGCGCCTGTCGACCAGCGCCGAGCCGGAGCGCCTGGTCAAGACGCACTGTTGCTTCTGCGGGCAGCAGTGCGGCATCCAGCTGAAGGTTCGCGACAATCAGGTCATCGGGTTCGAGCCGTGGGAGGAGTTCCCGTTCAATCGCGGCATGCTGTGCCCGAAGGGGGTCAAGCGGTACCTGCAGGCGGCGCACCCCGATCGGCTTACGACCGCGCTGCGACGAGATCCCGCGGCGCCTCACGGCTTCAGCCCCCTGGGCTACGAGGATGCCGTCGCGGCGGTTGCGGGACGGATCGAGCAGATTCAGCGCACGCACGGGAACCAGGCAGTCGCGGTGCTCGGCGGGGCGAGTCTGACGACGGAGAAGACCTATCTGCTCGGCAAGTTCGCCCGCGTCTGTCTGAAGACGCCATACATCGATTACAACGGCCGGCTCTGCATGGTGAGCGCCGGCGCGGCCAACAAGAAGGCGTTCGGCATCGACCGCACCACGAACCCATGGTCCGACATGGTGGGGACCGACGTGATCTGGGTGGCTGGCTCGAACGTCGCCGAGTGCTCCCCAATCACGACGAACTACCTGTGGCAGGCACGCGAACAGGGCGCCAGGATCATCGTGCAGGATCCCCGCATCACGCCCGCCGCTCGGACCTGCGATCTGTACCTGCCGGTGAAGCCGGGACGCGACGCCGCGCTGTTCGCCGGCGTCCTGCAGGGGATGATCGAGCACGACTGGCTCGATCGCGCATTCATCGAGGGCTTCACGTCCGGATTCGACCAGGTTGCCGAGTACTGCCGCCAGTGGACGCCCCAGCGTACGGCGCAGGTCACGGGTGTGCCCGAGCGCTCCATTCGACTGGCTGCCGAGTGGTGGGGCACGGCGAAAACCAGCTTCCTCTTCCACGCGCGGGGGATCGAGCACCATTCCAACGGAGTGCAGAACGCGCTTGGCACGATCAACCTCGTGCTCGCGTCCGGTCGCATCGGCAAACCGAAATCCGGCTACGGCACGATCGTGGGGCAGGGAAACGGCCAGGGCGGACGGGAGCACGGCCAGAAGGCCGACCAGCTGCCCGGCTGGCGCGACATCTCCAACCCCGAGCATCGCAAGTACATTGCCGGCGTCTGGGGCATCGACGAGAAGGACCTGCCGGGTCCGGGCGTCGACGCGTACGAGCTGTTCCGAAAAGTCGACGCCGGAGAGATCAAGGCGCTGCTCTCGATCTGCTTCAACCCGAAAGTGTCGCTGCCCGACAGCACGTTCATCACGCGATGTCTCGAAAAGCTCGAGTTCTATGCCGCGATCGACTTCTTCCTCAACGACACGGCGCGGCACGCGGACGTCGTGCTCCCCGGCAGCCTTCAGGAGGAAGACGAAGGAACGGTCACGCAGGTCGAATGTCGCGTGATCAAGATCAACAAGGCGGTGGAGTGCCCCGGAGACGCGCGACAGGATTGGCGGATCGTCCAGGACATTGCCGGTGCGCTCGGCCGGCCCCACGGCTTCACGTTCAACGGCCCGCGCGAGATCTTCGACGAGCTGCGTATCGCGAGCAAGGGCGGCGTCGCGGATTATTCGGGCGTGACCTACGAGAAGATCGAGCGCCAGATGGGGGTCTTCTGGCCCTGCTACAGCGAAGATCCGGAAACGGGCCAGCCGATCGATCATCCAGGCACTCCTCGCCTGTTCGAGCGTGGCAGCTACAACCCGGTCGCGCGCGGCAACGGACCCTTCTACTTCCCCGATGGGAAGGCGCGGTTCAACGTCGCCGAGTACCGGCCGCCGGTGGACGACGCGGACGAGGAGTATCCGATCTACCTGACCACCGGGCGAGTGGTGAGCCAGTTCCTCTCGGGCACGCAGACCCGCCGCATCGGGCCGCTGGTCGATCAGTATCCGGAGCCGCGTGTCGAACTGCACCCGCGGCTTGCCGACACGCTCGGGATCGAGGATGGCGCCTGGACCACGGTGGAGACGCGGCGCGGTGCGATCACCGTGCGCGCGATGGTGGTCACCACGATCCGTCCGGATACGGTGTTCATCCCCTACCACTGGCCGGGGCAGAAGAGCCCGAATCGTCTGACCGTGGCGGCACAGGATCCGATCAGCAAGATCCCGCAATACAAGGTGTGCGGCTGCCGCGTGCGTCGAGCGGACGGCCCGCCGGAGTACGCGGCTCTCCTGGAGTCGCAGCAGTAGCGATGGCGAAACCCGACCATCTGCACTTCTTCATCGATCCCAGCCGCTGCATCGGCTGCCAGGCCTGCGTCCACGCCTGCACGGAGTGCGACACGCACAGAGGCCACTCGATGATTCACCTGGAGTACATCGAGCGCGTCGAGAGCGTGCAGACGGTGCCTGTCGTCTGCATGCACTGCGAGCAGCCGACCTGCGCCGAGGTGTGTCCGGCAGACGCCATCAAACGAAGCGGCGATGGCGTGGTGCAGTCGGCGTCGACACCGCGGTGTATCGCCTGCGGCAACTGCGTCGTGGCCTGCCCGTTCGGCGTACCCGAACTGTACGACGACCGGCAGATCATGATGAAGTGCGACATGTGCTACGACCGGACGAGCGTCGGCAAGAAGCCGATGTGCGCCACCGTGTGTCCGAGTCAGGCGCTGTTCTTCGGCACCCGCGAGCAGATCGAGCAGCTGCGGCCGATGTCGGCGCCCGTGAACGAGTTCCGGTTCGGCAATCAGACGATCTCCACTCGTGTCTTGACGATGGTGCCGCGCGGCGTCGCCTCGCGACAGCCGCTGGTCGATGTCACAGCGGCGATGGACGACCGCCCTGCCCGCCGGGCCGTCATGCTGCGGGTGCTGCCGGAGGCACCGGTACCCAGTGACGCCTATGATCCGTACGAGAACGTCCCCCTCTGACGAACTGCCATGAGCGAACGCTTTCCCGATCGAGTCTCGCGCGCTGAGGATCCCCGCACGGCCGTCGACCCACGCCTCGACACGCCGGAGCGTGAAGGGCTGACCGGCACCGCGCCCGCCAGCCTCTACAAGCCGGTTCAGGACGCGGAACAGATCACGATTGCCCCGGATTGGCACCCGATGGACCAGCAGCCCGCCTGGCGCCGGGACTTTCCGATCGACTGGCCGCAGGACCAGTACGTGGAGCGCCGCGACTTCGTGAAGTTCATGGTGCTGACCAGCCTGGCGCTCACCGTCGGGCAGTTCTGGATTGGGATTCAGAACCGGTGGCGCCGGCGCCGCGGGCTGCCCGACATCAGGCGCATAGCCTCACTGGACCAGATCGCCGGTTCAGGTGTCCTGACGTTCACCTATCCGGGCCCGGACGACGACTGCGTTCTCGTGCGAACCCGCGACAATGCGCTGGTGGCTTACAGCCAGAAGTGCACGCACCTGTCCTGTGCGGTGCGCCCTCGCCTCGAACAGGATGCGATCCACTGTCCGTGTCACGAGGGATATTTCGATCTCCGGTCGGGACGACCCACGGCCGGACCGCCGCGGCGGCCGCTGGACGTGATTCGCCTCGAGGTCCGCGGCAACGACATCTACGCCGTGGGCGTCGAAGAGAGGACCACCTGACATGGCGGACTACCGACCCTTCACGCGGCAGCAGCGCACCATCGTCATCCAGGCGATGCTCGCGTTCGTGGTAATCGTCCTGGTGCTGCAGCTCTGGCTCCTCACGGCAACGATGAACGCGTATCTCGGTGGTGACGATGGCGTAATCTGGCCGGCCGCCGCCGCCAGCACGCTCTGTCTCCTGCTGAACGTGGGGCTGCTGCGCTACCTCTATCACCTGGACCGCGCTCGGCGATGAACGCGGGCGAGACCGACAACGACCAGCGAGGTGTGCCGCCGCCGCGTCCCGCGGAGGCCCTTCCTTCGGTCGCGGACATGCATCCGGCGTCATTTTCGCTGGTGATGGCGACCGGCATCGTCTCCATCGGGTGCGAGTTGCTGGATCTGTCGTGGCTCGCGCGGGCACTCCTCTGGTTGAACGCGCTGTTCTACGCGGTGCTGTGGGCGCGGACGCTCGAACGGGTGGTTCGGTTTCCGGACCGCGTGTGGAGCGACGTGGCGCATCACGGCCGCGCGGTCGGGTTTTTCACGACCGTGGCGGCGACGTGTGTGCTCGGGAGCCAGGCGCTGGTCATCAGCCAAGGATGGACCGTGGCTGCCTGGTTGTGGCTTGCGGGTCTCGTTCTCTGGGCGCTGCTGACGTACACGATCTTCACCGCGTTGACCGTGAAAGCGGAGAAACCTTCCCTCGCTCAAGGCATCAACGGCGGATGGCTGGTTGCCGTCGTCGCGGCGCAGTCCGTCGCGGTTCTCGGCGCGCAGCTCGCTCCGGGGTTCGGCGCCAGGGCCGCGGACGTCCTGCTCCTCTGCCTCAGCCTCTGGCTCGGCGGCGGGATGCTCTACATCTGGATCATTTCGCTCATCTTCTACCGCTACACGTTCTTCACGATGAGCCCGGCCGACCTCGCGCCGCCGTACTGGATCAACATGGGCGCCGTCGCGATCTCGACGCTGGCCGGAACCATGTTGATTGCCGCGGCTCCGCATTCGGCGCTCATCCGCGAGCTGCTTCCGTTTCTCAAGGGATTCACGCTTCTCTTCTGGGCGACCGCGACGTGGTGGATCCCGATGCTGGTCGCGCTCGGGGTGTGGCGCCACGTCTATCGGCGGTTTCCTTTGAAGTACGACCCCCTGTACTGGGGCGCCGTATTCCCGCTCGGCATGTACACGGTCTGCACGTTCCGCCTCGCCCAGGCGGTGGACGCGCCGGTGCTCATGCACATTCCTCGGGTGTTCATTTACGTCGCGCTGGGGGCATGGACGCTCGCCGCGGCTGGTCTGGCGAGAGAGGTGGCGCGGCGGACGTTCAGGAGCTGACCACGTAGCGGGCGCGCCCGAACGCCCGAAATGCCAGATTTAGTACAATGCGCGATTTCGAAGGGAGATTACGTGGCGAAGACGGATGCGAAGTTGAGCGTGGAGCGGATGCGTGAACTGGCCAGGGAGGGTGCCGAGAAGCTCTTGAATCAGCTCCGGGCGGAGATCATCGCAATTGAACGAACCTTTCCAGAGCTGGCCCTGCCGCAGCGCCGCCGGGCCCTTCGCCGATCGTTGAAGACGGCGGGCGCCAAGACCCGCCGGATGTCGGCCGAGGCCAAGAGGGCCGTTTCGCTCCGCATGAAAAGGTACTGGGCCGAGCGCCGCAAGGCCCGAGCCAAGACGGCCAAGCCCGCCCCGAAGGAGTGATGGGTGGCCTCGTTCGCCACGCCGACGGCATCCCGCGCTGCTGGTGGCCTGGCGAGGATCCGCTCTACATCCGGTATCACGACGAGGAGTGGGGCGCACCCGTCGCGGACGACCGCCGCCTCTTCGAGAAGATCTGTCTCGAGGGCTTCCAGGCCGGCCTGAGCTGGCTGACCATCCTTCGCAAGCGCCCCAACTTCCGGCGGGCGTTCGCGGACTTCGACATCGACCGTGTCGCACGGTTCGGCGCACGGGACACGGCGCGCCTGGTGCAAGACGAGGGAATCGTCCGCCACCGAGGCAAGATCGAGTCGGCGATTAACAACGCCAGGCGCGCCGCAGCGCTGCGCGACGAGTTCGGCTCCCTGGCGGCGTACTGCTGGCGCTGGGAGCCGCCTGCGCGCTCACGGCCTCGGCGGCTGACGGAGCACGCGCTCAGGGGGCTTGCGCGCACGCCCGAGTCCATCGCGCTGAGCAAGGACCTGAAGCGGCGAGGATGGACGTTCGTGGGACCGACGACGGTTTACGCGTTCATGCAGGCGATGGGGCTGGTGAACGATCATCTCGAGGGCTGCGCGGCCCGGATCGCGGTGGAGAAGCAGCGCGCAAGCTTCCGCCGACCCCTGCACGAGTGAGGGCCCATCCGGCTCGAAACATTCCGGGCAACCCGGGCGCAGCGCGCCGAATCGCGATGAAGATCCGTGGGCGGACCTGACCCCGGGGTCCCCATCGCGCTTGCGCGATGGGGTGGCGTGGTCCGCGCCACGGCATCGTGGAGGCGGGAGCGCCCCGCGGTCACACTGCGTCAGCGCGATGCTGGCACCGCCGCGCGCTTGTCGACGACGACGCGTCCCTCCTTCAGGACGACCTTCGTCTTGAGCATTTCATAGATGTTCGCCATCGGGTCGCCGTCGATCAGGATGATGTCGGCCAGCTTGCCCGCCTCGAGCGTCCCGATCTGATCCTCCATGCCGACGAACCGGGCGGAGTTGGGGCCGATGATCCTGTGGATGTCCTGCATCGAGAACACGATGCTGAACGACTTCAGCTCGTGCTCGAGCACCACGAGGTCGGCGTAGTTCTGGTCGGTGGAATACGAGATCGTCTGGTGGTTCGGATCGGCGTCCCAGATGCGGCGCGCGTTGACGATCGTGTAGCCGCCCTCCGTACCGGTCGCACGCCCCTGCGGATCGCGGTTCGCGCCAGCTATGGCTTCGGGCCAGGGCTTGCCGTCGCGGAAGCGCGTGGTGTTGTCTCTCGGGAACTGCACGGGCGCGGGCGCCGGAGATTCCCTGTCGATGATCGGGGCGCCAAACGCGATCAGGCCGGAGACGATCGCGCCAGCCGACGCCACCTTCGCCGCCGCGTCGTAGCTCGTCCAGTCCTTGTTCGGCAGGTGCACCAGACGGCGGACGCCAACCTCGACGGCCGCCACCATCGCCGGAGTGCTCACCGCGTGCACGTTCACCTGCACGCCCACCTTGGCCGCCTCGTCCACGATCGCCCGGAGCACCTCGATCTGCGCCTGCGGCGGGCCGGGCTCGGGCGCCAACCCGATCTCACCGGTGTGCCTGACGCCCTTGGCGGCCAGCGCCTGGACGGCCTTCCGCGCTTCTCCGGGCGTCTGGTTGAGCGTGACCTGCCCCGAGGGAATCAGGCGCGGGCCGTTGGCCTTCCCCGACTCGACGAGGTCGCGAAGGGCGATGTTGTTATCGGCCTGGCCGCCGCCAATCAGAATCGTCGTGTAGCCTGCCTCGAGCAGCGATTGCAGCTGCGCCGGCGAGTTGGGGTTGTTGTTGAGGTGCTTGTGGCCGTCGATGAATCCGGGCATGGCGCTCATGCCCTTGGCCTCGATGACGCGCAGCCCCTGCGTATTGGCCGCGCCAGGCGTCACCGAGGCGATGCGGCCTCCGCGGACGATGATGGTCCCCGACTCGATCACGGGGCCGTTGCCGACGATGATGCGGGCGTTGGTGATCGCCATGTCCTGGGCCGCCGCCTGATTCTGGGCGGACAGCCCCACGGCGCCCAGGCTCGCCAGACACGCGAGCACGCCGCACGTAAGCAGTCTTCTCATGTCTCCTGATCCTCCATCAGTACGTTCATTAGAGCGGGTCGGAATGGTAGCACGGGTGGAACGGGCTTTGCGTCCTGCCGCAGCCTCCCCCACGAAAGCAGGAAACGTGTGTCCTGCGCATAGATGAGGTGCCCGTGTGTGTATGATGCCCGAGCGCGCCGCCACTGGCAGGCTGGCGTCGCTCGCTGACGCAGCTCGACCGGACCCCCGCGGCGAGACGGACGCGGGCCCCGCGGCCGACCGTTTTCTCAAGACCGGATCCCGCGAGGTCCTGGTGGTCGATGACCAGGTCTCGATTCAACACATCCTCGCGCAGTTGCTGGCGGCCGAAGGGTACGAGGTCAAGACCGCGGGCCGCGTGGACGAGGCCATCGCGGTGCTCCGCCACGATGCGATCGACGCCGTCGTCCTCGACGTGCGAATGCCCGGGGCCAGCGGACTGGAGCTGCTGGAGTTCATTCGCCGCGATCCCGCGCTCAGGGATCTTCCGGTGCTGATCCTGACGGGCGTGAGCCTGACGCGAGACGAGGAAGCGGCAATCGCGCGCCACGGCGCGTACGTGTTCTACAAGGCCGAGAACTTCAGCCTGCTCATCACCTACCTCGACCACCTCACGCGACACTGACGATTTCGTCGGTGAGACCTCGATCCGGGTCGGTGCGACCTCGATCCGGGTCGGTGCGAACCCGATCCGAGTCGGTGCGAACCCGATCCGAGTCGGTGCGACCCAGACGCTTGTCGGTGCAACCGAGATAGGGTTGCACCGACGGGCGTCAGAGAGGTCGCACCCAAGCCGATCTCAGCTCGGGAACGTGACGACGCCGCTGATGGAGGTCCGGTCGGCCGCCACCTGCAGCGCATCCCTCGCACGGTCGAGGGGGAACGTCTCGCCGACGAGCGACTTGGCGTCGAAGAGGCCCTTCTCGACGAACCGCGTGAACTGCGGGATGTCGCGGAACGTGTTCACGCCCGCGAAGTTGCCCGGCAGGTGCGTCTTACCCGCGTTCGACCACTGCCCGGCGGGGAAGGTGACCGTGGAGCCCATTGGCTGGCCAACGCCGCATGTACGGATGATGCCGCCGGTCGGGCAGACAGCCCAGGCGAGCTGCAGCGTTTGCACGCCGGTCGGATCGGGCCCCGTGGGTACCTTCGGCGGGAAGCGATCGCCACCCACGGCCTCGAGGATGAACTGCGGCCCGTACGGTCCGAGGCCGCTGGCCGCCACCGGTCCGCGCGCGCCCGCAAACGAGCGGGTGATCCGGGGGGTGCACAGCCCGACGATCTTCTGCTGCAGCGCCTGCATCGTGGGAAACGCGTTCGGGTCGAGCACTGTCGTCGCACCGACCTTCATCGCGAGCTCGCGCCGATAGGGTACCGGCTCGACGACGATGATCTGGTTGGCACCCTGAATGCGTGCGCCCTGCACCGCGCTGAGGCCCAGCGGCCCCGCGCCCAGGACGAGCACGTCCATGCCCGGTTCCACGGGCATCCGCTTCGTGGCAAGCCCGAGGCCGGTCGACATCACGCACGAGAGCAGCGAGAGCTCCACCGGCGGCACGTCGGTCGCGACCGGCACGGTCTGCTCCTCCCACGAGACGAGCAGCTCTGCGAAGCCTCCGAGGCCGAAGTTCACGGGCGTGCCATCTGCGAGGTCCCCGATCGGCGCATTGTTCCGTCCCGCGCCAGCCGAGCAGAAGTCGCCGCGGCCGTGGAGGCAGTTCCAGCACTGGCCGCAGTTCTGGGTGACGGGCACGATCACGCGGTCCCCCACCTGCACGCGGCGCACGGCCGATCCGACGGCTTCGACGATGCCGACCGCCCCGTGCCCGGCGAGCACGGCGCCAGGCGGCGCGGCTGGTGCCGCGGCCGCTGCTGGCGCCGCAGGCGGCGGTGGCGGCGCGAGCAGGTTCACGATCGTGTAGCACGCCTGCGCCGCTTCGGCGCGAACGACCGCCTGATGTGCCTGGATCTCCCGCAGGATGACGGTTTCGATACCTCGCGGGCGGCCGCCCGGGGGCGTGAGGAACGCCCGGTACCGCCGCCCCGCCTGCGCCCCGCGAGCGACGGCCGGCGCCTGCCCGAACGCCGTGGCGCCCGTGCCAAGCAGCGCCGCGCCGCCCGCAGCGGCCGCGACGCCCTGCTTGAGCACGTCGCGTCGGGATACGGAATGATCATTCCTTTCGTTGGCGAGCCCGCCAGCCTGATCGCGATCTGTGCTCATGGTCTTCCTCCCTGGGCGCGCTGTGCGCCGCGCAGATGATGGTCCGACACCACCCGACTGTCAACGGGCCGGTCGGCGCTGCATTCTCCGTTGCGGTGCGGGACGCGGCGAGACAGAATCGCAGCGCGCGGAGGTGGAATGCCGCAGGGAGATGCGCTAAAGGAGGCCGCCAGACGGCTGGCCGCCGAGTTCCAGGCCAAGATGGAAGGACCCCAGGGCGGCGTGGGCACGTTCGCCGACCACGCGCTGCTCGGGTTCATCGCGCAGCTCGAGCAGCTCGACCCGGCGGCATCGTGGGAGGACAGCGTCGCGCAGTTGAGCAGCCGTCTCGAAGGCCTCCGTCTGGCGCTGCAGCGGCTTCAGCTGCTCCTGCACCGTCGAGCGCAGGGGCGCTTCGTCGACTACCAGGAGCGGACCCAGACAGCGCCAGCAGGGTTGTACGGGCCCTGCGACATCGGGTACTTCGACATGGTCATGAGCCAGGGAGCCTTCGACTGTCTGCGGTGGAAAGGGATGCCGCTGTTCAAGACCGTCTACGATTTCGCCCTTTATCCGATGATTCTGTGGGCGCTGAAGCCCAGGACGGTCATCGAGCTCGGTTCTGGCACCGGGGCCAGCGCGCTCTGGCTGGCGGATCTGACGGCGCTCTTCGGCTTCAGCAGCCACGTGTACTCGGTGGACTTGCAACAGCCTGCCGTGCGGCACGAACATGTCAGCTTCATCCAGGGGGACTGCCGGACCATCGACACCGTGTTCGCCGACGCTTTGCTGAGGGAGGCGGCTCACCCCTGGATGCTGATCGAGGACGCGCACGTCAACGTGTACGGCGTGCTGCGGCATTTCCATGCGTATCTCGAGCGGGGCGATTACGTGATCGTCGAGGACAGCGCGAGCAAGCAGGACGACATCCGCCAGTTTCTGACACAGGAACCGGGCGGCTACAAGGTCGACACCTATTACACGGATTTCTTCGGGCGCAACGCCACCTGCGCGCAGGACTCGATTCTCATGAGGGCCTGATGACCGAAGTGGAGCTCGGCGGACAGAAGTCGTTCATCGGCGCGTGGTATCTCGAGGACATCGACGTCTGTGACGAGCTGGTGGCCTACTTCAACGACAGCCCGACCAAGGTCGACGGGCAGTTCTTCGACGGCCGCGTGGACAAGGAGGTCAAGGACTCTGTCGACTTGCAGATCACGCCCGACCGCTTCACCGACCCTCCGGTATTCCGGTACTTGGACCATCTCAGGCGCGTCTGCAACAAGTACGTCGAGAAGTACCAAGGGAGCGCGGCGCTGGACGGGTGGGGCATCGCCGAGAACGTCAACATCCAGCACTACGCGCCTGGCGGCGGTTACAAGGTGTGGCACTGCGAGCGGTGGGGAACGAGCGTGCCGTGCGGCGCCCGACACCTCGTGTTCATGACGTATCTGAACGACGTGTCGGACGCCGGTGGAACGGAGTTTCTCTACCAGCTCGTGACGGTCCAACCGAGGAAGGGACTCACCTTGATCTGGCCGGCCGACTGGACGCACCACCACCGCGGCATCGTCTCGCCAACGGAAGAGAAATACATCATCACGGGCTGGTTCAGCTTCATGTGAGCGCCGGTTACCTGCGCTTTACGGACAGGTCTCGCTCAGCGAGTCGATCTGCGTCAGGTTGACGCCGTTCGATCCGCCCTCGCCCACGAGAATGCCCTTGACGCGCACGCGGTGGCCGACGAGCTTGTCGAGCGACTGCAGGACGAACAGCAGCGGATACGACCGATTGCCCAGATCGCGCGTCGCGTCGCTGGCGTTGACGCCCTTGGGATCGACCCGCTCGGGCTCGGTGCCGTTGTTGACCGTCCACTCACGCGTCCCTGTCTTCGCGAGGCAGCCCACCACGGTCGCCGCCGTGTTCTCGGGCAGCGGTCGCGGGGCGGTCTCGCCTTTCCGAAGGATACGGACACCCACGGACGAGTCGGCCGTCAGGGCCGCGCCGCCCGAGGGAAAGTCGTTCCGGCTGAGGATGAAGGCCACCAGGTCGAGGTAGACATCCGGCGCCAGCGTGCCGGCCTGCGCGCCGTTCGGCATGTTCTTGCTGACGTAGTCCAGCAGATCCTGGACCGTGCGCCCGTCGAAGTCGCGCCAGAACGTGTCGCCGACGAGCGCCTTGCCCGTGATCCCCTCGAGCTGCTCACCATGACACCTGACGCAATTGGCCGAGAACGCGGTGGCGCCGCGTGCCACCTGATCCTCCATGAAGATGCCGTCCCAGACGGTCCGAGCTGCCGCTCCACGACCCCTTCCCTGCGCCATGGCCAGCGCGCTGCCGACCGCGCACAGCACCGTCGTGAGCACCACCCATCGGCCTCCGCGCCCGATACCCCCTTGGCGGAAATGACGCGAAGACGATACGAACCGGCCCTGTTTGCAACTCATGGCGTTCGCCTCCCCCGCTGTCAGTGTGAATGACGGACAAACGCGCTGATTCCAGTGGATTTCTGGCCCGATGGCGCCCCTCCCCCGCTTTCCAGTACCATCACCGGCGTGACTCGTGTGTTTACCGTCGGCGTCGTGGCGATCGCAGCGGCGGCCCTGCTCATCGGGCTCAGCGGCGCGGAGCAGGCGGCCGGGCCCGACACCCTGGCGTCCCCGTCGGTGGAGCCTTTGTTCGCCGAAGCCTCGGTGGAGGCAGAGGATTCGGTCCCCGCTCCGCCGCTGAACTTCGATGTCGTGGACGAGGAGGCTCGCGCCCTCCCTCGCCTGCACAGCCTGCTCGTGAGCCGCCGGGGTGAGCTGCTGTTCGAGCGCTATTACAACGGCATCCGCCCGGAGCGTCCGGCGAACATCAAGTCGGCATCGAAGAGCGTGATCTCGGCGCTGGTCGGCATTGCGATCGAGCGCGGGCTCATCCCAGGCGTCGACACGCCCATCGCCACGTACTTCCCCGAGCTGGCTCGCGATGCGGATCCTCGCAAACGGGAGATCACGGTCGAGCACCTCCTGACCATGCGGCCGGGGCTCGAGGGCACGAGCAACCGCAACTACGGCGCGTGGGTGCTGAGCCGCAACTGGGTGCGGCACGTGCTGGCGCGGCCGATGTTCGCCGAGCCTGGCGAGGCGATGGAGTACAGCACGGGGAACACGCACCTGCTCTCGGCCATCCTGACGAAGGTCTCGAAGACGAGCACATGGCAGTTCGCCAACGAGGTGCTGGCCAGGCCGCTCGGCTTCCCGCTGACGCAGTGGCCGCGCGATCCGCAAGGCATCTACTTCGGCGGCAACGACATGCTGATGACGCCGCGGCAGCTCCTGGCGGTCGGGGAGCTGTACCTCAACGACGGGCGCGCGAACGGACAGCAGATCGTCCCCGCGGCGTGGGTGGACAAGTCGTGCGAGGGACGGGAGCGCGGGCCGAGAAGGAGGCCCCAGGGCCCAGGCCTCAGGCCTCAGTCCGACTTCGACGGCCCGCCCGACGGCTTCCTCGATCCGACGCGCGATCGCCGTTACGGATATCTCTGGTGGGTGCGCGAGTTCGCCGGCCACGAGACGTGCTTCGCGTGGGGCTACGGCGGTCAGTACGTGTTCGTCGTGCCCGACCTGGAGCTGGTGGTGGTCGCCACCTCGTCGGCCGACGTCAGCGAGGAGCGCCGCGGGCACCGGCGATCGTTGTTCGAGATCGTCGAGGGGCTCGTGATGGAGCCGATCGCTGCACAGGCGCGCGTGGCCGCACCCGCTCACGAAAACCGTGCGCGCACGCTGAAGCGTGCGCTCTACAGGTGGAGGATTCATTCACCTGTAGAGCGGCGGCTCTAGCCGCCGCGATCGGATGGCTCCCTCAGGAACCAGCGGTCGATGAGGACGCGCCGCGTGAAGGCGCGCGAGCGCAGCAGGCGCCGGCCGAGCGCCCGCACCGCGCCCGCCACGGCGCGCGGCGTCGGGCGCGCCGCCGGATAGCGGCGCCGCAGCTCGGCCTCGTACGGCCGCAGATCCTCCATCCCGACCCGCCCGCCCGCGGCAATCAGCGTCTCCGCGGCGAGCCGCCCCGATTCCACCGCGGGCTTGATCCCCTCGCCGCTTTCCGGGTACGCAAGCCCCGCCGCGTCGCCCGCGACGAGCACGCGCGGTCCGACGAGCGGCCGCGGTCCCGCGCCCCACGCGAGATACGCATGCCCCCGCCAGCGCACGTGCGCGGCGCGGCGCGCCTTGCGCGTGCGCTCGAGAAACGCCATGAAGGCGTCCACGTGCTCGTTGAGATCGCCGTGATCGCGGCGGCCGATGCCGATGTTGAGGTACTCGCCCTTGCGGACGCACCACCCGTACCCCTCGAGGTCGCGGCAGAAGAACAGCTCCGGAACGGCGCCCTCGACGTCGCTTTCCGCACCCTCGATCTTGAACTCCGCTTCCTTGGCCACCACCGGCCGGGCATTGTCGCGATCGCCGCGCAGCCGCCGCGCCACGGGACAGAAATGGCCCCCCGCGCCGATGACGAGGCGGGCTTCGATGTCGCCATTGGCCACCCAGACGTCCCCCCGCGACTCGAGCATCCCGAGCGGCGTCCCGTCGAGGACGCGCACGCCGGCCCGCCGCAGCAGAAAGTCGTCGAACTCATACCGGCGGATCGCGTAGCTGACAATGTGCGGGTAGCGAGTCTCGATTGGGCCGCTGTACGGCTCCAAAGGAACGTTCTCTCCGTCCTTGGCTGGTTCCGCGCCGACCACGGACGTGCGAAAACCTGTGATCTCCTGGATAGTGAGCCCCGTCGCCCGATACTCGGCGGGATCGAGGTCGAGCAGGCGGAAGACCCCGGGCGTGACCCAACCCGCACAGACCTTGTCGCGCGGAAACCGTGCGCGGTCCATCACCAGCACGTTCCAGCCGGCCTGGTGCAGCACGCGCGCGCAGGTGGATCCAGCCGGGCCGCCGCCGACGATCAGCGCGTCGCAGCGAACCACTGATCCGCTCTCTCGCCGCCGTAGATCTCCACGCGCGTCAGGAAGGGGGGCGCCGACTCGGCGGGCGAGAACACGACCTGAAAGAGCTGGAGCGTGCCGGCCAGGAAGGCCGCCTCCGACCCCGCCAGGTACAGCTCCCAGGCGCGCCGGAACTCCTCGCCGTAGCGCGATCGTACCCGATCCTCGATGGCCGCGAAGCGGCGGCTCCAGTGCGCCAGCGTGCGCGCGTAGTGCAGGCGGAGGTTCTCGACGTCGAGCACCGACATGCGGGCCGGCCCCAGCACCTTCGTGGTGACCTCGGCCAGCGTCGGCGGGTACGCGCCCGGAAAGATGCGGCGGCGAATCCAGGCGTTGAGGGGCCGCGCGATGTCGCGGCCGATGAAGTGCAGCAGGCCGCGGCCGCCCTCGCGGCGCAGCACGCGCTTGAGCACGCGGGCGAGGCTCTCGTAGTGCTTGACACCGACGTGCTCCAGCATTCCCACCGACACGAACGCGTCGTACTCCCCTTTGACGTTCCGGTAGTCGTCGTCGATGAACTCCACGCGGCCGCCGAGCCCCTCGCGGGAGGCGCGCTCGCGCGCGTAGGCGATCTGCTCGCGCGACACGTTGAACGCCCTCACGCGCACGCCGTACGCCCGCGCCATGTGCAGGGCGAGGGCGCCCCACCCGCAGCCTGCCTCGACCACCGTCTCGCCCGGCTGGAGGCGCAGCTTCCGGCAGACTAGATCCAGCTTGGCGCGCTGCGCCTCCTCGAGCGAGACCTGCGGGTGCTCGAAATAGGCGCACGTATACACGAGCTGCTCGTCGAGCCAGCCCTGGTAGAAGTCGTTGCCGAGATCGTAATGGTGATGGACGTTGCGGCGCGCGCGCGACAGCGAATTGGGGAGCGGCAGCCGGACGGCAATCCGCTCGCGCAGCGAGGGCACGAGGCTCAGCCGCGACACCGCCTCGAGGACCGGCGTCAGCTCGCCCTCGACGTCGAGCCGGCCGGCCATGTACGCCTCTCCGAACTGCAGGTGGGGGTTGAAGACGAGCCCGCGCAGCGTCCGGGCGTCGGCCACCCGCAGCGTGCCGGTGGGCGGTTCCGCGCCTCCGTACAGGGACGTGCCGTCCCACAACTGGAGGCGTACGGCCGCGGCCGACAGCTTCCACTGCAGGAGCCCGGCCAGCCGCCGGTTCAGCCAGCCAGCCAAGGGGCTGTGACTCGATCTTCGTGGCAGCCCCCCTTGGCTGGCGAGCCAGTCTTTGCTTGGCGCGCTCCGCGCGCCGGGGGGACCCATCAGACGTCCCATGGGAGGAGGAACGATAGCGCGGCTCGAAGGCGGGAGTCCAGTGTCGCTGCACGGTCGTGCACGGTCGTGTCGGCGCACGGCCGGGGTGGACAGGACGCGGGGATTCGTGGATCCATGTGTGTATGGCGGCTCCCGCTTCGGATCGATCGGCACTGCTGGTGGTCGACGTGCAGAAGGACTTCTGTCCGGGCGGGGCGCTCGCCGTACCGGAGGGCGATCGCGTGGTGCCCGTGCTCAACCGGCGCATCGCGGAGGCCGCCGCCCACGGCTGGCCGATCTATGCCTCCAGGGACTGGCATCCGCCCGTGACGCGCCACTTCAAACAGTACGGCGGCGAATGGCCGCCGCACTGCGTCCAGCGCACCGAGGGCGCGGCCTTTCACGACGCCTTGCAGCTGCCCGCCTCGACGGTCGTGGTCACGAAGGGGCAGGATCCCGACAGCCCGGGCTACTCGGCGTTCCAGGGAGAGACGCCCGACGGGCGGCCGCTGCTCGCAGACCTGCAGAAACGGCGGATCGATCGCCTCTACGTCGGCGGGCTCGCCACCGACTATTGCGTGAAGCACTCGGTGCTGGACGCGCTGCGGGCGGGATTGAAGGTCACCGTGATCGGCGACGCCATCAAGGGCGTGGACGTGACGCCCGGTGACTCGGCGCGGGCGATTGACGAGATGCGCGCGGCGGGCGCCGAATTCGAGGTAGCGCAGCCTTAGCGCGATTCGGGCGTGGCGAAGGTCGTGAGCGTGTCGACGGTGAACTTGCGGTAGTTGGAATATTCGGACGAGCCGCTGCGCCGGAGCATAGCCACGAGCCCCACCCGCGCGCGGCCTTGGTAGCTGGACACGGCCGGCAGCCACACTTCACCGTTGACCTTGCGACGCTCGAACGTCAAGCGCGCGCCCTCGTGCAGGCGAGCCAGCAGCCCCCAGCCGAACGCCAGATCGTCGACGGCCACCGCCTCGAGCCGCACCAGCTCGTGGTCCGACTCGCTCACCCACGCACGCGCCGAGAACCGGCGCATCTGGCCGCCCTCGCGCGTGCGCGGGCGGGCGTCCGGCCTCGGTGTCAGCGAGAAGACGATGGTGTCGTGGCCGCGCACGGCCTCGCGTCCGAGCATGCGGATGTCGTACACACGGAAGATGTCGTCCACGCGCGCCTCCGCCTCTCGCCGGTACTCCTCCCAGGCGCGCAGCTGCCGCTCGTACTCCTGCTGGGGCCGATTCGCCATCCGGCGGAGGTACGCCTGCGCCTTCCGCTGGCGCTCCCGATCCTGGGCCGCGAGCTCCGCTCCGGGCACCGGCCGGCCGTTCTCCGCGACGAGCCGCTCCCACCGCGGCTCGCCTGGCAGGCCGGGCGAGTGCTCGAAGACCTTCACCGACTCGCTGGTCACGCGGCCGTGCCTGTCGAGCTTCCGCTCGCGCCGCGTCTCCAGGTATGTGTAGCTGCTCTGCAGCGCGGAGTCCGTCTGGAGGTGCGTCCGCGCTTCGCGGAGAAAGGCCTCCTCGTCTCGCAGCGGCCGATCCTGCGCCGCGGGGGCAGCCAGCGCCACGCACGCGGCCGTGAACGAGAGACAAACCAGCCACGGGCTCCACCCGTGGAATCCGGCGGAGCCCGCGGCTGGTTGACAGTGTTTGCTTGGCGCGCTCCGCGCGCCTGGGAAGAGACTGGAGGACACGGCGGCTACCGGGCTATTTCACAATCGCCGTAATACTGCTGTGGCTGCACGGGCTCCGAGGAGTCCACCAGCTCGTGCCGCGCATGCACCGCCCTGAAGCGGCCGGGCCGAGCGGGCCTGTTGAACACCGTCGTCGTGTACAAGAACCCCGAAGGCAGCGTGTGCATGAAGTGGAGGTAATCGCCCGCAAGCCGCACGATGATCTCGTCGTCGGGAGCCCCCTCGAGCACGGCGGAGCCGTCCAGCGTGTCCACGTCAGAGAAGCGCACCGTGAGCACCTTCGGCCCGATTTCGGCCCGCGCTTCCCCATCTGCCGTCCATGTGCCTGTTGCCTGGAGCGGAAATTCGCAGCTCACGCTCTTGGCCTCTTGCAGCAAGCCCTGGGCCCGACTCGTGGCCGCGGCACACAGCGTGACGAGCAGCGCAGCGAGGGCCACGCGCGTGCTGGTTCGGCTGAAGGTCACGTCAATCATGGGGCTTCGGCTCTACTGAACGATCTCGCACTCGCCGTAGTACTGCTCCGGCCGCGAGGTGTACCCGGGCAGCGCAATGTCCGTGTATTCGTGGCGGCTGTGCACGGCCTTGAGCCGGCCCGGACGGCTCTGCGCATCGAACACCGTGGTCGTGTGCAGGTATCCCGCGCTCCCGACCAGGATGAAATGCATGACGGCCCCCGACCGTTGGACGATCGCGTTGACGGCCCCGAGCTTGGCGTCGACGTCCGCCGTCCCGACGTCGAGGTTGATGTCGGAGAAGGAGAACGACAGCGGCGTGGTGCGCACCTGGCCCGTGGGCGCGCCGTCGCGCCCCCAGTTGCCCGTGGCCAGGGTGCGGAACTCGCACTTGACGCCCTTGGCGCTGGTCCATCGCTCGGCGGCATCCTGCGCGTGCGCCTGGCCTGCGGCGCCGGCGACCGCCGCGAGGAAAGCCGAGAGGAGTCGTGAATGGCGCAGCATGCACAGGATGCTACCCGAAACCGCCGCTCGACGCCTCTCCCCTGCTGACCCTACGTCTGCAGGCCGACTCGCAACACCTTACGGCCGAGATTCACCGGAGGGCTGGTACCGGCCTTGCCACCAGAGGCGTCATGTCTCGCCTCGTGCCCACGGCGCCCCAGTGGGCGGCCATCGCCCTGTGCGCGGCGCTGGGCCTCGTGCTGTTCGCGTTCGTCGATCTCACCCCGGAGGTCGAGACCGACTTCTTCTTCTCCACCGACGACCCGCAGCTCCAGGGCGGGCGCCGCATCGAGCGCGACTTCGGGTCCGCGCCGCAGATCTTCATTGCGGCGAGGTCGGAGCGGCTCTTCTCCGCGCCTCACCTCCGGCGGATTCTGGCCCTCACGGCGGATCTTCAGCGCGTGGCGGGCGTCGTCGACATTCGGTCGCTGACGCGAGGACCGGAGGAGCTCGAGGACGTCGGGGAGAGTCCATTCTGGTCGCGGCTGCTGCTGGCGCCCGATCGCTCCGCCAGCTTCATCGTGCTGCGCATCGCGGGCGAGGATCAGGCACGGACGGTTGCGGCGATCGACCAGGTGCTCGAACGTCATTCCGGACCAGATTTCCTCCTGGGCGCGTCGGGCGCGCCCTACGTGGCGGAGCACATTCGCGTCAGGCTGACCAGCGAGCTGCGGCGCTTCAGCATCGCCGCGTTCGCGGCGTTCGCGCTGCTGGTGGCCCTGCTCTTTCGTTCGGTGGCGGTGGTGGCGGGCACGATGGTGGCCGCGCTGACGGCCTCCTTCGGCACGTTCCTCGTGCGCGCGCTGCTCGGCATGCGCACCGACATCCTCGCCCCGAACCTCTGGACCATCGCGTTCGTGCTGACGATCTCCCACATTGTCTACTTGACCGCATACTGGCAGCGGCTGGCGCGCGACGGCTCCCGTTCCAACGCTGTCGGCGCGTCGATCCGCTTCGTCGGCCCCGCGTCGGTCTGGTCGCTCGCCGCCACTCTCCTCGGCTTCGCCAGCCTGATCGTCGTCTCGGCCAAGCCGTTGCAGCAGTTCGGCGTGTCGGGCGTGATCGCCGCCGTGCTGGCGATCGCGTGCGCCTATCTGGTGTACCCGCCATTCCTCCGCGCGGCCGATCCGGGGCGGGCTCGACCGGGCGCCCTCGCGCAGCGCCTCGAGCGCGTCTTCACAGCGCGGCATCCACGCGTCGCCATGACGGCCGCCGCCGTGGCGCTCGCCGTGGCGCCGTTCGCCCGGCACGTCGATACCGATCCAACCCTGCCGTCGTACTTCGCGGACGGTGACCCGATTCGCACGGGGATCGAGGCCATCGATCGCGCGGGCGGCAGCAGCCCGCTCGATCTGGTCGTCGCCGACGCCCGAGGGCAGCGCCTCGATGACGACGAGATCGAGGACCGGCTGCAGGCGCTCCAACGGCGGCTCGAGCGGCACCCGGATGTCGGGTCGGTGCTCTCGATTGCGCTCCTCATGGGCGAGGCGGAGCGCCCGTGGTACTCGTTCCTCTTCTCATGGGAGACGAAGCTCGAGGCGCTCGACCAGCCCGAGCACGGCCGGATCGGCCGCACCTTCATCACCCAGGATCGGCGGCGGGCCCGCTACATCCTGCGGATGGACGAGGCCGCGCGGTCGCGTCCGCGGGCCGAGGTGGTACGCGAGATCGAGGGTCTCGTGCGGGCGCAGGGATTCAGGCCGGTCGTCGCGGGCGGCCTCTATCCACTACAAGGGGAGCTGTCAGAGCTCGTGAGGGGCAGCGTCATTCGGGGCCTGGGAGGCCTGCTCGCCGCGTTCGCGGTCATCGTGCTGGTGGTCACGCGCTCCGCTCGGAGCGCCGTGGCGATGACGGCGTGCCTGGCGGTCACACCGTTGGCCCTGTTCGGCCTCGTCGGGCTCGCGCGCATGCCGCTCGACATCATTGCCGCTCCCGCGGCCAACGTGGCGCTGCCGCTCGGCATCGACGAGATGATTCACCTCGGCCACCGCGTCCGGCACGTGCGCGGCCGCGCGCGCGGCGTCTGGGACGCGTGGCAGCGGGCCCTGGCCGAGATGCGGGGCCCCATCCTCGCCTCGATGCTCATCGTCACGTCCGGCTTCGCGCTCTTCCTCCTCTCGGATTTCCCGCCGACGCGGCGGCTGGGCGTGCTCGTCTGCATCGGCGCGGCGCTCACCGACCTGGTGGTGCTGGTGATCCTGCCCGTCCTGGCCTCGCGAGCCCGCCGAGCGCGCACCTGACAGTCAGTGCTCGATCGGCATGCGCCGCGTGCGCCCGAAGTCGCCCACCGTCGGCCGCACCGCCCGCGCGAAGTCCTCGTACTTCACCTTGACGGCGTCGCTGTGCGAGCCCGCGTCGAACACGATGTCGCCGCCGGCCGCCAGATTGCGGTCGACGAAGACCGGCTGTCCGTACAGCGGCCCGAGCGGCGGCATCGCCCCGGTCTCGCACTCGGGGTAGAGGCGCTCGAACTCCCGCTCGCTGGCGAGCCGAATCTCGCGGGCGCCGGTGACCTCACGCAGGCGATCGAGGTCGACCAGCGACGGCGCGGGGACGACCGCGAGGATCGGACGGCCGTCGGCGAAGCACGAGATCGTCTTGGCCCACTGGTTCCCGGGCACGTGCGACACGGCGGCCTCTTCCTGAGCCGTGTACGCCGGTCGATGATGGAGCACCGAATACGTCACGTGCAGGTTGCCGAGGAAGTCCTCGATTGAACGTGGAATGGGCATGGCAGCCTCCTGGTGTGTGTCCCTACATACGATCCTACGACTTGCGAGCCGTCGTGAGGAGGGTTGTTCAGCCAGCTCGAGTGGTCAACAGATCGGGCTTCGGCGTAGGCCGCTGCCGTTGACTCCACCCGATGGTGGCAACGGCGTCCTCCAGGTGCGCACCGCAAAGGGCGAGGACGCCATCGTGCTGGATGCGGATTCCTCCGAGGTGAAAATCGGCGGTGACGGCGGTGACGGCGTCCTGCGCGTGCGGAACGCGGCCGGTTCGACGACCGTCCTCTGGACGGGGAAGTCGGCGACATCCAGCTCTCGGGTGCGGACTGCGCGGAAGGATTCGACATCGCGGATGCCTGTCGCGGCAGCGTCGAGCCGGGCACGGTGCTCGTCGTCGCGGGCGAGGAGTCCCTCGAGCCCTGCACGTCCGCCTACGACCGGAGGGTCGCGGGCGTCGTCTCTGGCGCGGGCGCATACAGGCCAGGCATCCTGCTCGACCGGCGGGAGAGGGAAAGCGGGCGCCTGCCTGTGGCCCTCGTCGGCAAGGTGTACTGTCGGGTCGAGGCGGACTTCGGCGCTGTCGCCGTGGGAGATCTGCTGACAACGTCAAGCACTCCGGGTCATGCCATGAAGGCCACCGACCCGGCGCGGACGCCCGGTGCGGTGCTGGGGACCGGTGCGGTGCTGGGGAAGGCGCTGCGCGCGGTGCCTGAGGGGCGGCAGCTGATCCCTATCCTGGTCTCCTTGCAGTAGCCAGGAGTCTCGGCGGTTTGCACGGCGTCCTCCTTGCACGAGGATCAGCACACCTGAGACAGACCAGGAGGCTGAGATGCGCAAGCAGGACCGTATCGCTCGAAACCAGCAGCCCGGCCGGCCCAGGCCTCAATCGGAGACCGGTCAACCGCCGCCACCGCGCGAGCGCGAACAGGTGAAGGGCAGCGCGGCGACGGGCCAGCCGACCACACCTCAACGGCAGGGCGGCAAGCTGCCGCTCCCCGACTGAGACTGGCCGCTGCGTGACGCTCACCTTCCTCGGGACACGCGGCAACATCGACGTCCGCACCCGCCGCCACTGGCGGCATACGTCCACGCTCGTCTCGCATCGGGGCATCGACGTGATGATCGATTGCGGCGCCGACTGGCTGAGGGCCGTCGGACGCGTGGCTCCGGACGCGATCGTGCTCACGCACGCACATCCGGACCACGTCGACGGCCTGCGGCACGGGGCGCCCTGTCCCGTCTACGCGCCCGCGTCGGTCTGGCGACGGATCGAAGGGTGGCCCCTCGAGCAGCGGTACGAGATCCCATTCCGTGTGCCCACGAGCGTGTCCGAGAGATCCCCTGTACGGGTATGTGCCGACCAGCGCGAGCGATGCGGTCTGGCGGGACGCGATCCAGCCGGCCGGCGCGCCCGCGCTGCTCTTCCTCGGCCACACGCACGAACAGTTCGTGCGGCAGGTCGACGGCACGACGATCGTGAATCCGGGGAGCCTCGGGCTGCCGATCGACGGCGACGCCCGCGCCGCCTTCGCCGTCGTCGACGACGGCCGTGTCGCCGTTCATCGTCTGGAGTACGACACCGAGCGCGCCGCCGCGCGGGTGGAGGCGCTGCCGCTCGACGGGGAGGTCAGGCAGCGGCTCGCACACCTGATTCGCCGCGCACGGCTGGTCGAGGCAGGCGGCAACGCGGGGCAGGGTGTTTAGACTATCTCACTGGATGTCGGAGTGATCTGTGACAACGCTGCCCGCGACGCGCTGGAGAGATCATCGCCGCTGGCGACGTTCGTATCTGAGTCGTATCTCGTAATACGAATCGAATTCGTCCTCCCAATAGCCACGCGTCGTCAGGCGAGCCGCATTCCGAGCATTGAATTCGTCGGCTTTCTCGGTATCGTAGATCTCACCATCCTCCCCCTTGCGTACACGCGTCTCTGATGCTCCCGATTGGCGGCTGCATCCGAGCGGTGATCCCGCACGGGAAAGACGGTCCCATTGTCGAATGCATCCTCGAAATCGGCCTGGGTCAGATTGAAAACACCCGCCAGCAAGAGGTCATCGCTGTTGATGAGCCTGAACAGCCTTCTCAGCGCCTCCTGATTCGCGCTGGTCAGCGCGGCGGTCGATCCGACCGACGGCGTGACCTTGCCCTTGAAGAACGCAAGGGCGGCGACAACTGCCGAGATGATGGCAGCGATCGCATCCTCGGCCAGCTCGCTATGGTCGCTTTCGTAAACGTCAACGAACAGCTCGATGTGGCGCAGGCGTGACAGCGGAAACCACTGCGTGCGGTTGCCCTGCCGGATGGCGAGAATCGCGTCGCGATCGCGTATCGCTTCGACAACCTTCCAATCGGTATTGTCGACGAGACGACCTCGTCCCGGCCTGTCGGGCAGCGGCGGCAGACGAGCCTCTTCGAACTCGTCCAAATCGTATTCCTGACTGATCGTTGCCGATACCACGACGCGGTTCGGCTCCCTCATGTGCACGAACGACTGTGCAACCCAATAGACGTTGTCGGCGCCGGCGCCATCCACCTCGAAGGCGCCCACTCTGTCCAGCCACACTGAATACTCCAGCTCGTCCGTGCTTTCGCCGTACAGATCCGTGAATTCATCGGGCACGATGTATGGGACCTGTTCCTCGCTCTCCGCATCAGTCGCTGCGCCGGGATTGCCCTGGTTCTTCTCCCGCCACCTCCTAATCAGCTCGCGCAGCTCCTTGATGAACTCGGTACCGCCCCTCACTGCCCCGCCGACGTCCCTGGCAGCGTCAATCAAGTCTTCCAGACCTTCGATATCTTTGGAGAGATTGAGTGAGGAAATGGGGAGCGCCGCATTGACCGCCCCTGCGAACAACGGTGGCAGCGCTGCAATCATGTCTGTCTCGAGCCGTGGCCGCGGACCCCGCGCCTTGCGGACCGGTGGGCGCCTCGGCGTTCGCGACGCCACCAGAGACTCCGCCGCGGCGAAGAGCGCCGGATCGTCATCGCGCAGCGAGGCGGCAGCGGCCGCATCCTCGAGAATCGCCTCGGCGAGGAGAGCGGCCGCGGCGCCGCGCACAGGATTCTCCAAGTCTTTGGCGGCCAGTAGCCGCTCAGGCGGGGCGAGCGGCCGTCCCAGTGCACCGGAGACTGCAGCCGCCAAATACGGGCGCAGGGCCGTTTTGTCCTTGGTCCCTATCAATTTGAACGGGTTGACGATGCGATCGCCGCCGTTTTTCTCTTCGGGCATGACCATCCCCTCGTCGGGACACGCTTCAACCGAATCGCGGACACCGCCGTGTGTCAGCGCGTCTCTGCAATCCCTGGCTGAATTGCCCCGAATT
>JACQTK010000204.1 GCA_016210845.1 Acidobacteriota bacterium | reverse complement strand
GTGCACGCGTGCGCGCGTTCCAGCCCTAGAAGATCACCATGGCGTCGCCGTAGCTGTAGAAGCGGTACCCACCCGCGATCGCCTCCCGGTAGGCGCCGAGCAGGCGTTCGCACCCCGCGAAGGCGGCCGCGAGCATCAGCAGCGACGAGCGTGGCAGGTGGAAGTTGGTGACCAGCGCGTCCACCATCCGGAACGTGTGCCCCGGATAGATGAACAGGCGCGTTTCGCCCTCCACCGGGTCGACGCGGCCGTCAGGGCCGACCTGAAGTGACTCCAGGGCGCGAGCCGTGCTGGTGCCCACGACGACGATGCGGCGGCCCTCCCGTCGCGCCCGCGTGAGTGCGGCCGCGGCCGCTTCGGTCACGGTGAACCACTCGGGATCGACCGCGTGATCCTCGACGTGGGCCGCGCGCACGGGTTTGAACGTTCCGTAGCCGACGTGCAGCGTGAGCTCGGCCCGCTCCACACCGCGGGCGGCCAGCGCGCCCAGCACGTCGCGGGTGAAGTGCAGGCCCGCCGTGGGCGCCGCCACCGACCCGCGCTCTCGCGCGTACACGGTTTGATACCGTTCGCGATCGGCGGGACGATCATCGCGCTTGATGTAGGGAGGCAGCGGCACGTGCCCGATCCGGTCGATCGCGGCAACCACGTCGACGCCTTCCTCCGTCCACAATCGGATCGTCCGGCGCCCATGGAAATGACGCGCCAGCACCTCGCCGTGCAGCCGCACGCCTTCACCCTCGAAGAGCACGTGCGCCCCAGGCTTCAGCTTCTGGCCCGGGTGCATCAGGGCGTCCCACACGTGAAAACTTCCAACCCCCAACGCTCCAACTCCCAAGGCACCGATCGTGGGAGTTGGGAGTTGTGGAGTTGGGAGTTGACGAAGTAAGAGACATTCCACCGCGCCGCCACTCGGCACACGACGGCCAAGCAGACGCGCTGGAAAGACCTGCGTGTTGTTCACGACGAGCAGATCACCGGAGTCGAGATACTCGACCAGCCGTGAGAACACGGTGTGCGTGAGACCCTCACGATCGCGCCGCAGCACGAGGAGCCGCGACCCGCCCCGCTCGGCCGGCGGCTCCTGCGCGATCAGCTCATCGGGCAGATCGAAGTCGAAATCCGCGACGTCCATGGACCGCTATACGGCTCCAAAACGCGAATCTTGTCCCCGATGGCCCGGCCGTATAGCGGTCCAGGCGCGCGGGGCGCGCCAAGCAGATACTGCCAACCAGCCAAGGGCGAGGTTCTGCGGACCACGGAGAGCACGGGCGAGCCCTTGGCTGGTTCATCACAATACCCGACGCGGAGCCGCCGAGCCGCGCGTGGCCGAGCCCTTGCAGCCTGCCGCTGGGTGCTCGACGTCGTGATCGTCGGTGGCGGACCCGCGGGCCTGAGCGCCGCCCCACAGGAGGGAATCGTGGCCTCCGAGCGCACTGCGTCGCCTGTGGCCGTCGACCTCCGGGCCGTGGCGCTCACTGTGATCGCGGGCGCGGCCGTAATGGCCGTGCTGCACTGGGCACAGCCGGTGTTCATCCCAATCGTGCTCAGCGTGCTCATCAGCTACGCACTCGAGCCGCTTCCGATACGCAGGATTCCTCAGGTGGATGTCAACCTGCGCGAACGCCCGGAACGATGCCAGCGTGAGCGGCGTGTCGGCCGCGCGAAGTCCGGCGTTCGGCGTGATGACGAGGACGCCTCCCGCGGCGATGGGATCGCCGGGATCGGGCGGCCGTGCGAACCGCCGCGCGTAGGCCAGCTTGCCCCGAAAGTAGAGGCCGCTGACGAAGCTGAAGACGTCGCCCAGGAGGGCGCCGTCGCGGGTCCGGAGCTGCCGCGCCAGCGGGAACTCGGCCCGCGGCGAGACGATCATACGCCCCCGGTTGCCGCTGCAGTTGGCGGGCGACAGGAGGAACACACGCGAGATCATCCGCGTCCGTCGTGCCATGTCAGGACAGGAGCCGCCCGATCGCCGCGACGACCGCGCCAGCGATCACGAACGGCACGACGGCAACGACCAGGAGCAGCAGGATCATGACCGTGACGAAGGCCCAGTCACCCGCAGATGCGGGATGTTCCTCTTCCGCGTGGCGCTCGAGCAGCGCCACGTTCATGTCATTGGCCTTCCACGCAAAGTCGAAGAGATCGCCGACCACGGGGACGATGCCGAGCAGCGCGTCGATGGCCACGTTGAAGACCATCCGAAGCTGCACGACGCGCGGCACGCCCAGCTCACGCGCCTGCCAGAGCACGGCCATCGCGAACAGAGGCGATACCAGGTCTCCGATCACCGGAACCAGTCCAACGATTGGATCCAGACCTATGCGGTACCTGGTGCCAGGAAGGAGGAAGGCCGAGTCGAGCAGTTGGGAGAGCGCCCTCAGCGCCTCCAACCGCTGAGCCTGGGCGGGCGTGAGCGGACGCAGGCGGATGACGCGGGGACGGGCCATGTCCCCATTATCCGGTTGCTAGGGACCTCCCTTCAGTCCCCACCTCATGAGGACGGCCCCCACCGTGAACCCCGCTCCAACCGACGCGATCAGGACGAGATCGCCACGTTTGAGCCGGCCATCTCGAACCGCGTCGCCCAGCGCCAGGGGAATCGTGCCCGCCGTCGTGTTGCCGAACCGGTCGATGTTGATGACGACCTTGTCGCGGGGAAGGCCCAGCCGTTCGGCCGACGCCAGAATGATGCGGCTGTTCGCCTGGTGCGGCACGAACAGATCGATGTCGCCCCCGCCGATGCCATTGCGCTCCAGGATCCGGCGGCACACCTCCTCCATGTTCCGGATGGCGAACTTGAAGACCGTCTGCCCGTCCTGTTTCACATAGTGGAGCCGCCGCTCGACCGTCTCGTGCGAGGCGGGCAGGCGGCTGCCGCCCGCGGGCATGCACAGCGCGGATCCTCCGGCGCCGTCCACGTAGTGCTCGAAATCGAGGATGCCGACGTCCTCGTCGTCGCTCGCCTCGACGACCACCGCGCCCGCGCCGTCGCCGAACAGCACGCACGTGGCACGGTCGGTGAAGTCGACAATGCTGGACATCACGTCGGCGCCGACGACGAGCGCCCGCTCGCTGGCACGAGAGGCCACCATCTGCGCCGCCGTGGTCAGGCCGTACGGGAAGCCCGAGCAGGCGGCCATCAGGTCGAACCCCCAGGCGGAGGCGGCGCCGATCTTCGCCTGCAGCACGCAGGCGGTGCTGGGAAACAGCATGTCGGGCGTCGTGGTGGCCACGATGATGAAGTCGATGTCCGCGGGCGCAAGCCCCGCGCAGGCGATGGCCTTGAGCGAGGCTTCCCGACCCAGGTCCGAGGTGGCCACTCCCGGATCGACGATGTGCCGCTCGCGTACACCGACGCGCTGCATGATCCACTCGTCGTTGGTGTCGACCATCTTCTCGAGATCGGCGTTGGTCAGCAGGCGCGGCGGCACGTAGGTGCCGAGGCTGGAGATGCGCGCGCGGCGCAGCGTGCCAGCCGATGACGTGGTTACCACAGGCGAGAGTCCCTCCCGGGAGCGGCGAGCCCGAAATATTCGTACGCGCGCGGCGTGGCGACACGGCCGCGCGGTGTGCGATCGAGGAAGCCGGCCTGGATGAGGAACGGCTCGTAGATGTCCTCGATGGCGTCCCTTTCCTCGTTGATGGCCGCCGCCAGGCTGTTGACGCCCACGGGGCCGCCGCTGAACTTGTCGATGATCGTCCGCAGCAGCTTGCGGTCGACCTCGTCGAAGCCGTGGGCATCCACCTCGAGCAGCGCCATCGCCGCGTGCGCCACCTCCGACGTGATGCGGCCGTCGGCGCGGACCTGCGCATAATCCCGCACGCGGCGCAGCAGCCGGTTGGCGATCCTCGGCGTGCCGCGCGATCGCCTGGCGATCTCCGCCGCCGCCTCGTCATCGATAGCCACGCTGAGGATGCGGGCGGAGCGCCGCACGATCTCCTCGATGTCCCGGTCTCCGTAGAAATCGAGGCGATGGACGATGCCGAAGCGGGCGCGCAGGGGGGACGTGAGCAGCCCCGCGCGGGTGGTGGCCCCGACCAGCGTGAACTTCTGGAGGGGCACCTTCACGGATCGGGCGCTTGGGCCCTGGCCGATGACGATGTCGAGCTCGTAGTCCTCCATGGCCGGATAGAGAATCTCCTCGATGACGGGCGCGAGCCGATGGATCTCGTCGATGAACAGGATCTCGTGCGCCTGCAGGTTCGTGAGCATCGCCGCCAGGTCGCCTGGCTTCTCGATGACCGGCCCCGCGGTGGACCGCACCGACACCCCCATTTCGTTGCCGATGACGTAGGCGAGCGTCGTCTTGCCGAGGCCGGGCGGCCCGTACAGCAGGATATGGTCCAGCGCCTCGCGGCGCCCGCGGGCGGCCTCGATGGACACCTGCAGGTTGTCGCGGATGCGATCCTGGCCGATGTACTCCCCGAGCGAGCGCGGCCGGAGCCCCGCCTCGTATTGCGCCTCCTCCTCGACGCGCCCCGCGGTCACCAATCGGTCGTTCATCGCATGAGCTCGCGCAGCGCCGCCTTGAGCGCCTGTTCGAAGCTCGGATCGGGCGCGGACGTCAACGCGGCATCGACGGCTTTTTCGGCCAGCGGCCGATGATAGCCCAGGTTCTGCAGCGCCGAGAGCAGATCGTCGCGGAGCCGGTCGCCAGCGGAGGCGACCGCGGGGGCTTCCGGACCCGCGGGCACGGCGAGCTGCGCGAGCCGATCCCTCAGCTCAAGGACAATGCGATCTGCGGTCTTCCGGCCGACACCTGGGATACGCGTCAGGCGCGCCACGTCGCCGCGCCGCACTGCGTCCACCAGATCGCGCGCGTCGATGCCCGACAACACCGCAATGGCCAGCTTCGGCCCGATGCCGCTGATGGCGATGAGCCGCTCGAAGAGCTGCTGCTCGAGCGCCGTCAGGAAGCCATAGAGCTGCAGGGCTTCTTCGCGCACGTGCGTGTAGACCCGCAGCACCGCCTCGGTGCCCTCGTCCCCCAGGTCGTAGTACGTGGACAACGGCACGTACACCTCGTATCCCACGCCCTGCACGTCGACGACCACCCGGTTCGGCTGCTTGTCGAGGACCCGACCGCGAAGCAGTGCAATCATCCGCGCGCGGGAGGACGGTACTGCCGCCAGGACTTCGGTGGGCGGACCTGAAGGTCCGCCTCTCCGTCCTTACTCTGGCGTTCGTAGAGGCGGGCCGTCGCGGGGTCCCCGCCGCGCACGCCTGCGCGGTGGGGTGCGAGATCCGCCTGCGGCATCGAATGCAGATGGCAGATGGCCACGGCCAGCGCGTCGGCCGCGTCGTGCGGCGACGGCGGCGCCTGGAGGCCGAGCAGCAGCTTGATCATCTGCTGCACCTGATGCTTCTCGGCCCGGCCGTACCCCACGACCGCCCGCTTGATCTCGGCCGGCGTGTACTCGACGACGACGCACCCCGCCTCGACGGCCGCCAGGACGGCCACGCCGCGCGCGTGACCGAGCTTGAGGGCGCTGCGCACGTTGGTGGCATGGAACAGGTTCTCGATGGCCACCGCATCGGGACGGCAGGTCGCCAGCAGGGCGGCGAGATCGCGATGGATGCGCGCGAGCCGCAGCGGAAAGGCGTCGCCCGCGGGCGCGGTGATGGCGCCGCACGCGACGAGGCGATGGCGGCGGCCGTCGGTCTCCACGCAGCCGTAGCCGGTGCGCTCGGAGCCCGGGTCGATGCCGAAGATTCTCACGCGAGCGAGGCCTCGATCTCCTTCTCCTCGACGTCGAAGTTCGCCCACACGTGCTGCACGTCGTCGTGGTCCTCGATGGCTTCCATCAGCCTCAGCATCTGCTGCGCGTCCTTGCCCGTCAGCTTGACGTAGTTCTGGGGGACCATCGCCACCGCCGCGGTCGACGGCTCGACCCCCAGCGCCTTGATGGCATCGCGCACCGCCTCGAAGTTCTCCGGCGCGCAGACGATCTCCCAGCCGCTCTCGTCGTCGTTCATGTCGTCGGCCCCGGCGTCGAGCGCGGCCGCGAGCAGCTTGTCCTCGTCCACCTTGCCTTTTTCGACGACGACCTGCCCCTTCCGGGTGAACATCCACGCCACGCTGTTCTCGGCCGCAAGGTTGCCCGCGTGCTTGCTGAGGAGGTGGCGAATCTCACCGACCGTGCGGTTCTTGTTGTCGGTGAGCGTGTCGATCATCAGCGCCACGCCGCCAGGACCGTAGCCCTCGTAGGTGACTTCCTCGTAGGACACGCCTGGCTCTTCGCCCGTGCCGCGGCGAATGGCGCGATCGATATTCTCCCGCGGCATGTTGTTGGCCTTGGCCTCGGCCACGATGGTGCGCAGGCGCGGGTTGGTGTCAGCGTCGCCGCCGCCGCTGCGGGCCGCGACGGTCAGTTCCTTGATGATGCGCGTGAAGATCTTGCAGCGCTTGGCATCGGCGGCACCTTTCATTTTCTTGAACGTGTGCCACTTGGAATGGCCTGACATGAGAGAACTCCAGAAAATACGAGGGAAATCGATTCTACCACCTCTCGCGGGGGCTAAAGCCCCCGCACTACGGGCTACAGATTCGCTTCTGGCGCAGGGTCGTAGCGCGGCGGCTTCAGCCGCCGCGTTCGAGGTTCACGGCCGCCGCGCCAGAATCACCCACACGTCGGCGCGCGGGTCCCAGGGGCCGCCCCGATAGTCCCCCAGCAGAGCCGAGACCTCGAAGCCCGCCTTCTCGAGGCGGCGCGCCATCTGCGGCACCGACAGCGTGCGGAAGGTGATCGCGAACCGCCGGGTGGTCCGCCGCCGCCCGTGCCGCTCGATGAATGCCTGATCGAAGGTCGTGAGCCGCCGAGCGCGGTTCTGCCGCACGGTCTCCACGAGGGTCACGTGCGTGCCGCCAGGCCGGCGCCTCCAGCCCCGCAGGCTCACCCGCCTGCGGCACTCCTTCCACGACGGCACGTCGGCCACGAGCTCGAGGCCGAACACGCCGCCAGGCTCCAGCGCGCGGAAGCAGGCGTCGAGCGTGGCGGCCAGATCGCGCTCGCGAAGGAGGGACTGCAGGATGCCGTAGGGCGCCATCACCAGCGCGAACCGGCCCCGCCGGAACGGCAGCTGGCGGATGTCGCCCCGAATGAGACGGACGCGGCCGTCCACACGCGCGCGCCGCACGCGCTGGCGCGCCCGCCTCAGCATGGCGCTCGAGCGATCGACGCCCACGAGATCGACACCCGCGCGTCCGAGCGGGACCGTGATGCGTCCCGTGCCGCATCCCAGCTCCAACACCGGTCCGCCGGCGTGGAGCGCCAGGCTCTTCCAGAAGGGCACGTCGCGGCGGCCGAGCGTGCGGGCGTTCTCCCAGTCGTAGAACGGCGCGTACTCGTCCCAGCCCTCGTGTCCTTCCATAGTAGGCAGTAGGCAGTAGGCAGTAGGCAGTAGGCAGTAGGCAGCAACAGCCGGCCTATCCGACTGCTTACTGCCCGCTGCCTACTGCCTACTGCCTACTGCCTACTTCTTCAGGTCTTCTGTCCCACGGTGGCAAACAGCATGGTGTTCTGGATTTCCACGAACGACGGGCCCGCGGCTCGGGCTTCCGTCGCGTAGGCCGTCAACAGGTCGAGATACTCCTGCCCGAGCGCGCGGACCGCGTCGGCCTGCGCCTCGTCGATGGCCTGCTCGACCACGGCGCGCCGCCGCTTCCAGACGTCCTCGGAAGGCACCCCCAACCGAGTCTGGGAGACGGGGAAGAGCCGCACGTCGAGCGGCTCGATGCCGCATCGCGCGAAGAGCGCGGGCAGCCGCGGGCCGACCTTCGCGTCAATGAGGTCGCCCCGAGAGGCAGCCAGCGCCCCGAAAAACCGTGCCGACATCTCGAACGCCCGCAGCCCCGCTGGCGTCGCCGAATACGCGTACCGCGCGCTGTTGTCGGGCTCCACCGCCACGATCCGACCGCCGGGGGACGTGACGCGGGCGAACTCCCTGACGGCCGCGGCGACGTCGCCGACGTGCTGGAGCACGGCGACACAGAACGTGGAATCGAAGGCGTTGTCGCAGAATGGCAGGCGAGAGGCTTCGGCGCAGGCGAAGCCGACCCGCTGGTTGTGCGCCGCCGTCTCGTGGCGGGCCACCATGACGCGCTCGATCATCAGGTCCACGCCGAAGAGCCGCAGCTGAGAGACCTGGAGCCGCCCGAGGCGGACCTCGGCGATGCCCTCGCCGCAGCCGACGTCGAGGATGCGGTTGCCAGGCCGCGGACGCAGCGTCTCGGTGAGGAACTCGGTGAAATCGTCGTTCCACCAGCGCTCGCGCAGATGTTTGAGCGTGGGCGACGTGAGGGCGTCGATCGAAGCGGCGGGCATCGTTAGTCGCTAATCGCCAATTCACCAGGCACGATCGGCCGCGTCCTCGGCAGGAGTCCGCGGCGCGCCAGAATGCCGGCCGCCGCGAGGATGCCGACGAAGGCGGCGAGCTTGATCGCGTCGCCCGCGCGCGTGACGGGCAGCGTCTTCCACAACACCCACAGCACAGGCTGTGCCATCGTCACGGCCCAGACCGATCCGTAGAAGTAGCGGCGTTCGTGCCCCTCTCCCCGCGTCGACCGCCCGACGCGCGGCAGCAGACCGAAGGCGCCGAGCAGCCACATCGTGCCCGCGATGGGAAAGTACGCGGTGAGGTACATCTGCTTCAGGCGCCACTCGCCCGTGGCCACGGCGTAGGCGAGCCCAGCGAGATTGAGCGCCGCAAAGGCGATCACCTCGCCCCACGCGGTCGTGTAGCAGATGCGCCGGTACAAGGGATTGGGACGATCCTCGGTGAATCGGATGATGTAAGGCGCCGGCTCGCATCCGGGAAGCCGGCCGCGCAGGCCGGCGATCGCCGTTGCTGCCATCACGAGGCCCAGCCAGGCGCCCAGACGCGCGTCGAACCCGCGCTCGAACAGGTCGAACGTCAGCGGCCCGGGCGCGATGAAGAAGACGAAGACCCAGATCGGCCAGTGAAGCGCGCGGTAGTAGGTCTTGTTGCGGTAGCGAATGGCGCGATGGGTATCGAACTCGACGTACAGCGCATCCGTCCGGACGGGTACCTGTGCCATGCAGCCAGATCATTCTATGCGAGCACATCGGCGGGCGCGCCTTCACCGACGAGTCGGCCGCCGTCGAGCACCACCACCCGGTGGGCACACGCACGCGCGAAGTCGGTGTCGTGCGTCGCCACGACGACGGTTCGCCCCTGCGCGGCCAGCGTCCGCAGCGTGGACGCCAGCTCGCCGCGGCGGGCCTGATCGAGCGACGCCGTCGGCTCGTCCATCAGCAGGACGGGCGGCTCCACGGCCAGCGCGCGCGCGATGGCAACGCGCTGCGCTTCGCCGCCCGACAGCTCGTGCGGCATCGCGTTGGCCCGCTCACCAACGCCGAGCAGCGTCAGCAGCTCCCGCGCGCGGCGCTCGGCCTCGGCTCGCGGCTGCCTCAGGACGTGGACGGGCGCCAGCCACACGTTCTGCAGCGCATCCATGTGCTCGAACAGGAAATGGAATTGAAACACCATGCCGACGCGGCGGTGCAGCTCGCGGCGCAGGGTCCCCCGCGGAAGACGTCCCGAGGCCAGCCGAACGCCGTCGACGTCGATCGTGCCTGCGGCAATCGGATCGAGACCTCCAATCGCCCGCAGCACGCTCGTCTTTCCGGCACCCGACGCGCCCATGAGCGCCAGCAGCTCGCCCCGCGCGGCCGCAAACGACACGCCGACGACGACGACCCGCGCGCCGCGACGAACCTCGAGGTCTCGAACGGCGAGCGTCGTCATCCGCGGCGCCACCCCTTCTCGAGCCGCCGGGCCAGCCGGGCCAGCGGCAGCGAGAGGACGAGATAGAGCGCGGCGCACAGCGCACCTGGCACGACCCAGCTTCCGATGTTGGCCGCAAAGATCGACGTCTGCTTGGTGAGCTCCACCACGGTGATCACCGACACGAGCGAGCTGTCCTTCAGCAGTGCCACGAAGTCGTTGGTCATCGGTGCCAGGGCCAGCCTGAACGCCTGCGGACCGCGGACGAGCACGAGCGTCTGGCGTTCGGTGAAGCCGAGCGTGCGCGCCGCGTCGAGCTGGCCGCGGGGCACCGCCTCGAGCGCGCTTCGATAGATCTCGCTCTCGTATGCCGCATAGTTCAGGCCGAGGCCGATGAGCGCGGCGAGAAACGCCGGAAGCTGCACCACCGCCGCAAGCCCGAAGTAGAGCACGAACAGCTGCAGCAGCAGCGGCGTGCCGCGCACCACCTCGACCCAGCCGGTCAGCGCCACCTGGAGCGGGCGGCTCCCGTAGACACGGCCGCTGGCAATCAGCACGCCTGCCGCCACGGCCAGCAGCATGGCGGCGCAGGAGAGGATGACGGTAATCACCGCGGCGCTCACCAGCGCAGGCAGGTACCGTCGTGTCGCCTCCCAGGCGCTGGGCACGGCGGCACCAGCGGACAGCGGAACCATCTCGGTCGCATCGCTCGCGAGCACCCGCGCGTAGAGCCGCGGCTGATCCTCGTTCCACATGTTCCAGCGCCGGAAGATGGCCTCCAACCGAGCGTCGCGCATCGCCTGCCGAAGAATCCCGTTGATGCGGTCGCGAAGCGCGGTCTGGCCGGGCGCCAGGATGCCGACGTAGTACCCCACGCCGAGATCCGCGCTCTGGTTGACCAGACCCGCGTTGCGGCGCACTCCACGTTCCGCAAGCACGGCGTCGAGCACCACGGCGTCGACCCGCCCGAGCGCCAGGTCACTGTAGGGATGCACATCGTCTTCGTAGGTGATCGGGACGACGCCGTGCTCCGCCTGCGCGGTCACGAGCAGGTCGTAGGCGAGCGTCGCGCCGAGCGTGGCGATGCGCCGCCCGCGGAGGTCGGCAAGCGCGCGGTAGCGGTTCCGGTCCGCTTCCCTGACCGTCAGGATCTCGCGAAACTCGTAGTACGGCACGGTGACGGCCAGCCGTGCCCGCCGGGCAGGGGTGTCCTCGAGGCCGCTGAGCCCGATGTCGAAATCGCCCCGCGCCACCGAGGCGTCGAGGCTCGTGAACCCCACCTGAACGAAGCGCGGCACGCGGCCGAGCCCGTCGGCCAGCAGCTGCGCGACGTCGACCTCGAATCCGACGACACGCATCGGGTCGGCCGGATCGGCTTCCACGAACGGTGCTCCCCCCTCGGCGTCGCCGCCCCACCGAAGCTCCATCGAAGACTGCGCGAAGGTGGGCGAGGCGACCAGCACGATGGCAGTGGCCGCGAGAATGGCCGGACGAAGCTGGCGCATGAACGATCAAAATAACAGAGGACAGTGTCTGCTTGGAGCGCGCTCCGCGCGCCAGGTCGTATAGTGGTGCGGTGATCCGGCGCGTCGCCCTCACGGCGCTCGCTCTCGCGTTCGTCCTGCTGGCCGTGGCGGGCGGAGCCGTCTACTGGGTTCTGAGCGGCGATGCCGTGCGCAGGGCACTCGAGCGCAGCGCGACCGCCTGGCTGGGGGAGCCCGTGCGCATCGGCAGCGTCTCGGTCGCGCTGCTGCCAAGGGTGACACTCCGGCTCCGTGACGTGCGCGCCGGAGTGCCGCCGCGTGTCACGCTGGGCGCCGTCGACGTCCACGCGCCGGTACGGCCGCTGCTTGGGCGGCGGATCGAGGATGCCGAGCTGACCGTCTCCGACACCCGCCTAGCCATGCCGCTTCCGTTCGCGCTGCCGTCAGGAGCGGCCGCCACGCCCGCCGAGGGCGCAGCCGCCGTGGCGAGCGCCATGACCGTAGTGTCCGTTCGCTGGATAGTCCTGCGCGACGTGACGCTGGCGAGCCTCGGACGCGAGATTCGGATCTCCGCGGACGGCTCGCTTTCCGGCACGAACCTGACGATTACCGCCCTCACGGCGGAGGCCGGGCCGACCAGGATTCAGGCATCGGGACGCGCAACGTTGCGGCCGCGGGTGGAGGTCACGCTCGACGCGCGCGCCGACGCGCTCGACGTCGACGACCTGCTCGCAATCGGGTCCGCGTTCGCCGGCACGGGGTCGTCAGGCGAGGAGCCCCGTCAGGGAATGCGCATCTTGGGCACGGTGTCGGCCCCGCGTGCCCGCGCGGCGGGCGTGGACCTCACCCGGTTCGATGCGACCGTGGCTGCCGAGGGCGGGGACGTCACCATCGACCCGCTGACCTTCGACATCTTCGGCGGACGCCACAACGGCTGGATCGACGTGCAGCTCGAACCGATGCCGCTGGTGAGAGTCGGCGTGAGCGTCACGAACATCGACGCGGCGCAGGTGGCGGCATTCGAAGGCGCGCCCGGGGCCATCACCGGGCGACTGAGCGGCTCCGGCCGCTTCGGCGCCCGTGGGCGGGAGCTGAGCGCGGTGCTGGCGTCGGCCCGCGGCGTCGGCGAGCTCGTCATCCGCGACGGATCCCTGCGCGGGCTGGACGTCATCGGAACCGTCGTGGCGTTTCTCGAGGGGAAGAACCCTGGCGCGCGGCAGGCCGGCGGAGAGGCCTTCCACGAGATCGCCGCGACGTTCGCGCTGAGCGACGGCGCCGCGCACAGCGAGGATCTGACGCTGCGGGCGCCGGACTACGACATCTTCGCGCGCGGCACGTTGGTGCTGCCAACCAAGGCCTTGGACGGCCGGGCCGATGTGGTGCTGTCCGAGACGGTGTCGGCGCAGTCGGGCCGCGACGTCTACCGGTACGCCCGCGCGGGCACGCGCATCGTGCTGCCCGCGACGATCGGCGGCACGCTGGGGGGCCCGCGCGTGCAGATTGACGTCGCCGCCGCCATTCGACGCGGCGTGCGCAGCGAGATCGAGCGGCGGCTCGAAGGGCTGCTCGAGCGGGCCACGCCCAGGTAGGGCACGGCGCCGCGGTGCCCCTACTCGTTCTTGATGAGCCTGCGCAGCGCGGCGACCTGCTCGGCGGGCAGGTCGCTGAACTCGACGGCGACGTGATATTCCTTGCGCGCCAAGGTGGCCTCCGGCAGCTGCAGCTGGTGCGGCACCGACCGCACCACGCGGCCTGGAAGCTGCAGCAAGGCATCGTGCGCCTCGAGATTCAACGTGACTTTCCGGTCTGGCTGCATCGACCAGGGAATCTGGACGAGCGCGCCCGTTTCGCTGATGTCGACGAGGATGCCTTCACAGGCCCGGTGCAGTCGGACGCGCAGGGGTCCGGGACGGACGCGCACGGCCCGGCGGCACTCCGGGTGCACGTCGGAGGGGGGATCCACCATCATGTCCGCGGCGCGCCAGTGCAAAGTTGCCACCACGGGCGATGGCGTTGCACGCGCCGTGCCTGCCTTCACAGCGGTGCGCAGGCGTGCGCGCGCGTGCGCATCGGCACAGATGGTTCGCGCGACCAGTGGCCTCAAATGTTGTCGGACCCCAGCAACGCGGCGTGAAGCTGCGTGTTTGGGACGCCGCGATGGGCCGAGGCGGCCGCCCAACGGCCACCCCCCTGCCCCTGGCACAGCACCGCGGCAGTTACGATTCGCTGGAGAATTTCCGCCCCACGTCTGCGATCAGAGGCTGTGCGTGCGGAGCCGGTGACTGAGCGCGTGCCGCTGCCGCCGAATCGCCTTCAACCGGGCCGGATCGTGCGCCGCGAGCGCCTGATCGCGCTCGCCCCGCAGGGCCCGCAGCCGCGCCTTGAGCCCCGCCTTGTCGAAGCCCTCCTCGACATGGCGGTGCGCGTGCGTCTCGACGTCGAGCGCCTTGCAGACGGCTGGGAGCAGATGCTCCTTGTTCATCTGCGTGTAGCCCTTCACGGCCTCGTGATCGAGACCCTTGGCGATCTCGCGAAGCTCCGCGACCGTCTTCTTGTGGAGTTCCTCGTAGGTCATGGCCATGGCTGCCTCCGATGGGCAAAGCATAGATTATAAGGATGGCCGGCGTGTACGCCGCGCTCGCGGGCGGTGTCGTTCTGGTTCACCTGGCCTTCGTGGCCTTCGCCGCGGGCGGGGCCGTGCTCGCGCTGCGGTGGCCCAGAATCGCGTGGCTGCACATGCCCGCGGCGGGCTGGGCGGGCTACATCGAGCTCTCGGGTGGACTCTGTCCGCTGACGCCCCTGGAGAATGCCCTGCGGGCCAGGGCCGGACTCGACTATTACGCGGGCGACTTCGTCGCCCGCTACTTGTTCCCGGTGCTGTATCCTGACGGGCTCACACGCGAGGCTCAGGTCGTCATCGGCCTGGTCGTCCTCGGTCTGAACGCCGCCCTCTACGCCTTCGTCTATATTCGTAGACGCTCTCGATCGCGTCGTAAAGGATCGTCCCTGTCCCACGGGAGGTGAGCCGTGACCTGCACCCGCTGTGCGCGCGACATCGACGCCGATTCGGCCTTCTGCCGCTACTGCGGCGCGCCGGTCCGGGAGCCTGGCGTACCGCGACGCCTCTCGCGGCTGCCGGGGGACGGCAAGATCGCCGGCGTCTGCGCGGGCATTGCCGACTACTTCAACACCGACGTGACGCTGGTGCGGCTCGCGTGGGTGGTGCTGTCGATCGTCCCTGGCGCCATCATCGGCGGGCTGATCGCGTACCTCGTCGCCTGGATCGTGCTCCCCGAGGCCGTGCCCGGACAGCCGCGCGCGGTCAGCGGACGCAGGCTCGCGCGGTCGGTCGCCGATCGGAAGCTGGCAGGCGTCTGCGGCGGGCTTGCGGAGTATCTCGGCGTCGATTCGACGGTCGTGCGGCTCGCGTGGGTGATCCTCTCGATCTATCCAGGCGCGATCGTCTGCGGCATCCTCGCGTACCTGATCGCGTGGTTCGTGATTCCGAAAGCCGCGGAGCCGACGCTGCAGCCGTCGCCGTCGGCGCCCTAGCCCGCGCGCAGGGACGGGCTACGCGGAGACGAGGCGCCCCAGCAGGCGCGGATGCGGATGACGGGCGTTCAGCCGCCGCAAGCCGAGATCCATGGCGCTCGATCTTTGCACACGCGCCACGTCCCTTCCATGGCTCGGCGCGCGCTCCGCCAGCCGCGGTGGGAATTGGCAACTCGCGTGGTATTGTTCGCCTGACGAGAGCCTCGCATGCCCGACCAGGTCTACACCAGCCGCATCCGCATCGAACGGATCGACGGCCCGATCCGTCACGCGTTCGTCGAGCCCTTTCGGGAGCCGATCCGCTTCGGCGTGCACGGCGCGATCAAGCAGTTCTACGGCGTGGAGCCTGAGGAAGAGATTCCCGCCACGCTCGACTACATGATCGCCGCCGTCGGCGGTTGACTGCTGGGCACGCTTGCCGGCGCACTGGCAGTGCGTCAAATTCCGACGGAACCGAACAAGGTCGCAGCGCAGGTGGAAGGCGACGTGGAAGCGGTGGAGCGCGTGCTGCGCATCGCGCGGATGCGGGTGCACTACACGCTGCGCATTCCGCGCGGTATGCGCGAGGCGGCCGAGCGCGCCGTTGCCACGCACGAACAAAAGTGCCCTGCGGCGACGAGCGTCCGCGGCTGCATTCCGATTGCGATCACGGCGGACATCACCGAGGAATAGCCGCTTGAAGTTGCTGGATACCCTGGGCCTCGAGCATCGAATTCGACGTAGAGTTCGATGTCGGGCAGCTCAGGCCCTCGGTGGCTGTCAGCGTACAAAGAAAACCCGCTGTGATTGCTCACAGCGGGCTTATACGTGGTGAGACCGCGTTCAGCGGTTTCGCCAGATATGACTCCCGGCAGCGACCTACTCTCCCACGCACCTACGCACGCAGTACCATCGGCGGTGGCAGGCTTAACTTCCGTGTTCGGAATGGGAACGGGTGTGACCCTGCCCCTATGACCACCGGGAAAATGGCTGCCTGGGGTCCGGCAGAACGGAACGCAGCTCTCAGCCACGCCTCGTCGTTCCGTCGGTCGTCCCAGACAATCTCAAAGAACGACCCGCCTTCGCTTGAAGCTCGGCGGGGCCCAGCAACTGAATACCCTGCAAACGGTAGCTCATTCGGACACACGCACGGCACGCACGTGTACAGGAGCGAAAAGATTATGGTCAAGCCGCACGGCTCATTAGTACCAGTTAGCTCAACGCCTCGCGGCGCTTCCACACCTGGCCTATCAACCTGGTCGTCTACCAGGAG
>JACQTK010000206.1 GCA_016210845.1 Acidobacteriota bacterium | reverse complement strand
TCTTGCGAGAGTCTGAGTTTGGAGTCAATGAGCTGGTCGATCCGCTCCTCGATCGTCCCGCGGCACACGAACTTGTGCACGAGCACATTCTTGGTCTGGCCGATCCGAAACGCGCGGTCGGTCGCTTGATTCTCGATGGCCGGATTCCACCAACGATCGAAGTGGACGACATGCGAGGCGGCGGTCAGGTTGAGCCCCATGCCGCCGGCCTTGAGCGAGATGACAAAGAACGGCACGCGCTCGTCGTCCTGGAACCGCCTCACCAGTGACTGGCGCTTACCGACCGCGGTCTCCCCGTGCAGCACGAGGCCCGGGCGGCCAAAGACAGAGGCGAGAAACGTGGCGAGGGGCGCCGTCATCTCACGAAACTGCGTGAAGACGAGTACCTTCTCCTGTTTCGCCGCGATCACCTCCGCGATCTCCCGCAGTCGCACGAGCTTGCCGCTCTCGCCCTCGCTCCAGGAGCCATCACCCAGCCACTGCGAGGGGTGATTGCAGATCTGTTTGAAGCGCATCAGGGACGCGAGCACGACGCCGCGACGCTTCATCCCGTCGGCGTGCGCCAGCGCCGCCTTCAGATCGGCCACCGACTGCTGGTACAACGCCGCCTGCTTGCGACTCAATTGGCAGAACGCCCTCACCTCAGTCTTGTCCGGTAGATCTGCAATGACGGACTTGTCGGTCTTCAGGCGCCGCAGGATGTACGGCCGCACCAGCGCGCGAAGCGGCGCGTACGGGTTGTGCGATTGTGCCGAGAGGCGCTTGGTGAAGGTCGAGAACGCCTTTCCCGATCCCAGCAGGCCGGGGTTGAGGAAGTCGAAGATCGACCAGAGATCGCCGAGGCGATTCTCCACGGGTGTTCCGCTGAGCGCGATCCGTGACTGCGCGTCGATCTGCTTGGCGGCCCTCGTCTGCTTGGCGCCGGGTGTCTTGATCGCCTGCGCCTCGTCCAGGATCGCCAGGCGCCACGGCATGGCGAGCAATGCGGGCACCCGCAGGAGCGACCCGTAGCTGGTCATGACGAGATCGGCGCCGATGAGTCGATCGCGATCGAGCGCCCTCAATTCGGCGGCGGTCATCGCGGATGGGTGCGCGACGATCGCGTTCAGGGTGGGCGCGAAGCGTTCGATCTCCGCGGCCCAATTGGCCAGCAGCGACGCCGGCGCCACAAGGAGGCTCGCGCGCCGCGTCTGATCGGTGGCGCTGCGTCTTCGCATCACCAGCAGGAGCGCCAGCACCTGCATCGTTTTGCCGAGCCCCATGTCATCGGCGAGGCACGCGCCCAGGCCAAGCGTCGAGAGCAGGTGGAGCCATCGAACGCCAGTCTGCTGATAGGGGCGCAGCGTCGTCTTCAGCGCGCCGCCGGGATCCAATTGTGCCAGTTGGTCCGGATCTCGAAGGCCGGCGAGCGTCTTGGCCAGCCACGGCCCCGCGACGACGCTCGACCAGTCGGGAGCGCTGGTGGCGACGGTATCGCCTGGCACCTGCGCACCGGCAACGAGGCGCATGGCTTCACCGAAGGACAGACCGCCCTTCGCCGCAGCCGCTTCCACCAACTGGAACTCGTCGAGCATCTGGCGGAGTTTGTCCCCGTCGACTTCGACCCAGCGTCCGCGCACGAGGTGCAGCCCGTTCGACGCGGCGAGCAGCTTCGCGATTTCCGCTTCGGTCAGCGGTTCGCCGTCGAGGCTGACGCCCATCTTGAAGTCGAGCAGCGCCTCCGTGCCGAGCCCCGAAGGCGGCTTGCCCCCCACAGTGCCGGTGACCTGGGGACGTGGAGGACGATGCGCGCGCCATGCGGTCGGCACGCGGACGATCACACCTGCGGCCTCGAGGCGAGGGACATCCGTCAAGAGCTGACACGCCTCCGCGGGCGTCCACCGGAGCGGATGATAGATCTCGCCGGCGTCGACCATCGCCTTCAGCCACGGACACTCGGCGGCGGCGCGTTGGACCGGCAGGAGCAGCGAGAGCAGGCGAGACGCGTTGGCGGCGCCCGCGTACTCGCTCAACGCGCGGCCGAGGGGCAGGTGCTGCGCCTTGGCTTCCGCCGACAGGTGTGTCGTGTAGGTCGCCAGAAACGCGAACGGCGCCTCATCGTCCGCCCGGTTTTCGGCAAGGTTGAAATGGACGCGGCCCACGAGATGCCACGACGGGTTCTTGCGCTGCAGGAATTCCTCGACGGACGTCTTCGATTCGCCGAGCTGGGACCGAAACGCCTCAGCGATCTCCGTCCAGAGCGTGTCGAGGACCGACGCCGTGAGGTACTCGGCCCCAATCATTGGCGGCGCGGACGCGGCGACCACTTCGAGCTCGCCGAGCCCGGGCGCGGGGATTGCCGCGTGTTGCGCATCGAGATCGGGATGCGTACAGACGGCCGTGACAAACCGAGCGGCGAAGTCACGCCAGTAGCTGACGTCTGCTGGGAGCAGCGTGCCGACTTCGCCGGCGCCAAGCTCCAGCAATCCGTAACCCGACCCACGGGCGAACGCGTCCTCGAGTGTGCGCGAGAGAACAGGAGTCGGGTCGGGTGCGTCGTCCGAGGCCGTGAAGAGCAAGTGACCCCGTGGGGTGAGTGCGATCGACGGCATCAAGGTGACAGGCGTCGGGAGTCAGGGCTGCGACGTGCGAAGAAACAGGGTCGCGATCCATTTTACAGTTCACTCCAGTGCATAGGAGGACTGACGTACGACCGCTCCGTGCCCGAGAGCTCGCGGATGGCATTGTGGTGTTCATGAGCAATAACGATCGTTCGCCGCACTTCTACGTCAGATACGCGGGCGAGGCAATCGTCGCGAGCGCGTCACCGACACTGCTCGAGGGCGTGCGCCGTTGCTACGTGTGTCCGAGGCGAAGATTCCACCGAAGCGGCAGGGATGTACAATCGCAGTGGTTGAACATGAGTACCCTCGAAGAAGCCCAGGCGCTGCTCTCCAGGATGACGCCGGGCGAAAAGGCCGAACTGCTCCAGCGAGTCGCTCAGGAGTCGAGGGACGCCTATCCGGGCATCGACACGATTGACGGTGTCTGCGGCGGTGAGCCCGTCATCGTTCGCACTCGCATTCCGGTATGGGTATTGGCGCAGGCCCGGCGGCTTGGATCCACCGAGGCCGACTTGCTGCGGCTCTATCCGAGGCTGAGGGCGGAAGATCTCGCCAGCGCCTGGGCGTACGTGCGTACTCACCGCGACGAGATCGATCGACAGATTCGCGAGAACGAAAGCGCGTAGACGCCAGTGAGTCCGACGGTCCTGCGGGTCAAGGGGTTTCGGTTCTACTTCTTTTCCCGCGAGGAACGACGCGGACACGTTCACGTTCAGCACGCGGAAGGCGAAGCGAAGTTCTGGATCGAGCCAACTGTCGAACTGGCCGCGAACTTCGGTCTGAAGCCAAGGCAGATTACGGAAGTTCAGACCCTAATCGAGGAGCACCTCAATGAGATCCGCGCCGCCTGGGCCAAGCACTTCCCCGGTGGAAGTCACTAACGTCTCGCCGCACGGATTCTGGCTGTTCGTCGGCGATCGCGAGCTGTTTGTCCCCTTCAAGAACTTTCCGTGGTTCCGCGAGGCGACCGTTCGCGAAATCGCGAACGTCGAGCTCCCGAGCCCGCATCATCTGTACTGGCCGGACCTCGACATCGATCTCGCCGTTGAATCCATAGAACATCCAGAAAAGTACCCATTGATAAGTCAGGCGCCGCTCAAGAAGCGCGTACGGAGCGCCAAGGCGCGTAAACACACCGCCAAGAGGCGGAGCACGGCCGGCGCGTCTGCGCGGCTGAAACGCCGGCGCTGGCGCATGCTTTAGCCGCAGAAGTCTTTTCAGGCTGGCGCGTGATCGGCTGCGGGCGCGCCAACACCCCTCGCAAGAATTTGCAAGCCAGACGGCCACAAACGGCCTCAAGGGACTTCGTTCCGAAATGACGAGGGACGGCCGACCCCGATTTTCCGGGATCGGCTGTGATCGGCCTTCTCTGGTTGGACACGATCGCCGTCCCGTGAAGATCCGAATGTCTCCTCGCCGTCCGTGGGGGCGTCGACGCAGGCGCGGCGAAGGCATCGAGCGGCATAGGCGCGAGCGCGTGCATCGCACCGAGTGACGGGCGTCGCGGTTCCAAACCAGGGTGAAATCCATGTTCGCGGAGACGGCCGAGGATGTCCTCGCGACTGGCAATCACGTGTACCGGCACATGCCATGGCGCATCCTTGCCACTCACGGCCGCCGGCGGCTGATGGTCGCCTATCGCAATCATGACCACGTCATCTCCGGCGTGATCCCGGCTGTACCCGGCAAGCGACGCGTACGCGTAGGCCACGGCGCGGACGTAACTCGGCCGGAGGTTGGTGAGGTCCGGCCTCGCCGCCCTGGCTCGGGCGACATCGGCTTCGTCATAGAGGTTCTTCATCAGCACCCTGGACCAGTCCGGCTGGTACGGGGCCACGGGATCAAAGGGCGCATGCGTGGTGCTCGTCGGGAACACCACGAACAGAGGCGCGCGCGACGTGCGGCTCCGTTCGAGGAGATCCAGTTTCGCGAGCGCGTACTGATCCGGAATGCTCCACCAGCCGAATGGTGGCCCCTCGTACTCCAGCCGATCGTGGCCGTAGATCGCGTCGAATCCGTAGAACGCCCCTTCCGGCCAGGCCTGGCGCATGCCCGGCATCAACGCGACGGTCAGGTATCCGCCCCTCGCGAAGGTGGCGACCAGCGTGTCCCGCGGCGACGCCATCAGCGACGTGTAGGCATACTGATCGCGCACATCCACGCCAGAGATCAGGCTCAGGTGGGCGAGTCATGAGGAGCCGCCAAACGTGGGCGACTCCACGTAGGCCGACACCACGTGACGGCCGGTGTCGCGAACCGCTGCGGTGAGATCGGCGCGGCTCGCGGCGAGGCCCGCGGCGATCGCCGGCATCTCGTACGTGACCGCCCCGTAAGACTCGACGAAGATGAGCAGGACGTCCGCCCCGTGGAGGGCCCGAAGATTGGAGTCGAGCGTCGGGCTGGAGCCGGGCGGCGGCGGTCCCGCGCCGGGGGCGGCCATGGCCAGTGCATAACGCGCCTGTCGGACGTAGGCCGGTGTGACCGGATCCGCAAACGTCACACCTGTCGACACACGCCCCGGCAGCTGCTGGACGCCGAACAGCAGGATCACGATGCCCGCGAGCGCGGCCAAGACCAGACGTGGACCCCGGTCCGCCATCGCGGCGGCCACCCGTCCCAGAGCGAAGCGCGCCAGGAGGTATGCCGCAACCAGGGCCAGCGCCGCCACGGTCGTCACCAGCACGATGAGCCCCCGCGGCGCTGCCCGCGCGAGCATCGCGGCGACGCTGCTCAAGTGCTGAGAGTCCCAGTAACAGGTTGAAATTGCGCCCGTCGAGTCCTGGTGCGGTCACGTCCAGGTAGCGGCCTGCGACCAACACGACCCAGACAGTCGGCAAGGCCCGGCGCGCCAAACCAGCCACGGGCTCCGCCCTTGATATCCCCTCGGAGCCCGCGGTCGCCCATCGCGGTCACGATACTCGAATCGTCACGCGACTACCAGGCGGAGCGCTGGGATCCCGGCGCCGCCCTTGCTACCCTGGAGTGGCGGCGATCCGCGGCGGTATCCACGATGCTGATGTTCTTTCGAGTCCCGCTGCGCTGGCCGGAGGTGCTCAAGCGCACCGTCGGCGAGATCGGGGAGGACAACTGTCTCGGTCTTGCGGCGCAGCTCGCCTTCTACTTCTTCCTCGCGCTCTTTCCGGCGCTGCTGTTCCTGGTCGCCCTCGTCGGCTACCTGCCGATCGAGGACACGCTCACCCGCCTGCTCGCGGCGCTCGGGACAGTCGCGCCGGGCGAGGTGCTGGCCCTGCTGCGCGCGCAGCTCGAGGAGGTCGCGCGCGGCAGCCACGGCAGCCTGCTGACCCTCGGCATCGCCGGCGCCGTCTGGAGCAGCTCGGCGGCCATGGTCGCGATCATCGACGCCCTCAACCACGCCTACGACATCGATGAACGGCGCCCGTGGTGGAAGCGGCGCTTCGTGGCGATCGCGCTGACGGTCGCGCTCGCCCTCTTCATCGTGATCTCGCTCGCCTTCGTCCTGGCCGGCCCGAATGTGGCCCGGTGGGTGGCGGACTGGTTCGGGCTGGGTGCCGTCTTCGCCCTGTTCTGGTCGATCGCCCGCTGGCCGCTGATGATCTTCCTGGTCGTGTTCGGGGTCGACCTCGTGTACCACTTCGCGCCGAACAGGCGGGGACGCTGGGTGTGGATCACGCCCGGGTCTCTCCTGGCCACGGGGCTGTGGATGCTCAGCTCCTTCGCCTTCAAGTTCTACGTGACCAACCTGGCGAACTTCAACGCCACCTACGGGGCCATCGGCGGCGTGGTCGTGCTGCTCCTCTGGTTCTACGTCTCCGGCCTGGCGATCCTGGTTGGCGCCGAGCTGAACGGCGTCATCGAACAGGCGTGGCGAACGGCCCCGGGCGAACGGCTCGACGGCCGCCGCCCGTAGCGCGCCGGCGCCTTTGATACACTGAGCGCCGCAGAAGTCCGCCACATGCGCGCGAAGCTCATCCTCGCGGCCGTGATCGCCGCCGTGATTGCCGGAGCGTACCTGGCCGGCTACTGGTCCGAGCGTGGGCCGCGGATGGAGGCGGAGGCGCAGGTCGAAGCCCTGCGGACCGACCTCGCGGCGGCTCGGGCTCAGGTGCGCGTCGGCCAACTGCTGGGCCGCGCCCTGACGCTCAAAGAGACGGCGATGAGCCAGAACTACGGCCAGGCGCTCGATCTGTCGTCGGCCTTCTTCGACGAGGTGGGACGCGAGGCCATGGCCGCGACCGACGCGGCCCTTCGGGACGACCTCGCCGGGCTCGTCGCGAAGCGAGACTCCGTCACGGCGGCCCTGGCGAAGGGCGATCCCGCCATCGTGAACACCCTGAGCGAGATCGAGGTCCGGTTGCGCCAGGCGGTGGGATACCCGACGCCCACTCGACCTGCCGCCGCCGGAACTCCATCGCCGCGGTGACGTTCCCCGCGAGGTCGAGGAGCCCGATCCACAAGGAGCCCGATCCACCTTGACAACGATTGGAGGCACGGACGAGACTTCTCATCCGGATGCCCGCTCGTCCCGCCTTCCGCAATCTCGGCCGCGGCGTCTTCTGACGCCCGACACACGACACGTCGCGAAGACTCGGGTCTTCGCTCGCGTCACCTCCCTCTGAACGGCACTGAAGGCGGTCCCGGCCACGTACGTGGCCATCCTCGAAGGAGGTTCCGATGCAGGCTCTGGTCGAGAACGTGAAGAACACGATTGTTGGCGCCATCAAGGGTACCGGCGAGATCGTCAACGCGGTGACCGAGACGGCGAGCGGTGCCCTCGTGACGGCGCTGAAGAGCACAGGCGCGGTGGGCAAGGCGCTGACCGAGGCCGTCGCCGACGTCGCGAGCGGCGTGATTCAGGGCACCACCCAGGTCGGCGGCGATCTCGGCAAGGCCACCAAGGGCGCCGTCATCGGCGTGCTGAAGGGCACGAAGGAAGTCGGCGGCGAGGCCCTCGATGCGATCGGCTCGACCGTCCAGAACCTCGTGAGGGCGACGGTTGACGTCGGTGGCGATGTCGGCAACGCGGCCCGAGAAGCCATGGAGGGCGCCATCGAGGGTGCGCAGAGTGTGGGCATCAAGGGCGTCGATGCGATCGCGGCGGCGGCGGCGGGCGCGATCCAGGGCGTCGGAGGCGTGGGCGAGGCCGCGACCGACACGGCCGCGGATGTCGCGCGCGGGCTGATCCAGGGGGCGTCGAACGTGGGCGGCGACCTCGGCACGGCGGCCAGTGGGGCGATGGTCGGCGTGCTCCGTGGCGCCAGGAACCTCAGCGGTCAAACGGCCGAGACGTTGGCCGCGACCGCCGGCAGCGCCGTCAAAGCCACCGCCGACGTCGGCGGAGACGTCGCCGCCACCGCCAAAGCGGCCGTGGAGGGTGCCATCCAGGGCGCCAAGGAAATCGGCGTCGACGCCGCAGACGCCGCCTCGGCGGCAGCGACCGGCGCGCTCAAGGCTGCGGGCGATATCGGCGCCGCGGCTGTCGAACAGGTGCAAAAGGCGGCGACCGGAGTGATCGCCGGCGTGAAGGTGGTGGCCACGGCGCCGTTCAGCAAGTAGTCGACACTGGAATCCGCCGCGTCGGCCGTCCGGAGCGTGGTGCGTCTCGCCGCCCGGTCGTCTCCGGACGGGCGGCGACGCCGGCCGTACCTCAGTCGTCACGCCCCGAACCCTGACCGCGGATCTCCACGAGCTCCAAGTCGAACGTGAGGTCCTGACCGGCCAATGGATGGTTCGCGTCGATCGTCACCCGCTCGTCCGACACCTCGGCAATCCTCACCACCACCACCTCGTCGCCTTGCTGCACCCGCAGCTCCTGGCCCACCGCTGGCTCGATGTCCTCGGGGAATTCCGCCCGATCCACCGCCAGCACAAGCTCGGGCCGATGCGGCCCGTACGCCCGCTCGGCCGGAATGGTCACGGTCCGTGCCTCGCCCGGTTCCATCCCCGTGAGCGTCTCTTCCACGCTCGGGATCAGCGAGCCCTGGCCAACAGTCAGCTCGGCCGGTTCCCGCAATCTCGAGCTGGCAAAGACGCGGCCATCATCGAGGCGTCCCGTGTAGTGGACCCTGACGGTGTCTCCGGATCGTGGATGTGCCATGTCGAAGTCCCCCTTCCACTGACGCGTCGCGTCCGACTTCACTGACGCACCGCGTCCGAGCCTACGAGCGTAGCGCGACGAGCGCATGTCGCACAGTCCAGTGAAGGCCCTACACGCCGCCTTACGCGATCAGGAGCGGGGGCATCGGACAGCCCAGCGACGCCGAGAGCGCGCGCAGCAGCTCCGCCTCGGTGGCGGTCACGGTGTCGTCGGCCGTGATGCACACGACGGCCGCTCGCAGGATCTGGCGCTTGACCCGAGGTGCCGCTTCGTCCAGCGCGGCCAGCGCGGCGTCCAGCGCTCCGAGCCCACCCCCTTCCGCCGCGCGCAGGCGTCCCCGCGGCAGGTTCAGGCTCCGCCACGCCTGTTCGAACGCCCGCTCCGCGGCAGCGGCGTCGCGCTGCCCCGCGCGGGCCAGGGCCGACAGCAGCTGCTCGCACTGCGGCTGCAGCGCGGCGAGCGTGTGGTGCCGAACCCTGGGAGGTGCGACCTTCGAACGATCTGTCTCCAGCTCGTGCAGCAGGATCCGGTGCAGCGACCACTCGAACGGGTCGATGGCGTCGTCGGCCTGCACGAGCTGATTCACGTTCTGGCGGAAGCGCTCGTATTGCGCGGCCGTGAGGCCGCGCAGCGCCGGCAGCGCGATGTCCAGCAGCGGCAGGCGCGCCCGCACGTCGAGCTGCTCGATGGCCGGCGCGAGCCGGAGCGTCTCCCGGTACACGCCCGGATCGGCCGCTTCGGACAGCTGCGCCAGCTGCGTCCGTCGCGGCCCCGCCTTGCGATCGAGCAACAGCGCGTAGACGACCGCGCGCGCGCCATGCGGCTCGTGGGCGGCGCTGACGATGGACGAGGGCAGACCGCCGACGAGTCGGGCCGCATATCGAAGGTGCGCCTCGCTGGGCTGCCCGAGGTGGTCGACCGCGCGTGCCACAACCGGCCCGACTCCGACGGCGGGCGCGCCGGCGTCAGCCAGGCCGGCGACACCCTCCAGGGCCGATCGCTGTGTGACGATCCCACCCATCACGGGCGCCGCCTCGGGAAACGAGCCGTCCCATGAGGGATCGATCCGGCGGATGCGCGTCGAGAGCGGCGGATGCGTCGAAAAGAGCCCGCTGAGCCCCGACGTGGCTCGCCCGAAGAACAGATGACTGGCCTCGGGGGCATTCGGGTTCTGGATCGCGGACCCCGCTGCCAGCCCGCCGATCTTCCTCAGCGCGCCGGCGAGTCCCTCGGGCTGGCGGGTGAACTGCACGGCCGAGGCGTCGGCGAGAAACTCACGCTGCCGGCTGACCGCCGCCTTGATCAGATTGCCGAAGAACGTCCCGAAGAAGCCGACCGCCATCAACCCCACGCCGAGCGCGAGAATCGGGAGCTGATTCCCCTCCTGTCTGGAGCGCCGGCGGTATCCCGAAAAGGCCGTCATCCGGAGGATGAAGTAGCCGAGGATGCCGATGATCAGGATCCCGTGCAGGAGGCCGATCAGGCGAATGTTGAGCCGCATGTCGCCGTTGAGGACGTGGCTGAACTCGTGAGCCATCACGCCCTGCAGCTCGTCGCGCGTCAGCCGCTCGGCGGCGCCGCGGGTGACGCCAATCACGGCATCGCCGGGCGCGAATCCCGCCGCGAAGGCGTTGATCCCTTCTTCCTGATCCAGCAGGTACACCGGCGGGACGGGCGTGCCGGACGCAATCGCCATCTCCTCGACGACGTTGAGGAGCTGGCGCTCGGAGGGCACCGGCGTGTCCGGATTGAGGCGCCGGCCGCCGAGCTGCTCCGCAACGACCCGGCCGCCGCCGCGCAGCTGCGCGACCTTGAACAGGCTTCCGCCGCTCACCACCAGCAGCGTGCCGGCGACGGCGAACGCCAGGAGCTGGGGATCGGCGGCCAGCGCCCAGTCGATTCCTCCGGTCGCGGGCTCTCGAGCGAGGTAGCCCATCGTGGCTGCGAGGAGGAGATCGATGGACGCGATGATTGCCAGGACGGCCAGCACGAACAGGATCACCAGGCGAGTCGTGTTCCGCCGTGCGATGTCCTGACGCTCGAAGAAGTCGGTGGCCATCCGCGTCAGAACGAGACCTTCGGCACCTGTTGAATCTGTTCGCCCTCGAACTCCAGGAGGGCGGCGTCCTGCGAATGGCCGAACATCCCCGCGAACACCACCGCCGGGAACGTCTGCCTGTAGGTGTTGTAGAGGGTCACGCCGTCGTTGAACGCCTGTCGCGCAAAGGCGACCTTGTTCTCGGTGGAGCGCAGCTCCTCACTGAGCTGCATCATGTTCTGATTGGCCTTCAGGTCCGGATAGCTCTCCGCGAGCGCAAACAGCCGGCCCACGGTTCCGGTGAGGACGCCTTCGGCCGCGGCCAGCCCCTTGATGGCGTCGGCGTTGCCGGGATCCTGGGCCGCCTTCTGCAGCCCTCCGACGGCCTGGTTCCTGGCGTTGATCACCGCCTCGAGCGTCCCGCGCTCGTGCTGCATGTAGCCCCTGGCGACCTCGACCAGGTTTGGGATCAGATCGTGGCGCCGCTTGAGCTGCACCTCGATTTGCGCGAACGCGTTCTTGTACCGATTGCGATACGTGACGAGCTTGTTGAAAATGCCGGTCACCATCGCGCCGAGCACGACGGCGGCCAGGATGACGGCGACTGCGACGACGACTGTGGCCGACATGGAGAACCTCCAATGACGCGTCAGGCGAGGGGGTACGATAGCCCAATTGCGGCGGCTAAAGCCGCCGCTCTACAGGGGGATAGCCTATTCACCTGTAGCACGCTTCAGCGTGCGCTAAAGCCGGACACTACGGTATACGGGGGGACGCCCGCGCGTCCCCCCGCCCTCACCGCACTCTCTCGAAGTATTTCAGGAACTCGCTGTCGGTGCCCAGGATGAACATGGTGTTGGGGTCCATCACCTTCTCGTAGCTCTCGAGCGACCTGGTGAACGCGTAGAAGTCGGCATCGCGGCCGTAGGCGCCCGCATAGATGTTGGTCGCCTCCGCGTCCGCGTTGCCTCGCAGCTCCTCGGCCGTTCTGAACGCCTCGGACTGGATCCGCTGGAGCTCCCGCTCCCGTTCACCCTGGATACGTGCGGCCTCTCCCTCGCCTTCCGACCGGAACAGCGCGGCAATCCGCCGGCGCTCGGCAATCATCCGCGCGAAGACGTCCTGCTGGACCTCGTCCACGTAGTTGATGCGTTTGATGCGCAGGTCGAGGAGCTCGATCCCCAGGTCGGCCGTGCGGGTGGA
>JACQTK010000203.1 GCA_016210845.1 Acidobacteriota bacterium | reverse complement strand
GCAGTAGGCAGTAGGGAGGACGCAGCCCGGCCACGCCGCCTGCTGCATACTGCCTACTGCCTACTGCCTACTATCCATGATCGTCCGCGACGACGGCCTGAACGTCCTGCTCATCACGCAGCCCGACCATGCGCAGCTCGCGGCAACCATCGTGGCCGCCATGCGGACCGAAACGTCCCTCGACGGCCCCGCCCGCGACGTCGTCCTGCTGGCCACGCGCGAGCACGACAACGGCTGGCTCGAAGTCGACGCCGAGCCGACGATCGACCCCGGCACGCACCGCCCGTGCGACTTCATGGCGGGGCCCGCGCGCGTCAAGCTGGAGCTGTGGCCGCGAGCCGTGACGCGCGTGGCGCGGGTCGACCCGCACGCGGGCGCGCTGGTCGCCGAGCACGCCCTCACGGTCTACGGATACCGACGCGGCGAGCCGGAGTGGACGCCGTTCTTCGACACGATGACCGCCCTGCGCGACGGGCTGCTGCGGCAGATCGGCATGGACGCGGGAGCCGCGCGCGAGGCATTTCACGCCGAGTACCGCTGCGTGCGGCTGGGCGATTCCTTCTCGCTGCAGTTCTGCGGCGGCTGGGAGGAGCCGCACGGCACGCTGGGCTATCGCGCGCGCATGCGTGAGGGAACGCTGTTCATTTCCCCCGACCCGTTCGCTGGCGCCGCCGTGCCCCTGCGCGTGGTCGGCCGCCGCATTCCGGCCCGCCCGTATCGAGACGACGCGGACCTGCGCGCCGCGGTCGCAGCGGCCACACCCGAAGTTCTCACCGGAGAGGCGCGCGGATCCGATCGCTCCCTCTGATCTCGCTGCGATCGGTCACAGGAGATCTGCTAGGATCGGTCGGCTTGCCGAGGTGACATGGCCCGATTCAGTCTGATCCCCCGCGAAACCCGGTTCTTCGCCGACTTCGTCGGCCTGTCCGAGCAGATCCGGCTCGGGGCGCACACGCTGAAGCAGATGGTCTCCACCGATCCGCCCGACATGGACAAGGCGGACGCGATCAAGGACCTCGAGCACAACTGCGATGGCCGCACGCACGGCATCATCGATCGCCTCAACCGGACGTTCGTCACGCCACTCGACCGCGAGGACATCCACTCGCTGGCGATCTCGCTCGACGACGTGATGGATGCCATCGACGCCACTGCGGCGGTGATGCGGCTCTACCGCATCACCCGCGTACGGACGGGGACGCGGCATCTGGTCGACATCATCGTGGACGCCACGGCGCGGATGACCGAGGCGTTGAGCGCGCTGGAGAAGCGGGACGGGGTGCTCGAGCACGTCGCGCGCGTGAGCCAGCTCGAGCGCGAAGCGGATCGGGTCCACCAGGACGCCATCGTCGCACTGTTCGACGAGGAGCGCGACCCGATCGTCGTCATCAAGTGGAAGGAGATCTTCGACCTCCTCGAGGCCGCGACCGACCGCTGCGAGGACGTCGGCAACGTCATCGAAGCCGTGGTCGTCAAGCACGCCTAGAGCATGGATAGCGCGCTCCTGGCCGTCCTCGCACTCGTCGCCGTCGCCCTCGTCTTCGATTTCATCAACGGCTTCCACGACGCGGCCAACTCGATCGCCACCGTGGTGTCGACGCGCGTGCTGACCCCGGGGAAGGCCGTGATCTGGGCGGCGGCCTTCAACTTCCTCGCCGCGTTCGGCTTCGGGACGGCCGTGGCGCGCACGGTCGGCAGCGGCATGATCGACCTGTCGGTCGTCACCTCAGCCGTGATCTTCGGCGGCCTCGTGGGCGCCATCATCTGGGACCTGTTCACCTGGCTCGTGGGGCTGCCCACCAGCTCGTCCCACGCGCTGGTGGGCGGCTACGCGGGCGCCGCGATCGCCAAGGCCGGGTGGGGATCGCTCATTGCCTCCGGCTGGACCAAGACGCTGATCTTCATCGTCTTCGCGCCGGTCATGGGCATGACGCTGGCGCTGCTGTTGTCCATCGTGACGCTCTGGCTCTTCAGCGGGTTCACCCCGCGACGGGTCGACTCCTGGTTCCGCCGGCTGCAGCTGCTGTCGGCTGCGCTGTACAGCCTGGGGCACGGCACCAACGACGCGCAGAAGACGATGGGGATCATCGCGGGTGTCCTGTTCACGGGCGGGTACCTCGACGCCTTTACCATTCCATTCTGGGTGGTGATCGCGGCGCACGCGGCCATCGCGCTCGGCACGCTCTCGGGCGGCTGGCGCATCGTGCACACCATGGGATCGAAGATCACCAAGCTGCAGCCCTTTGGCGGGTTCGCCGCCGAGTCGGCCGGGGCAGCGACGCTGTTCCTGGCCAGCTCGCTCGGCATCCCCGTCAGCACGACGCACACCATCACGGGAGCCATCGTCGGCGTCGGCGCCATCAGGCGCCTGTCGGCGGTGCGCTGGGGCGTCGCGCAGCGGATCGTCTGGGCGTGGATTCTGACGATTCCGGCGTCGGCGGCCATCGGGGGACTGACGTACACGCTGCTCGCGATCTTCGGCATCCGCTGACGCGCGTGGGATAATGCGAGTCGTCCGTGGCTTCCGGCTTCAGCCGGACGTCCCGGCCTCGGCCTCATGCGCATCCTCGTCGCCGAAGACGATCGCGACATCGCCGATCTCGTCGCGCACTACCTGCAGAAATCGGGCTGGGACACGCACGTCGCTGCGGCCGGTGACGAGGCGCTGGCCTACGCCCGGAAGCACCCGATCGATCTCGTGATCCTGGATCTGATGCTGCCCGGGCTCAGCGGCTTCGACGTGTGCCGCGCCCTGCGAGGCGAGCGCAGCACGGCCGGCGTCCCGATCATCATGCTCACCGCCCGAGCCGAAGAGGCCGACCGGGTCATGGGTCTCGAGCTGGGCGCCGACGATTACGTGGCGAAGCCCTTCAGCCCCAACGAGCTGGTCGCGCGCGTCCGAGCGCTCATGCGCCGCTCGCAGTTGACCGGACCCAAGGAGGCCGTGCTGCGCGTCGGCCCGATTGCCATGGATCCGGCCAGCCACACGGTCTCGAGCGACGGCCAGGAGGTCAAGCTCACCGCCAAGGAATTCGTGCTGTTGCAGTACCTGCTGGAGCATCGCGGCCGCGTCCTGTCGCGAGATCTGCTGCTGGGGGACGTCTGGGGATATCGCTATACGGGGGGAACGCGAACCGTCGACGTGCACGTGAGGCGCCTCCGGGAAAAGCTTCCCGTGCTGGTCAAGGCGCTCGTGACGGTGAAACAGTTCGGTTACAAGCTCGTGGATGATGAGGTGACGTGACCCTCCGCTTCCGCACGAAGGTGTTTCTCGCGTCGCTTGGCGTGGCGGCGACCGCGCTCGCCCTCGCGACCCTGAACATCGCATCGACACTCCGAAGCGAGGAGCGGGCCGTCATCGAGCGGCGCCTTGCGGATCAGGCGCGGCTGATCGCCGAGCTGCTCGCCAGCAACCCCGCCCTCGCCGAAGCCGCCGAGATCGACGAGGAAGCCGATCGGCTGGCGCAGTTCGTCGAGGGACGCGTGACGCTGATCGCCAGGGACGGTCGAGTGCTCGGCGACTCCACCCTCGACGGGGGTGCCCTTGCGGCCCTGGACAACCACCTCCAGCGCCCCGAGGTGCAGCTGGCGCGCGATCGGGGGGTGGGTGTGGTCGAGCGGTACAGCACCACCGTGCGGAGCGACCTGCTGTACGCAGCGGTTCCTGCCAGCCATCCGGAGATCGCCTACGTCCGCGTAGCCTTGCCCCTCACGGCCGTCACACAGCAGGTGCGCCGCGTGGCCAGTGACGCGCTGCTCGCCTTCGCCTTCGCCGCGCCTGTGGCCGTGCTGCTGGCCTGGTGGTCGTCGGCCCTGCTGAGCCGTCGCGTGCAGGCGATCGCCGCCGCGGCGCGGCGATATGGCGAAGGCGACCTGACGCGGCCGGCTCGCGACGAGGGCGGCGACGAGCTCGGAGCAGTGGCGCGCGTGCTCGATGCCTCGGTTCAGGAGCTGGGACGGCGGCTCGAGCAGCTCTCGCGCGATCGCGCGCACATGGAGGCCATTCTCTCGGGCATGGTCGAGGGCGTGCTCGTCCTCGATCGGCAGGGACGCCTGCAGCTCGTCAACCAGGCCGCCCAGGCGATGCTCCACGTCGACGCCGCCGCGATCGGACGCCGCTACCTCGAGGTGATCCGCCACCCCGACATCTCGGCCCAGTTGACCGCGGCGCTCCGCGGCGAGCAGGTGGAACCGCACGAGCTGGCCCTCGGCCGCGACGGCTCGCGGCTGTTCGTGGCGCGCGCCGCGCCGGTGGCGGCCGGCAGCGGGGGCGGTGCCGTGCTCGTGCTGCACGACATCACCGACCTGCGCCGCGCGGACCAGATCCGCCGCGACTTCGTCGCCAACGTCTCGCACGAGCTGCGGACGCCGCTCACGGCCATCCGCGGGTACGTCGAGGCGCTGATCGACGAGCCGCCCGACGCCGAGCAGACACGCCGCTTCCTGGACATCGTCGCCCGCCACAGCGCGCGCATGGAGCGGCTGGTGACCGATCTGCTGCGCCTCGCGCGCCTCGACGCGCGTCAGGAGGTCCTGGAGACGACCGCGTGCGAGATCACGCCGATTTTCAACGCCGTGGTCGCCGACCTCGCACCCGCGATCGAGGCGAAGCGTCAGCGCGTGACGATCGACGTGGCGCCCGACGCGTGCGCGCTCCAGGCCGACGCGGCCAAGGTGCACGACGTGGTGCGGAATCTGGTGGAGAACGCGGTGAACTATTCGTCCGAGGAGACCGAGATACGGCTCGAGGCCAGCCGACGCGACGGATCCTTCGTCATCACCGTCGGCGACTCGGGCCCTGGCATTCCGCAGGCCGATCTGGCGCGCGCGTTCGAGCGCTTCTACCGTGTGGACAAGGCGCGCTCCCGACCTGGCGGCACCGGCCTCGGCCTGGCGATCGTCAAGCACCTGGTCGAACTGCACGGCGGCCGCGCCACCGCGGACAACCGTCCGGAGGGCGGCGCCCGGTTCACCGTCACGCTGCCATGCTGATGGCCCTCACGCGGGAGATCAGCCCCGCCATCGTCGATTGTCAGCTCACACACCTGCCGCGCACGCCGATCGACCTCGAGCGCGCCAGAGCGCAGCATGCCGACTACGAGTGGGCGCTCGTAGAAGCGGGCTGCACCGTTCGGCGCCTGCACAGCGGTCCGGACGAGCCCGATTCGGTGTTCATCGAGGACATCGCCGTGGTCCTCGAGGAGCTGGCGGTCATCACACGTCCTGGCGCCGAGAGCCGGCGTGCGGAAACGCCAGCGGTGATCGACGCGCTGAGCCGCCCGCAGGGCCTCCACGTCCGCCCGCTCGTGACGATCGACGAGCCTGGCACGCTGGATGGGGGTGACGTGCTCGTGGTCGGCCGTACGGTGTTCGTGGGGTCGTCACAGAGGACGAACGACGAGGGCATCAATCAGCTGCGCCGCATGCTCCAGCGTGCGGGCTACGCCGTGCGGGCCGTGCCCGTGCGGGGATGCCTTCACCTGAAGTCCGCCGTGACCGCGGCCGCGACCGACGCGCTGCTCATCAACCGTGCGTGGGTGCCCGTGGAGGCTTTCACAGGCCTCGAGCTGATCGACGTCCATCCGGCCGAGCCCTACGCCGCCAACGCGCTCGTCGTTGGCGACGGTGTGATCTACCCGACGGCCTTTCCACGAACACGAGAACGACTCGAGCGCCACGGCCTGCGGATCCGGCCTGTCGACGTGAGCGAGCTGGCGAAGGCGGAGGGGGCGGTCACCTGCTGTAGCCTGATCTTCGAGGTGTAGGTTCCAGGCCTCGGGGCCGAGGGGGAGCTCGGGCTGTTCTTCGCGGGGCAACATGAGGTCAAAGGTGCATCGTGCGACGCTGGTGTGTATCGTTCTCGCACTCCTGGACATCAACGGACAGGCACCACGCGTGACACCGAAGACGCTGATCGCCCATCGCGGCGCTTCGGCGTACGCCCCCGAGCCCACGCTGGCCGCCTATCGGCTGGCCGTCGAGCAGGGCGCGGACCCCGACCGATTCCCGCGCTGACCCCGCCTGTCTGCGGCTGCGTGAACCGCCGAGGGCGTGCCTCCTGCCGCGTCGGCCGACACCCGCGCCCGGACGGCCGCTCGAAATTCCTCGAGCGTCGCCTCGACGCTCTTGCGGCCGAGCCGCCGCGCGATCGGCTCGATCAGCCAGCCCAGCAGCGGTGGGAAGCGCCGGCTCAGGCCAAGCGTCTCCATCACCGCGTACACACCGTCGTCGCGCTCGACGAGGCTCGTCAACGTGCTGGCGCGCCACAGGTAGCCGTGGTCCCTCCCCGCGGGCAGGTGACGCTCGGACGGCCGCCCCGCGTCTTCGACCTCCCGGATCTCCGCGGAGGTCGACAGGGCGTAGGCGTGTGACGCGTCGGGGTAGAAGTACCGCACGCTCGACCAGATATCCAACGTCGCGCTCACACCGGCCGCGCCCTCCCTGATGCGCAGCCGCACGCGAAAGGTGTCGCCGTCGCGGCCGAGCAGGGTCGAGGCGACCACCGACTCGTACATGGCGGGATAGTCGGCATAGGCGCGAGAGACGTCGAGCGCCTGTTCGAGTGTGGCGCCGCGAACCAGCACGGCGCCAACCCAGTGATGCACGAGCCCTCCGGATACGCCGATGATCCCGTCCTCACCTGCGGGACGCACGGTGAGCCCGCGGCCGCGCTGGAGCGCCGCGAGCGTCCGGACGTCACCGCCGCCGCGGACACGGGCGAGGAACGCCTGCCTGGCGCGCTCGGCATACTCGTCGTACGCCGCGACGGCGTCCGCCTGCGGTTCCGCGGCGCCAGCTACAGCCGGCGCCCCCGCGATCAGAACGATCGGAAAGATACAGCGCAAGGCCGTGGAGGCCGCGTCTGCTCCATGACGCATGGGTCGCCCAGTGGAAGGTAGCCCGCCGCGCGGCCCGGCGTCCAGCTCTAGCGCGAAGGGATCGTGACTGGTCAGCGGCAGCGCCCGGCCGCGTGGCTGCCGCGCACGGCCGCGCACGGCGTGCTTCGGCGTGCTTCGTGCTTGACCGCCGCCGCAGCCGTCGCTTACGCTGCCCCCGGCTCCTGACCCAGCGATGCGACACTCACGCCGGTGGCGGCCTCATGCGGGCGCGCTGCTCGGTTACGCGGCCATCGCGATCGTCTTCACGTGGCCGCTCGCGGCGAACCTCGGCACGCACCTGACCGGCTCCCCCGCCGGCGACACGGGCGTGTACGTGTGGAACCAGTGGGTGTTCCAGCACGAGCTGCTCGAGCACCGGAGCCTCCCGTACTTCACCGACGCCATCTTCTCGCTCGGCCGGCGGGCCAACCTCAGTCTCCACAACTACACGGCCTTCCAGAACCTCGTGGCGCTGCCCTTCGTGGGCTGGCTCGGCGTCGTGCCCACCTTCAATCTCGTGTACCTGCTGATGACGGTGCTCACGGCGTACGCCACGTTCCTGCTGGCGTGGCACGCCGCCGGCCGCGTGGGCGAGGCGTGGCTCGCGGGGCTGCTCTTCGCCTGGAGCCCCGTGCTCGTGACCCGGGGCGGAGGGCACTTCAGCCTCGTGGCCGCCGCCCCGCTCGCCGTGTTCCTGCTGCTCCTGGTGCGCACCGCCGAGCGCGAGCGCATGCGCGACGCCGTGGCGCTGGGGGCCGCTGTGTGGTGGGCCGCCAGCACCGACGTGTACTACGCGGTGTACTGCGTGCTGATTGCGGCGCTCTTCATGCTGGCGCGGATCGTCACGGTGCAGCACCGGCCGCACGACAGCGGCGCGCGCATGGTGCGGTGGACACTGGACGTGCTGCTCTGCTGCGTGGGCGGCCTGGCGCTGTCGATGGCCGTGACCGGCGGCTGGCAGTTCACGTTCCTCGGGCGCGTCGCCAGCATGCGCAGCCTCTACACGCCCATGCTCGCGTTCACGGCGCTGGCGATCGCGCGCGTGGCCTGGTCGTACCGGACGGCGATCGTGCCCTTCGATCGGCGCGACGCGTGGCGCGTGGTGCGCGTCTCGACGGTCGCAGCCGTCTGCGCGGCCGTGCTGCTGTCGCCGGTGCTGTACGCCGTGGGCGTCCGGGTCGCGGACGGCTCGTGGGAGTCGCAGCCCGTCTTCTGGCGCAGCAGCCCGTCGGGCGTGGACCTGCTGGCGTTCGTGCTGCCGAACCCCAATCACCCCCTGGCGCCGGAGGCCATCCGCGCGTGGCTCGCGCCGCGGCCCGATGCCTACTTCGAGAACGTAGCCTCGCTCACCTTCGTGGCGCTGGGCACGATCGTGATCGCGTGGCGCGCGGGCTGGCGGATTCCGCCCCTGTGGGGCTCCCTGGCGCTGGTCTCGGCGGCCCTGGCCCTCGGCCCCTTCGTCCACGTGGCAGGCGTGAACACCCAGATTCCGGGACCCTGGGCGCTGCTGCGCTACGTGCCCCTGATCGGACTGGCCCGGACCCCAGGCCGGTTCAGCGTTGTCGTCATGCTCGCCATGGCCGTCCTGTTCGCCTGCGCGCTGCGCTGGCTGAGTCGGCGGGTTCCAGGGCGGCGGCGCGTGCTGCTCGCCGCCGTGGGGACGCTGCTCGTCGTCGAGCTGCTGCCCGCCCCCCGCCCGCTGTACTCCGCGGCCATCCCGCGCATCTACCGCCACGTGCAGGCCGCGCCCGAGGAGGTGCGCGTGCTGGAGCTGCCCTTCGGCGTCCGCGATGGGACCTCGAGCGCGGGCAACTTCTCGGCGCGCTCCCAGTTCTTCCAGACGGCGCACGGCAAGCGCCTCATCGGGGGCTACCTGTCGCGCGTGTCGCGGCGGCGCGTCTCGGAGATCCGGAGCGACAGCATGCTGGACGCGCTCATCTGGCTGAGCGAGGGGCGGCCCCTCGACGCCTCGCGGGACGCGTCGCTCGTGGACATGGGACCCGCGTTCGTGCAGCGGGCTGTCGTGGGCTTCGTGGTGGTGGACCGCGAGCGCTGCCCCGCCGCCCTGCGCGAGTTCGCCATCCGCGCGTTCCGCCTCCAGCTCATCGAGACCGACGGGGCCTTCGAGCTGTACCGGCCGGTCCTGGGTAGCTAGGTTGCTAGGTCGCTAGGTGGCTGGGTCGGTGGCTGGGTCAGGCCCAGTTCCCTAGCTACCCAGCTACCCAACAACCCAGCTAGAGTGTCCGTCATGATCAGCGACACACTCGCCATCATCCTCGGCGGCGGCCAGGGCACGCGCCTGTTCCCGCTGACGGCCACCAGGTCCAAGCCCGCGGTGCCCATCGGCGCCAAGTACCGCCTGATCGACGTCCCCGTGAGCGGGTGCCTTCACGCGGACATCCGGCGGATCTTCGTGCTCACGCAGTTCAACTCGGCATCGCTGAACCGCCACGTGTCCAGCGCCTACCAGCTCGACTTCTTCTCCGGCGGCTTCGTGGAGATCCTGGCTGCGGAGCAGACGCCCGACAATCCCCACTGGTACCAGGGCACGGCCGACGCCGTGCGCCAGGCGGTGCGCCATTTCACCCAGCACGACGCGGACTACTACCTCATCCTCGCGGGCGATCACCTCTACCGCATGGACTATGGCGATCTCCTCGACGCGCATCGGGATCGCCAGGCCGACATCACGATCGCCGCGCAGCCGGCGGACCCGGAGACCGCGACGCAGATGGGCATCTTTCGCTTCGACCGGAGCGGACGGATTGTCGCGTTCGAAGAGAAGCCCAAGACCGAGCGGCTCCGGCAGATCGGCCGCAGCATCCCTCCGGGCGCCACCTTCGCCCAGCACACCGACGAGCAGCCGTTCATGGCCTCGATGGGCGTGTATGTCTTTTCACGTCAGGTGCTCCTGGAGATGCTCGAGCGCGAGCCTGGGGTCGACTTCGGCCGAGAGTTGATTCCCGACGCGCTCGAACAGTACGAGGTGAAGCCGTACCTGTTCCGCGGCTACTGGGTGGACGTGGGAACGATCGAGTCGTTCTACGAGGCGAACGTGATGCTCGGACGCCCGTTGGCGCCGTTCCGCTTCTGGGACCCGAGGCACCCGATCTTCACGCACCTTCGCCACCTGCCCGGATCGCGCCTCACCGACTGTCAGGTGCGCGACTCCATCGTCGCCGACGGCTGTTTCCTGGACCGGTGCCGGATCGACGAGTCGACCGTCGGGATCCGCACGCACATCCAGTCGGGCGCGCAGATCGCGCGGTCCGTGCTGCTCGGCGCCGACTTCTACGAGGACGGCACGCCGCTGGACGGCCGGCCCGCGCTGGGCATCGGCCGCGACGTGGTGCTCGACCGCGCCGTCATCGACAAGAACGCCCGGATTGGCGACGGCGCCCGGCTGGTGAACGAACGGGGCGTCGAGTACGCCGATGGCGAGGGATACCACGTGCGCGGCGGCATCATCGTGGTGCCCAAAGGCGCCGTGATTCCGCCAGGAACCGTCGTCTAGAATGAATCTCGACCCCATGCGAACGCGCCCCATCCTGCTCGCCACGATGGTCGTCGGAGGCCTGGCGCTGCCGCGCACGCTCCCGGCGCAGGTGCCCGAGGCATGGTTCGGCACCTGGAGGCTCGATCTCGAACAGTCGACCTTCAGTCCTGGTCCGGCGCCGTACCGGCGCGGGACGATGGTCGTGGAGCCCTGGAGGGACGGCGTCACGATGACCTACGACATGGTGCGCGTGCGCGGCGGCATCACGCACATGGAGTGGAGCGGGCGGTTCGACGGCAGAGACTACACGGTCCAGGGCCCCGAAGACGTCATCACCTATGCCTACACGCGCGTCGACGACCTCACCTACGAGGTCGTCACCAAGGTGGACCTGACGCCGGTGGCCGTCTCGCGCGTGACCATCTCGCCGGACGGACGCACGATCACGACGATCACCACGGGCAGGTCCGCCCAGGGTGCGGACGTCACGACGAGGACAGTGTACGAGAAAGTGAAAAGTTAAAAGTGGAAAGTGGAAAGTCAGTTCAAAGTGTCGCTGGGTGAGAAGGCCGTCGATGTCGACCCTACCCCGCATACGGGCTCGGCGGGCGGATCCACCGGAACCGGCTGTTCAGCAGCCGAAACGTGTCGAGCTCCACGAGCGTGAGCTGCATGCGGATCGTGTAGCCGTCCATCTCGCCGTCGAGAATCAGCCGATCCCGAGCGGGCCGATCGTAGGTGAAGGAGGCCTGCCAGTTCTTGCTGCGGCCCTTGTTCAGCGCCACCGTGCGGCGGCCCACGTCGACCGACACGCCGTAGTGCGCGATCGAGTCGTCGGTCCGCTGAAACGCCACCACGCTCGGAACATCGAAGATCACGCGGCGCCAGCGGCGATCGTAGTCGTTGAGCGCGGGCAGGCGCACTTCCCCGTCGATCTCGAGCTCCTTCACGTCCCAGATGCCGTACAGCGGCGATCGCGGGGCACGGTTCCCGGGCTCCGTGTACCAGTAGCCCAGGTTCAGATTCGCGAACATGCCCACGAGATAGAGTCCCCAGACGATCTGCACGGCCAGCGCCACGCGGTTGGCCCGCGCCGTACGAAAGAGCGGCGGCTGCGTGGACGGCCCCGCCGGACGGTTCAGCACGAACATGTCGGCCAGGCGACCGACGTCGGGGGCCAGCAGGAACAGCGACAGCAGAATGAGGTGAAAGGAGATCTGCTTCAGGCCGAAGTCGTAGGTCATGTTCAGCATGAACACCATGACCATGTCGGCCAGACATACCAGCGCGCCCAGCGTGGTCGTCCGGGGCACGAGCAGCAGGAACCCCGCGAGCATCTCCGCCCAGCCGGTGAACATCTGGTATCCGACGGACGCGCCAATGGACGTCCAGAGCAGGTCCGTCAGCGAAAGGTTGCCGACGGGCTCCACGAGCGTCACGAGCGAGGGCCGTGGAAACTGCGTGGGGATGACCTTTGCCATCCCGTAGTAGAACATCTGCGCGGCCAGCGCCAGGCGCACGAACGCGCGGAACCACTTGTGCAGGGTGACGTAGTGGAGGCGGCGGTCGTCCCACATCGACCACACGGCCGTCGCGGCCAGGGCGACGATCAGCATCCAGAGCGTCTGGATCCAGTGGAGCGCGGTGTCGCCGCTGTTGCCGACGTAGACGATCGGCCCCGTGACGCCGAACAGGTGCTCGGCGCTCCACAACGCGAGATCGCGCATGGGCCACACCATGCCGAGCGCGGGCAGCTGGAACGTCGGCAGCAGGAACAGGCCGCCGACGATCTGCGTGACGAGGCTGTACAGGCCGAAGTAGACGAAGCAGAAGCGGAACGCCACGCGCGTGGCGGGGCGCCAGGATGGCGACTCAGAGGACACGGCGGTACTTACTGATGTGGCCAATGAGTGATCCCCAAGAGCCCAAAGACGATCAAGCCACAAAGCACACACAGACCACGAAGGTAGGCCGATCGACCGTGCCGCCGAAGGCGGCTCCCGGACGTCGAGGCTGCGTATACAAACGAGGCGAGCTTCCATCACGTTTGTATTCGCAGCCTCGACGTCCGAGACTCCGGCCTGCCTTGCAGGCCGAACGGTCGATCGGCCGTGACCTTCGTGGCCGATCCGTCTTCGTGGCCTTCGTGCCTCAGAACTGCGGCCGCGACATCGCCAGCGAGCGCTCGATCTGCCCGCGCAGCGCGGCGAGCGTCTCCGGCGACCCCTCGAACAGGTGCTCCGGATATTGCGTCTCCGCGATCATGTTCCGGTAGATGGCCGCGCTCTGATAGAGGTTCAGCCCGAGGCCGGCCAGGTACTGCAGCTTCAAATTGCGGTCGCGGTTGATCTGCGCGTCCTGCAGCCAGCCCGCCATGTCGGACCGGCTTCCCGCATAGGTGCCGAACAGCTCCACCGCCGAGCTGATCCCGATCTGCCGCAGCGACCGCCGGATCGGCTCGGCTTCCGGGACGTCGAGGCGCGCCTGGATCGCGTCCACGTTGATGCGCCGGTCCTCGAGCTGGCCGAAGAGCACCAGGTCGTACCCCTGCCCGTTCACGGTGTTGGCGAACACGGCGCCGTTGGGAAACGCCTCGAGGAAGGTGGCGATCTCGCTCTTCACCGCCGCGTCGTTGCTCTCGTAGAGCTGCACGAACAGCGTCACCACCCCGCCCGGATTGAGATGGTCGCGCACCACCTGGAAGAACTCGCGGGTGTACAGCGTGGCGGCGCCCTTCACCCACGGATCCAGCGGATCCGAGGTGATCGCGTCGAACGTCTCCCGCGTGGTCAGCAGGTAGTGCCGCGCATCGTCGAGGTGAATGCGCACCTTCGGGTTCCGCACGACGTCGAAGTTGTGCTCGGCGAAGTAGGTGGAGACCGCCCGCGGGACGAGGGGCTCGATCTCGGCGATCACCTGCTCCGTGACCATGGGATCGATCGACACGGCGCCCGCCGTCACGCCCGCCCCGCACCCGATGACCAGGACCTTGGCGGGGTTCGGGGGAACCAGCGTCGTGATGTGGCCGAGCATCCGCTGCAGGCGCATGTCCTGCGGCTCGCTCGAGGCCTGCACCTTGCCCGCGTTGTGGTAGTTCAGCACGCCGTCGGGCGTGCGGCTCACCGCCACCGACGCCGTGATCCCTTCTTCGGAATAGATGATCTGATTGATGCCGACCCACGTGGCGGCATAGCGGCCGTACGCCACGAGCAGCCCTGGCAGCGGCGGAACGGTCCGCGCGAGCAGCACGGCTGCTGCGCACACCACGACGACCAGCGCCACCGTGCCGCCCCACTCGAAGCCGGCGCCGGCGGCGCGCCCCTCGGCGGGCTCTCCTCGCTCCGCGGCCGCCGGACGGCGCGGCTCGCCGACCAGCATCAGCAGTCCCGACATCGCCGCCACGCCGATCAGGATCTGCTGCGACACCTGGCTGCCGGCCGTCCCGACCAGCACCAGGCCGGTGAGCAGCGCGCCAACGATGGCGCCCACGGTGTTCGCCGCGTACACGCCGCCGACCAGCCGCCCCGGATCCTGGCCGCGCGCGGCGACCGCGCCGAGCGCCAGCGGGAAGCTGGCGCCCCAGAGCAGCGTGGCGGGCAGCATCACCCAGATCGCCCGCATCAGATCGAGCTGGAAGGTGTAGGACGGATCGGTCGAGATCGACGGATTGATCGGCCAGTACGGGAGCGACTCGCTCGTGGTGTACGCGGCCCATGCGATCGTCACGCACAACAGCAGCTGGCACCAGCCGAGCGCGGCGCGGGCGCTCTGCACCCGCCGCGCGAGCTCGGAGCCGACCGTGCTGCCGATGCCGAGGCCCACCAGGAAGACCGCGAGGATCAGCGAGAAGGTGTACGTCGTGGCGCCGAAGAGCAGCGAGAGCGTGCGCGTCCACACCACCTCCGCGCCCAGCGCCGTGAGGCCCGACAGCGCGATCGCCACGTAGACGAGCCGCGCCTCCGGCACGGCGGCAGCCGGACCCTTGGTGACGGTCGCCGGCGTGTACGAGGTGACGCGCGCGATCGCCAGGGCCAGCAGGGCGACGAGCACGTTGAGCGCCACGGCCACCGCCGTGGCGGTGGGCATGTCGTACACGCGAAGGAGGTAGAACCCCGCGAGGACGCTGCCGCCCACGGCGCCGGCGAGGTTGCCGGCGTAGAAGTACCCGAGCCACGACACGCCGGCCGGCGTCGTCTCCACGAAGCGCGCGATCGCCGGCAACGTGGCGCCCATCAGCAGCGTGGGCGGCAGCAGGCAGATCCCGGCGACGATCGCCCGCAGGAACAGGCTTACCTGGCCGCTGCCGGCCACGGTCGTGTAGAGGCCGCCAATGAACGGCACCAGGAAGAGAACAATCACGCCGAACGCGCCGATGCCCAGCTCGAGGGCGGCGTAGACGCGCAGCGGGTGATAGCCGGTGCCGACGTAGCGCGGCAGCATCAGGCTTCCCAGACACATCCCCCCCATGAACACGCCCAACAAGATCCCCAGCGAGATGGCCGACGAGCCGACCGAAAGCTGCAGGAGCTGGAACCAGACGACTTCGTAGATGAGGGCGGCGCAGCCGGAGCCGACGAAGAGCAGCAGCAGCGCGGGAAGCCAGCGGGAGGCGACGGTGCCGTCGACGGCCGGCGGCACGGCCGGGACAGTGTCAGTCATGTGGACGCAATACTACCAGAGGGATGGATGTGTTTACGGTTCAGCGGGTTGGCGCCACCCTGCGGGGGGCGGGCCGGAACGGCCCGCCGTCGTGCGAATCAGGCGGTGGGCGGCCACAAGGGCCGCCCCTACGGCACTGCCGCCGACGTGGTGGCCGGCTTCGACGGCATGGCCTTCATCATCTCCTGGATCTTCTTCATGTATTCCGGATAGAGGCTCTCCGCACCGCCGCGCGTGGCGTCGAAGGGCAGGTTCCAGTGCTCGCCGAACTCGGTGTGCCGCGTCCCGATCGGCCAGCTCGGCACCCATCCGCGCGGCTTGTCGCCCAACTCGTCCACCGTCTCGAACGGCGCCCCCGGGCCGACGTTCTGCCCAGGGTTCCAGATGAAGTCGTTCGAGCGGACGAACGGCTCTTCCAGATACACGGGGTCGTCGATCCAGACCAGCAGCGTCAGGCGCGTCCCGTGGCGGATGAAGTACTCCACCATGGTTCCCTTGGGGCTGCTCGGCACGCCGTTGCGGTTGATGACCCCCATCTTCATGTGTGTGGTCGTCACCTTGAGCTTGCCGTCTTCCCACTCCCCGGTCGAGAATCCGCCCCACGTGTGCTCGGCGTACTCGGAGGGATGCGGGCGGCCGTCCATCCAGATCACGCGGTCCGCACGGCCGAACATCCCCGCGATCGTGTACGCAATCAGGCGTGCCGTCACCGGGTCCACGATCTTCTGAATGCGCACGCCCGGGCCGGGTCCGCGCATCGAGTACTGCGCCGGATGCGGCCTCGCCTGCTGTTCGGGCTGCGAGAGGATCGACGCGTCCCAGCTCTCCGCCCACTGCCGCGCCGCCGCATTGATGGGCATGCCCGTGTAGTCGCCCAGCTCCGCGCCCGGCACGCGGTGCGGCTGGTCTTCGTGGTTGTCCCGGTTCCACTCCCCTGCGATATCCACCTGGGCGGCGGCCGGAGTGGCCATGACCGTCGCGACGAGGAGAAACAGAGCAGTGCGCATGGTGCCCCCTACTGAACCGCGGCTGACGCGCTGGCCGGCGGCGTCGCCTTCATCATTTCCTGGATCTTCTTCACGTACTCCGGATACAGGCTCTCCGCGCCGCCGCGGGTGGCGTCGAAGGGCAGGTCCCAGTGCTCCGCGAACCCGGTGTGGCGCGTGCCGATCGGCCAGTGCGGCACCCACCCGCGCGGCTTGTCGCCCAGCTCGTCCACCGTCTCGAACGGTGCCCCGGCACCCACGTTCTGACCCGGATTCCAGATGAAGTCGTTGGTCCGCACCACCGGCTCCTCGAGATAGACCGGATCGTCGACCATCACGATCACCGTGATGCGGTCGCCGTGGCGGATGAACCACTCGGTCATGACGCCCTTGTGGCTGCTGGGCACGCCGTTGCGGTTGACGAACGATTGCTTCATGTGCGTGGTCGTCACCACGAGCTGGCCGTCCACCCACTCCCCCGTCGAGAACCCGCCCCAGGTGTGCTCGGCGTACTCGGAGGGGTGCGGGCGGCCGTCCATCCAGATCACGCGATCGGCCCGGCCGAAGAATCCTGCCAGCGTGTAGGCAATCAGGCGCGCGGTCACCGGGTCGACGATCTTCTGGATCCGCATGTTCGGCTGCGGCCCGCGCATCGAGTACTGGGCCGGGTGCGGCCGCGCCTGCTGCTCGGGCTGCGAGAGAATCGACGCGTCCCAGCTCTCGGCCCACTGCCGCGCCACGGCGTTGATCGGCATTCCCGTGTAGTCGCCGAGCTCCGCACCTGGCCCGCGGTGCGGTTGGTCCTCGTGGTTGTTGCGGCCCCACTCCCCGGAGATGTCCACCTGGGCAAGGGCCGGCGTGGCAAACAGCAGAGCAGCCAGGAGCAGGAAGGACGTCCTCATGTCGCGCATGTCGGCACTCCTTCTCGGCCTAGCGGGCCGCGGCGGTCCGGTTGGAGGCCGCCGTGAGGTTCCGGTAGATCGTCTCGACGAGCATCTCACCCGTGTACTCGGGCGTCGAGTAGAGGCCGTCGTAGTCGAGCGTCGGACGCTGCGCCTGGATCTGCGCGAGCGTCATCCCCTTCTCGATCCCGAGCTGCACGCGGTCGCGGATGATCGTCATCATGTCGCGATACATGACGACGTCGTGCTCCTGGTAAATGCGGCCGTAGCCCGGAATGACCTTGGTGCCCCCCTGCTGGTTGTAGGACGGAACGGTCAGCTCGACGATGTCGTTGAGCGCCTCGAGCTCGGCCTGGATGCTGCCGCCGCGCTCGACATCGATGCGCGGGTACCCGAGCGCGTTGATCACGTCGCCCGCCGCAATCACGTCGGACCGGCGGAAGAACACCATGATGTCGCCGTCGGTCGTGGCGCCCACCTCCGAGATCATCTCGATCGCCTCGCCGTTCCAGTAGTACGTCTTCTTCGGCGTGAAGAACGTGCTGGTCGGCCAGAACTCGAACGGATAGGCCGAGGCCTGCCCGGTGGGCGCGCTCATGAAGTTCAGCGCGTTCTCGTGGCCGAAGATGATGGCCCCCGGCGCCTGCAGTCCACCACGGCCGCCCCCGCCAGCGGGGAGACCCGCGTCGAAGTCCTGATTCGTGTTGCGGACCGGCCCGCCCAACTGCTGCTGCCCCTGCGTCGGGTTCCGTCCCGTCGCGGCGATGTTGGCGTTCCCGCCGAAATGATCGGGGTTGGGGTTCGTCATGACGGCGATGTTGATCTGACGCGTCGACACCGCCTGCACGGCCTGGAGGACCCATTCACTGACGTCCGCCCGGCCGGTGTTGACGAGGACCACGCCGTCCTCGCCCGCCTGCACGGCGATGTTGCCCGGAGCACCGGCCACCATGTAGACGTTGCCCGCTACCGGCAACATGGTGAGCCGATTCCCCGCAGGGAGTGGCACGGCGTACTGACTGAGCTGCGGTTGCTCGATACTGCGCGTCTTGACGAGCAGGTCCACCCGCCGATCCGCGGGGATCAGCTGAACTTGAGCGAGCACGAGCGGACCGACGAGCAGGGCCAACGCGATCGCGAACGCGGGGACCGCCTTCGTATGAGTTATCACGACAACACTCCTGTCACACCTGTATCTTCCGGGTTACGTGGCCGGGGACACCCTGCCGCCGAGTCGCGTCGCGAGATTGCACACCGATCCCGACAGTGGCGGCCTGATCGCACGGGAACGACGGTGAAAATATCCGGTTAAGCCGCTGACTGTCAACGGCTTTGAGAGATCGGGCTACCTGAATTCGGGTATGGGATAATCGACGTGATGGCCGGTACAGCCCCGCTGGCGCCGCCCGTGGAGCGGCAGCGGCCGCTCGTCCTCATCGTGGAGGATCAGGCCGACTTGCGGCAGCTGTACGCCCAGGAGCTGGCGATCTCGGGCTTCGACGTGATCGAAGCCGCCGACGGCGCCGACGCCATCGCCCACACCTCCACCCGCCTCCCTGACGTCGTCCTCATGGACCTCAGTCTGCCCGTGCTCGACGGATGGGAAGCCACGCAGCGGCTGAAGAACGACGCGCGGACGGCGCACATTCCGGTCGTGGCGCTGACGGCGCACGACGGGGCGCTCGAGCTGCAGCGGGCCACGCGCGCCGGCTGCGACTGGTTCGTCCCGAAGCCGTGCCCGCCGGGGGCGCTGATCGCCGAAGTCCGCCGCGTGCTCGCGTCACGGTCGTAGACATCCGCCCGGAAGCCGCCGCGCCAACAGCTGATCGACGTCGAGCGCAGGTGTCAGCCTGCGCGTGAAAGACGTGCTGCGGGGACCATCACCCGCAGCGCCTGCGGCCGCGGCTGCGCGACGATCGACGCGCCGCCGACGTACGGCTCGCCGTCCACGTGATAGAGCACAGGCCGCGCCGAGGTGATCTCGATCTCGACCGCGGTGCGTATGGTGACACCCGGCACGCTCGCGATGCGGCCCATGAAGACGCGCGGCATCTGCGCGAGCGCGCGGATCGGCGACCGGTCGCCGACGACCACGACGTCGAGCAGCCCGTCATCCACACGCGCGGATGGAGCAATCACCGCGCCGTTGCCGTACTGGCGGGCGTTGGCCACGGCCACCAGGAGCGCGCGCGTGCGCATCGCGCGGCCGTCGGCGACGACTGTGTGCGTGTCGGCGGAAGAGGAGAACAGCTCGTGAACCGTGATCGCGAGATAGCGCAGAAAGCCGCGCCGCACGAGGCCTTCGGCCGCAAAGCGGTGGGCGACGCGGGCGTCCAGGCCGAGGCCCGCCACGTTGAAGAACAGACGGCCGTCGAGCTCGCCCGCATCCATCACGTACTCACGTCCAGCGAGCGCCGTCTCGAGCGCCCGGTCGGGATCGCACGGAATCCCGAGCGCGCGCGCCAGGCCGTTGCCGGAGCCGCCAGGGACGATCCCCAGTGCGGCTTCGCGAAACACGAGGGCCGACGCCACCTCGTTGACCGTGCCATCGCCGCCCCATGCGACGACCGTGGAGACACCGCGCGCCAGGGCGGCCTTGGCCAGCTCGCGCGCGTGTCCCGGATGCCCGGTGAGGAAGACGTCCCCCCCGACGCCGCGTGTCGCGAGCAGCGCGGCGGCCCGCTCCGCGCGCCGCCGCGCGACGTCGAGGCGGCCGCCGGTGCCAGAGATGGGGTTGATGATGACGGCGACGCGCTGCGACCTAGCCACGAGGCACGAAGACGATCTAAGCCACAAAGAACACAAAGATCACGAAGGGTGTTTTCTTCTCGTTGCGATCATTGTGCTCTCCCATGGTGATCTTGGTGCCCTTTGTGGCTAAACCGTCTTTGTGGCCTACGTCGCTCGTCCCAGCCGCCGCAGCATCTTCGGCGTCAGGAACCACACCAGCGCGCCCGCGCGGCGGGAGCTGAGGCTCTCGACGTCGACGCGGCAGACGCCGCCTTTCTTGAAGGGCACGGCGCGGCCCGCGCCGATCAGGTGCGCGGCCAGCTCGCCGAGCCCTGGCTCGTGCCCGACGAGTGCCAGCCGTCGGCGCCGTGCGGCCCTGGCGAGCTGCGCGAGCACGGAGGCGGGCGCCTGACCGGGCGACAACGCGTCGAGCAGCTTGATCGCCGGCTTGCCCGGCAGACCGGCGGACAACAGATCCGCAGTCTGCCGCGCACGGACCAGCGGGCTCGTGAAGATCTCGTCGATCGTCACGCCGAGCCAGGCCAGGCCATCCACGGCCTCCTTGAAGCGCGCGATGCCCCGTTCGGTCACCGGCCGCTGGTCGTCGTCGGGCCAGTCGTCCCCGCGCTCGGCGGCAATCGCATGACGAACGAGGTACAGCTCGCAGGGACCGCCCATGGCCGAAGGCTCAGGCGGCCGATGCGGTGCGCCCGCCCTCCGCGGCGGCACGCGTCCGGTCGCAGATGGCGAGCAGCAGCCTGCGCAGGGCCATGTAGTGGCCGTGCAGCCGGCGGCACTCCGTCTCGAGCCGCCGCACGACCTGATCCAGATCGGCCGACAGCCGCAGGCTGGCCGCGCTGGCGGAGCCCTGGACGGCGCGCACGCGCGCGATCAGCACCTCCAGATCGTTCATCCGTCCCAGCAGTATATCTCCATGCGTGTGGCGGCCATCGACATCGGCACCAAGGTCCACGAGGAATATGCGCAGCTGCGGCTGCCGCTGCGCCGCACGGTGCGGATGCTCGCCTCCATCCTGCGCGTGGCCGAGAGCCTCGACCGCAGCCACGCGCAGGTGATCTCTGCCCTCGAGCTGCGGGACCGCGGCACCGAGCTGCTGCTCCAGCTCCGCACCTCGGGCAACGCGGAGCTGGAGGTCTGGGCGGCGCGGCGCCATCTCGGCCCGTTCGAGAAGCTCGTGCGCAAATCGTGCGCGTCGCGGTCGCGGCCGCGAGCGGCCGCGACTAGGCGCGGCTGGGCGTCGAGCGTCTCTGCCCCAGCCGCGCCCGTAACACGGAATTAACATTGCAGAAACGGGTGCGAAATTCCCCTTCGCTAGCGTGGGCCCATGCTGCAACACATCATTCGCGGCGCCGCGATTGCCGGATCCGTCGTGGCGCTCGCCGCGTGCGGCAGGGGGACGCAGCCGGCCGGCGAGTCCACCTCCGCGACCCTCATCCGTGTCGACGGCTCCAGCACCGTGTTTCCCATCACCGAGGCTGTCGCCGAGGAGTTTTTCGCTAAGACGGGCGTCCGCGTGACGGTCGGGATTTCGGGGACCGGGGGCGGCTTTCAGCGCTTCTGCCGCGGCGAGACCGACATCAGCGACGCCTCGCGCCCGATCCGCCAGGCCGAGATCGATGCCTGCCGCACCGCGGGGATCGAGTACATCGAGCTGCCCATCGCCTACGACGGCATCGCCGTCGTCGTCAATCCGAAGAACACGTGGGCGGATCGCATCACGGTGGCGGAGCTGAGGACGCTCTGGTCGCCCGAGGCGCAGGGCAAGGTCACGCGCTGGAGCCAGATGCGCGGCTCCTGGCCCGACCGGGAGATCCGCCTGTTCGGGGCGGGCGTCGACTCGGGCACCTACGACTACTTCACCGAGGCCACGGTCGGCAAGGAAGGCGCCAGCCGCGGCGACTTCACGTCGAGCGAGGACGACAACGTCCTGGTGCAGGGCGTGGCGAGCGACGAGCTCGCGCTCGGGTTCCTGCCGCTGGCCTACGTCGAGCAGAACCGCGAGCGCCTCAAGGTCGTGCCTGTCGACGATGAGCAGGCGGACAACGGCGCGGGGCCCATCGTGCCTTCGGCGGAAACCGTCCGCGAGGGCACCTATCAACCCCTCTCGCGTCCGCTGTTCATCTACGTGTCCCGGACGGCCGCCGATCGCCCGGAGGTGCAGCAGTTCGTCGAGTCATTCTTCACCAGCCAGGCCCTCATCCGCGAGGTGGGCTACATCGAGCTCACACCGCAGATCTACGAGCTGGTCGAACGGCATTTCGCGGAACGCCGCGTCGGCACGGCATTCGGCGAAGGCGGCTCCCAGGTCGGCATGACGCTCGAACAGCTGCTCGCCAAGCAGCGATGAAGCGCTTCGAGCCGGCCATCGAGTGGGCGCTGTTTGCGTCCGCCCTCTTCTCGATCGGCACGACGGCGGGCATCATTCTGGTGCTCGCCGTCGAGACGTTCGCGTTCCTGCGCGAGGTGCCGGTCGCCGAGTTCCTGTTCGGCACCGAATGGACGCCGCTCTTCGCCACGCCACGCTTTGGCGTACTGCCGCTGATCATGGGCACTGTGCTCGTGTCGGCCATCGCCATGGTGGTGGCGCTGCCGATGGGCCTGCTGAGCGCCATCTACCTCAGCGAGTACGCCAGGCCGGGCGTCCGGCGGGCCGTCAAGCCCGTGCTCGAAATCCTGGCTGGCGTCCCCACCGTCGTCTACGGCTACTTCGCGCTCCTGTTCGTGACTCCGCTGCTGCAGCGGTTGATTCCGGACCTGGCGGGCTTCAACGCCCTTGGCCCTGGCATCGTGATGGGCATCATGATCCTGCCGCTCGTCTCCTCGCTCTCCGAGGACGCCATGCAGGGCGTGCCGCGGGGCCTGCGTGAAGGCTCGTACGCGCTGGGCTCCACGCGGATGCAGACGAGCCTGCGGGTGGTCCTGCCCGCGGCGTTCTCGGGCATCACGGCGGCCTTCATCCTGGCGGTGTCGCGTGCCGTCGGCGAGACGATGATCGTGGCCGTTGCGGCCGGCCAGCAGCCGCGGCTCACCTGGAATCCGCTCGTCCCCGTCGAGACGATGACCGCCTACATCGTCCAGGTGAGCCTGGGCGACACGCCGCAGGGGACGCTGGAGTACCGGACGATCTTCGCCGTCGGCATGCTCCTGTTCCTGAGTACCTTCTCGCTCAACCTCGCGAGCGCGTGGCTGCGCGAACGATATCGCGAGGAGTACGCGTGAACGGCACCGTGCTGACCACCTCCGCCGACGGCCGGGCCCTGCGGGCCATCGCCTGGCGGCGGCGCATCGACCTGCTGTTCCAGGTGCTCGCGCTGGCGATCCTCTGCCTCGCTCTCGTGTTCCTGGCCACGCTCATCGCCGACGTCTGGCGCGACGGCGCCAGCCGGCTCTCCTGGGACTTCCTGACGCGCATCGCGTCGCGGCGTCCGGAACAGGCCGGCATCTGGCACGCGCTGACGGGCAGCATCTTCGTCATCCTGGTGACGGCGGTGCTGGCGGTGCCCGTGGGCATCGCGGGCGCCATCTACCTCGAGGAATACGGCACCCGCAGCCGCCTGGCGCGCCTCATCGAGATCAACATCACGAACCTGGCGGCGGTGCCCTCGATCATCTACGGCCTGCTGGGGTTGGGGCTGTTCGTCCGCATGCTCGCCATGGGGCCCAGCGTGCTGGCAGGCGCCGCCACGCTGGCGCTTCTCGTGCTGCCAGTGATCATCCTCTCGACGCGCGAGGCGCTGCGCGCGGTACCGGGCTCGATTCGCGAGGGATCCTACGCGCTGGGCGCCACGAAATGGCAGACGGTGTGGTATCAGGTGCTCCCGGTCGCGCTGCCGGGTATCCTTACGGGGACGATCCTCGCGCTGTCGCGGGCCATCGGCGAAACGGCGCCCCTCATTACGATCGGGGCGCTGACGTTCGTGCCATTCGCCCCGGACAGCATCTGGTCGCCGTTCACCGTGCTGCCGATCCAGATCTTCAACTGGGTGTCCCGACCGCAGCGCGAGTTTCACGCGGTGGCGGCGGCGGGGATCCTCGTCCTGCTCGTGCTGCTGGTGACCATGAACGCGGCGGCGATATGGCTGCGCGATCGCTACCAGAAGAAGCTCGGATGAGCCCTGCGCCTCCTGCGGTGCCCTCCCTCGCGGGCCTGGCGGCGCGGCGTGGCGCGGCGCCTGCCGCCGACCACCCGGTCAAGATCGAGGTGGAGGGGCTGAACTTCTACTACGGCGAGACGCGGGCGCTCCAGGACATCTCCCTCCGCATCCAGCGGAACGTCGTCACGGCGTTCATCGGGCCGTCCGGCTGCGGCAAGAGCACGTTCCTGCGGACGCTCAACCGCATGAACGACATCATCCCGGGCACGCGCGTCGACGGCCGCGTGCTCATCGACGGCGCCGACATCTACTCCTCGGGCGTCGACGTGGTGGAGCTGCGGCGGCGCGTCGGGATGGTGTTCCAGAAGTCGAACCCGTTCCCGAAGAGCGTGTTCGACAACGTGGCCTACGGCCTGCGGATCAACGGCATGGCGGGCAGCCGCGGCGAGCTGGCGGCGCGGGTCGAGGAGAGCCTGCGGCAGGCGGCGCTGTGGGAGGAGGTGAAGGACCGGCTGCACGACTCGGCGCTGGCGATGTCGGGGGGCCAGCAGCAGCGGCTCTGCATCGCGCGCGCGCGGGCCGTGCGCCCCGACATCCTGCTGATGGCCGAGCCCGCGTCGGCGCTGGACCCGATCGCCACGCAGCGCATC
>JACQTK010000201.1 GCA_016210845.1 Acidobacteriota bacterium | reverse complement strand
TCACGGTCCTGCGCGGGCCGCACGTCGACAAGAAATCGCGCGAGCAGTTTGAGATCCGCACCCACAAGCGGCTGCTGGACATCGTCGACCCGACGCCGCAGACGGTGGACGCCCTGATGAAGCTCGATCTCCCGGCAGGGGTTGACGTGGAGATCAAGGCGTTCGGCAAGGAACACGGGAAGTGAATCCGCGCGCCGCGCAGGCTGAAGCGCTGTCGCGCAGGCTGAAGCCTGCGCTCTACAGGTGAAGGAGCGCTTGTAGCGCGGGGGCTTCAGCCCCCGCGTGTGCCGGCTGAGAGATTCGTATGGTCACGGGACTGATTGGCAGAAAAGTCGGGATGACGCAGCTGTTTGCCGCCGATGGCACCGTGTCGCCCGCGACGGTGCTGAAGGCGGGGCCGTGCGTCGTGGCCCAGGTCAAGACCGTCGACCGCGACGGCTACGAGGCCGTGCAGCTCGGGCTCGTCGAGGCGAAGCCGACCAAGGAGAACAAGCCCGCGCAGGGCCACTTCAAGAAGGCCGGCGTGCCGCCCACGCGCGTGCGGCGCGAGGTCACGCTCAAGGCGGGCGGCGATCCGCCGAAGGCGGGCGACCAGGTCAACGTGACGATCTTCGCGGACGGCGAGCGTGTGGACGTCATCGGGACGAGCCGCGGCAAGGGCTTCCAGGGGGTGGTGAAGCGGCATCACTTCCGGGGCGGACGCGCCACGCACGGATCGATGTTCCACCGGGCTCCGGGCTCGATCGGCGCCTCGTCCTATCCCTCGCGCGTCGTCAGGGGCATGCGGATGGCCGGTCACATGGGCAACGCCCAGGTGACGACCCGGAACGTGAAAGTGCTGCGCGTCGACGCCGACAACAACCTGCTGCTGGTCGAGGGATCGGTCCCTGGCGGGCCGAACAGCGTGGTCGTGATCCGCAAGGCGGTCGCGGCCAAGCCGATCAAGGTGGCGCAGGTCGAGCCGGTCAAGAAGAAGGGCAAGAAGTAGGTAGGCAGTAGGCAGTTTGTAGGGGCCGATCTTTAGGTCGGCCCGCGGAAGCCAATCATGACCGTTGATGTGGTCAACCAGCAGAACGAGAAGGTCGGATCCATCGACCTGCGGGACGAGGTGTTCGGCGGGCGGGTCAAGGTCGACCTCATCCACGAGTCGGTCGTGCGCGCAAACGCCGCCGAGCGCCGCGGCACCCATGCCACCAAGACCCGCGCCGCCGTGAGCGGCAGCGGCAAGAAGCCGTGGCGGCAGAAAGGCACGGGCCGCGCGCGCGTGGGCGAGATCCGCAACCCGCTGTGGCGCAAGGGCGGCACGGTGTTCGGCCCTCAGCCGCGGAGCTACGCGTACCAGCTCCCGCGAAAGGTCGAGAAGGGCGCGCTCCGCGCGGCGCTCACCCAGAAGCTCCGCGACGGCCAGGTGATCATCGTCGAGGCGCTGAGCGTGGCGGAGATCAAGACGAAGGCCGCGGCCGAGATGTTGAAGGGTCTGGGGGTCGAGGGGAAGGCGCTCATCGTGGACGTGAAGCCCGAGGATCGGCTCACGCTCTCGGTGCGCAACATCGAGGGCATCCGCGTGCTGCCCAGTAGTCGCGTGAGCGCCCGCGACGTGGTGAACACGCGGCGGGTCGTGCTGACGCGCGCCGCCCTGGAGAGGCTCCAGGAGGCGCTCGGGTAGGAGCGACAGCGATGAAACTCACAGATGTCATCCGGCGTCCGCTCATCACCGAGAAGACGACCATCCTCCGGGAGGACGGGCGGACGCTCGTCTTCCAGGTGGCGATGGGCGCCAACAAGATCGACATCCGGCGCGCCGTCGAGCAGCTGCTCGGCTCCAAGGTGGAGAGCGTCCGGACGTCGCTCGCGCACGGCAAGATGAGGCGCCAGGGACGGTACCTTGGCCGGCGCTCCGACTGGAAGAAGGCGTACGTGAAGCTGCGGGAGGGGGAGAGGCTTCCCGAATTCTTGCAGGGAGCCTGACGCCTGCTGAGGCCTGAGGCCCGAGGCCTACAAGGACCACAGAGATGCCTATTCGCAAATACAACCCCACGTCGCCGGGACAGCGGTTCCAGACGGTGCAGACCTTCGACGAGATCACGACGAGCGAACCGTATCGTCCGTTGACCCAGAAGCTGGACCGGTCCGGCGGCCGCAACAACCGCGGCCAGCTGACGTCGTGGTGGCGCGGCGGCGGCCACAAGCGTCTGTACCGGGTGATCGACTTCAAGCGCGACAAGAAGGACATTCCGGGCAAGGTGTCGACGGTCGAGTACGACCCGAACCGCTCGGCCCGGATCGCCCTGGTGACCTACGCGGACGGCGAGAAGCGGTACATCCTGCAGCCGGTGGGCGTGAAGGTGGGTGACACGATCGTGGCCGGCGACAACGTCGACATCCTGCCGGGCAACTGTCTGCCGCTGAAGAACATTCCGCTCGGCACGCAGATCCACAACGTGGAGCTGCGGCCGGGCAAGGGCGGCCAGATCGCGCGCAGCGCCGGATCGTCGGTGCAGCTGGTCGCGCGCGAGGGCGAGTACGCGTCGGTGAAGATGCCCTCGGGCGAGATCCGGAAGATCGGCGTCGAGTGCCTCGCCACGATTGGCCAGGTCGGCAACCTCGACCACGAGAACGTGTCGATCGGGAAGGCGGGCCGCAGCCGCTGGCTCGGCAAGCGTCCGCACGTGCGCGGCGTGGCGATGAACCCCGTGGACCATCCGCTCGGCGGCGGCGAGGGCAAGACCTCGGGCGGCCGCCATCCCGTGTCCCCGTGGGGCCAGCCCACCAAGGGCTACAAGACGCGCCGCCGGAAGGACACGGATCGGTTCATCGTGCAGCGGAGAACCAAGTAGGTGCTGCGTGCCTGGTGCTTCGTGCCTGGTTGGGGTTGGTCCCCGGTTCTTGGTCGTGCTTGGTGCACCAGGCACCGCCAAGCACCAGGCACCCGGCACGACCAGGCACCAGGAACACCCAGGCACCAGGCACGAAGCACTAGGAACTGACACATGAGTAGGTCACTGAAGAAGGGCCCGTTCGTCGACACCTCGCTGCTCGAGAAGGTCGAGGCGATGAACCGGACCAACGAGAAGCGCGTCATCAAGACCTGGTCGCGCCGGTCGACGGTGATCCCCGAGATGGTGGGTCACACGATGGCCGTGCACAACGGGAAGAAGTTCATCCCGGTGTACGTGACCGAGAACATGGTGGGCCACAAGCTCGGCGAGTTCGCGCCGACGCGCACGTTCAAGGGGCACACGACGAAGACGGAAAAGGCGGCGGCCGCTGCGCCCGCGGCCGGCGCGCCGGCCGCGGCGGCTCCGGCCACCAAAGCGTAACGGGAGCTGACATGATCGAGGCACAGGCGACGGCGCGCGGCATGCGGACCTCCGCTCAGAAGGCGGGGCTCGTGTGCGAGCTGATTCGGGGCAAGGGCGTCAACCAGGCGCTCGCCACGCTGCAGTTCACGCGCAAGACGATCGCGCGCGAGCTGGCGAAGGTGCTCCGGTCCGCCGTCGCCAACGCCCAGCAGAAGGAGGGGTACGGAGGCGACGTGGAGCGGCTCTACGTGTCGGCGTGCCACGCCAATCAGGGGCCGTCGATGAAGCGCGTGCGGCCCGCGCCGATGGGCCGCGCGTTCCGCATCACCAAGCGGACGGCCCACCTGACGGTACGGGTGGCCGAGCGGCCGCTCAAGATCGCGCGCGTCGCGACGCCCCTCGACTCCGCTCGGGGCGCCCTGAGCGCCAGTCGAAGGGCGGACGGGGACGCGGCGGCGGGCACGCCGGTGCGAGCGAAAGGCAGTAGGCAGTAGGCAGTAGGCAGAACGGGCTCTGAACTGCCTACTGCGGACTTCAAAGAGAGGACACCGTGGGCCAGAAGGTTCACCCGTACGGATTCCGGCTCGGCTTCAACAAGACCTGGCGCTCGCGCTGGTACTCGGATCGCGACTACGCGAAGCTGCTCCACGAGGAC
>JACQTK010000197.1 GCA_016210845.1 Acidobacteriota bacterium | reverse complement strand
GCGAGCCGGTCAGGAAAGGCGAGATGCTCCTCGAGGTCGAGACCGACAAGGCGGTGGTCGAGGTCGAGGCGCTCGGCGATGGCATTCTGGCGGGGATCACGGCGCGGGAAGGCGACGTGATTCCCGTGGGTCAGACCATCGCGTGGCTCGTGCAGGCGGGCGAGACACCGCCCGCCCCGACCTCGGCGCCCGCGCAGACCGGCCGGCGCGTGGACGCCACGCCTGCGCCCGTGGCGGCCGCGGCCGGTCCGGTCGCGACGGCCGCGGGCGGCCCCCGCATCTCCCCGAAAGCGCGCCGCCTTGCGAAGGAGCACGGCGTCGACCTCACGCAGATCGCCGGCTCCGGCTCCGGAGGCGAGATCCTTACGGAAGACATCTTGAAGGCCGCCCAAGGAGCCTCAGGTGCCCGAAAGGCTCCTGTCGTAGAGGCGGACTTTCAGGTCCGCCCAGAACCCCCAACAACCATCGGCCGCCTCATGGCCGAGCGGACGACGCAGAGCTGGACGACCGTGCCGCACTTCTTCGTCACGCGCGACGTGGACGCCACGGCGCTGAACGCCGCGCGGGAGCAGGTCCATCCGGCCATCGAGCGGTCGCACGGCGTCAAGGCCACGCACACCGATCTGATCGTGATGGCCGTGGCGCGGGCACTGGTGGCGCATCCGCGCATGAACGCGAGCTGGACGCCCGAGGGCATCACGGTCCACCCGGACGTGAACGTCGCGGTCGCCATCGCGGTGGAGCACGCGGTCGTCAGCCCCGTCATTCACCACGCCGATCGGCTCTCGCTCGGCGATCTGGCCCGCCGCCGCCGCGAGCTGGCCGATCGCGCCCGCGCCGGTCGCCTGCAGCCAGCGGATCTCGGCGGCGCGACGTTCACGATCAGCAACCTGGGCATGCTCGAGGTGGACGCCTTTACGGCGATCATCGTGCCGCCACAGGCGGGCATCCTGGCGGTGGGCGCCATCACCGATCGCGTGGTGGCGGTCGACGGCCAGCCTCGCGTCAGGCCGACGATGACGGTCACGCTCTCGTCGGACCATCGCGTGGTGGACGGCGCGCGCGCCGCCGCGTTCCTGAGCGACGTCGTGACGCGGCTGCGGACGATCGATCCGACGCAGTCGATGTAGAGGCCGACCTTCAGGTCGGCCCGAGCCGGGTCTCGTAGAGGCGGACCTTTGGATCCACCCAACACCGCGTTCCGTAGAGGCGGACCTGTACCCCTCGACTTCGCTCGGGGTGCCCTGAGTGGAGTCGAAGGGCAGGTCCGCCTGGGAGATCACCATGCAGACCACCGCAGCCCACACCGGCGTGTCGCTCACCGATCCCAAGCTCTTCCGGCAGGCCTGCTACGTGGACGGCGCGTGGGCGAACGCGCGCTCGGGCGCCACCCTCAGCGTCGACAACCCCGCCACAGGCGAGGCGATCGGCACCGTCCCGAAGTTCGGCGCGCTCGAGACGCGCGAGGCCATCGAGGCCGCCTCCCGCGCGTGGCCCGCCTGGCGCAAGAAGACCGCAAAGGAGCGCGCCGCCGTGATGCGCCGCTGGTTCGAGCTGATGCTGGCGAACCAGGAAGATCTCGCGCGGCTGATGACCATCGAGCAGGGCAAGCCGCTCGGCGAGTCGCGCGGCGAGGTGGCGTACGCGGCCGGCTTCCTCGAATGGTTCGGCGAGGAGGCCAAGCGCGTCTACGGCGATACGATCCCCGGTCACCAGCCCGACAAGCGCATCGTCGTCATCAAGCAGCCCGTGGGCGTGGTGGCCTGCATCACGCCGTGGAACTTTCCGCTGGCAATGATCACGCGCAAGGCCGGACCGGCCGTCGCGGCCGGCTGCACGGTGGTGCTCAAGCCTGCGTCCCAGACGCCGTTCTCGGCGCTGGCCCTTGCCGAGCTGGCCGAGCGCGCGGGCATGCCCGAGGGCGTTCTCAACGTCGTCACCGGGTCGGCCTCGGAGATCGGCGGCGAGCTGACGTCCAACCCCACCGTGCGGAAGCTGTCGTTCACCGGGTCCACGGAGATCGGCAAGCTGCTCATGGCGCAGTGTGCCGCCACGGTGAAGAAGATCTCGCTCGAGCTGGGCGGCAACGCGCCGTTCATCGTGTTCGACGATGCGGATCTGGATGCGGCGGTGGAGGGAGCCATCGCGTCGAAGTACCGCAACTCGGGGCAGACGTGCGTGTGCGCGAACCGGATTCTCGTGCAGGACGGGGTGTACGACGCGTTTGCCAGCAAGCTCGCGGCGGCGGCGGCGAGGCTCAAGCCCGCGTCGGGACTCGAAGCGGGCGCGACCCAGGGTCCGCTCATCGACGACAAGGCGGTGGCCAAGGTGGAGGAGCACGTGGCGGACGCGTTGGCCAAGGGCGCGAAGGTCGTCGTCGGCGGGCGGCGGCACGCGCTGGGCGGGCGCTTCTACGAGCCGACCGTGCTGACCGACGTGACGCCCGCCATGCTCGTGGCGCGTGAGGAGACATTCGGGCCCGTGGCGCCGCTGTTCCGCTTCAAGACCGACGAGGAGGCCATCGCGCTGGCCAACGACACCGAGTTCGGGCTCGCGTCGTATTTCTACGGGCGGGACCTGGCGCGCGTGTGGCGGGTGGCCGAGGCGCTCGAGGCGGGGATGGTGGGGATCAACACGGGCCTCATCTCCACCGAGGTGGCGCCGTTCGGCGGCGTGAAGGAGTCGGGCCTCGGGCGCGAGGGATCGAAGTACGGCATCGAGGAGTTCCTGGAGATCAAGTACCTCTGCCTCGGCGGGATTTGATTTCAGACAGACCTATCAACGAATCGGCTTGAGATGATGCTCGAGCCACTCGGCCAGCTGTTCGCGCGTCTTCTCACCTGCGGCCAGGTCGAGCATCAGTTGCTCCTGTTCATCCACGGACGCCACGATCTCATACCCGTTCAACATCAGGAACACTTAGCGCATCAGGCCAGGCGCTTGTACAGGTCCCGATTCTTGGCGAGCACTCGGCGGGCCGCCTTCTCGAACTCGGCGTCTGGCGTAGAGAGCAGGTCGCTGAGCGCCGCTCGGGCCAGATCTTCCGGCGAGAGACCGAGACGAGCAGCCTCCGCACGCAGCCTGTCGGCCTGGGCGGAGGGCAGCTCGATGGCGAGCTTCATATCGGGTACTGTAGCGCGAGCGGAGCCGTCCAACAAGACTACGGCCGCCTGTTGGACACAGAGCGATCATGGCTTTCGGACGCATCGCAGCTCACTACGCGCTCGCCTCTTCGTCCAGGGAGCTCCCGTGCCCGCGTGTCATCCTGCTGAGCGCGGCCGTGCTCTTCTCCGGATGCGCCTGCTCCCCGCCGAACGCTGACGTCGAGGCGCTCGAGCAGCAGGTGCTGGAAACCGAGCGCGCGTTCGCCCGGACGATGGCCGCCCGCGATCATGCCGCCTTCACGTCCTTCCTGTCGGATGAAGCGATCTTCTTTTCAGGAGACGAACCGCTGCGCGGCAGCGTGCAAGTGGCCGACTGGTGGCGTCGCTATTTCGAGGCGCCCGACGCGCCGTTCTCCTGGGAACCGGAGCGCGTCGAGGTGCTCGACTCGGGCACGCTGGCGCTCAGCACCGGGCGGGTTCGGGATCCTGACGGCGCGCTGATCGGCACGTTCACGTCCATCTGGCGCCGTGAACCCGCGGGCGAGTGGCGCATCATCTTCGACAAGGGCAGCCCCGCCTGCAACTGCCCCTCATCACCGTGAGGCCCAGCCAGGGGACCGGCCATCCTCGCCCTCGAGGCCCAAGGCCTTACGTCTAGTTCGTGCCTGGCGCGCCCGCGGGCAGGATCGCGTTCGGCACGCGGTTCTCGATCGGCGCGATGGTCATCAGGTACGCGTAGATCGCCGCCAGGTCCTCGTCCGTGAGCTTGGCGTACATCGCCCACGGCATCGGCGGCAGCAGCGGACGTCCGACGCCCGACTTCTTGCCTTGCCGGATCGCCTCGATGAACAACTGCTCGCTCCAGCCGCCAATGCCCGTGGCGCGATCCGGTGTGAGGTTGGTCGTAAAGGACACACCCCACGGGCCCGCCCAGGCGGTGTTCGTGTCGCTGAGGACCACCGCCCACGGCGCCGCGGGCCGCGGCGGGGGCGCCGTGATCGCCACGTCCTGCGGGTGGCCCGACAGCATGCGCGTCATGTCGGGCTCGCCCTTGACGAACGGCGTGTGGCAGCCGTTGCAGTCCATGACCGTCGCCAGGTAGCGTCCGCGCTCGACCGCGTCCTGCGCGGGGGCCGCGGCCGGCGCGGCTTGTTCCGCGGGCGGCGCCGCGGGTTGACCGCAGCCGGCGGTGAGTATGGATACGAGAACGAAGGACGAGAACAGGAGAGGAATTCGAGAGACGTGCACGGGTATCACTCCTTTCATGCTTCCAATTCCTGCCCGCTCCGATCGGGCAGCGTCAGGATGATCAGCGCCGCCAGCAGGAAGAAGCCGGACGTGGTGGCCATCGCCAGGCCGATCCCTATGCCTGGCAGCGTGGCAATCGCGCCGATGGTGTACGGCGCCACGGCGCCCGCCAGCCGCCCGAGATTGTAGCTGGTGCCCTGCCCGGTGGCGCGTACCGCCGTCGGGAACAGCTCCGCGATGAAGCCGCCGAACATGCTGAAGTAGCCGTGGGCGGCGTAGCCGAACAGCGGCCCGAGCAGCATCAGCACCAGCGGGCTGCGCGCCATCTGGCCGTAGATCGGCACGATGAGCGCCGCCGTCACCATGAACAGGATGAACGTGCGGCTGCGGCCCAGCCGGTCGGCGATGAAGCCGAACGTCAGGTAGCCCAGATAGGCGCCGATCTGGATCGGAATGATCCAGCCGATCGAGCCCACCACGCTCATGCCGGCGCCCCCCTGTTCGACGGGACGGGCGAGGAACGACGGGAGCCAGAAGAAGATGCCCCAGTAGCCGAACTGCACCGCCGAGTTGAGCGCGACGACGAGCAGCGTGCGCGCGCGGTAGGTCGGCCCGAAGATCACGGCGAACGGGTTGCGTCGCGGCTCGGTCGAGGCGCGCCGTGCCGTCCACGCCGCCGGTTCCGGCACGGAGCGCCGGATCCACAGCGTAAAGAGGGCGGGCACCGCGCCGAACGCGAACAGCCAGCGCCAGGCGTTGTCGCCCAGGCCCAGCAGATCGATGAAGATGCCGGCCAGCACGGCGGCGAAGATGTAGCCGATGGCCCACCCCGACTGCATGATGCTGATGGCCTTGTTGCGGTGCGCGGGCGGCCACGTCTCGCTCACCAGCACGGCGCCCGACGCCCACTCGCCGCCCATCCCGATGCCGAGGATGGCGCGCCACATCAGCAGCTGGATGATCGTCTGCGAGGTGGAGGCCCCCAGCGACGCCAGCGAGAAGATGAAAATCGTGGCCATCAGCGCCCGGGTGCGGCCGAAGCGGTCCGCCACGAAGCCGAAGATGATGCCGCCACAGGCCGACATCGCCAGCGTGATGGTGCCCAGCAGGCCGGCCATGGCATCGTTGATGCCGAAATAGGCCCGCAGCTGGCCGATGGCCATCGCGTAGAGCATGAAGTCCATCGCGTCCAGCATCCAGCCAAGCTTGGCGGCCAGCAGGACGCGCCACTGCTCCGGGGTGATCGTGCGGTACCAAGGAAGGGCGGGAGCGGCGACGGCCGACGGGGAATAGACGGAAGACTGGGCCATAGGTGAACCGCGCGAAGGCTATCATAATGGCGTTCGGAGTCTCCATGCACTACGTCCGCCGTTCTGCGAACACCGTCCTTGGTCCGCCGCCGCTCTATACCGGCCACAGCACGGGCTACACCCATGCATCGCTGGTCGATCACACCAGCGGCTCGGTGCACACCGGTCTGAGCCTCAACAGCCTGGAGGCGGGTGGCACGATCGCGCCGCACGTCCACTCCTACGAGGAAGGGTTCTACGTCCTGGAGGGCCAGCCCCTCGTGTCCATCGAGAGCCAGACGTATCGCCTGAAGCCCGGGGACTTCGGCGCCGTGAAGGTGGGCATGCTGCATGCCTGGCGCAACACGGGGAGCGGGCCTGGCCGCTGGCTGCAGATGGCGGCGCCGCAGCCGAAGCCGGCCGGCCGCGAACGCGACACGTTCTTTGCCCGCAGCGCGCGGCTCCCGTCGGCGGCCGAGGCGCACGACGTCGATGGGTCCGACCCAACGCCACCCGCGCTGCTCGGGCATTTCGACGTCGGCCAGATCCCGCCGCCAGGCGAGGGGCGGACGGGCGCGGGCACGCTGCCAGGGGTCTTTCTGAAATGGATGATCGACGAGCAGTTCGGCGCGCGCCATCACCGGATGCTGCTCATCGAATACCAGCCTGGCGTCAGCATCGGGCTGCACGACCACACGTTCGAGGAGGCGTACTACATCCTCACGGGAGCCGTGCAGGCCACGCTCGACGGCGAGCGGTACCTGGTCGAGGCGGGCGACGTCGTCTGGACGGGCGTGGGATGCGTCCATGCCTTTGCCAACGTCGGCTCCGTGCCCGTCCAGTGGCTCGAGACGTTTTCGCCGCAGCCGCCGGCCGAGAACGTGTTCCGCTTCATGGCCGAGTGGGAGCAGCGCGCGAGGGACATCGAAGGATAGGAGAACGCCCGTGGCCGTCGAGGTAGGCGCGAAGGCGCCCGATTTCACGCTTCCCGATCAGGATCGCCAGCCGGTGACGTTGAGCGAGCGGCTCGTGAGAGGGCCGGTGGTGCTCGCCTTCTTTCCGGCCGCGTTCAGCCGCGTCTGCACCACCGAGATGTGCACGTTCCGCGACTCGATGGCCGATCTGAAGCGCGTCTCCGCCGCCGTGCTGGGGGTCAGCGTCGACACGTTCTTCACGCTCAAGGCGTGGGCCGATGCCCAAACACTGAATTTTCCGCTCCTGAGCGACTTCAACAAGACGGTCATTCGCGACTACGGCGTGTTCGACGAGGACATGATCGGCCTGAAGGGCATCGCCAAGCGTGCGGTGTTCGTGATCGATCGATCGGGCATCGTGCGGCATCGCGAGGCGCTCGAGGACGCGCGGAACGAGCCGGATTATGCGAAGGTCCGCGAGGCGCTCGCGCGGATCTGATTTTCTGCTACACTCGTCCTCCTCCACCCTCGTTCACCTCGTTCGTTCATGGCCGACACCGTCGTTGCAGCCGGGGAACGCACGCTTCCGCACAACCTGGAAGCCGAGCGCTCCGTCCTGGGCGCGATCCTCGTGCACAACGATGCCTTCAATCTCGCGGCGCAGGTCATCGAGGGGCGCGACTTCTACCGCGACGCGCACCGGCGCATTTTCGAGCGCATGGTCGCGCTCAACGAGCGCGGGCACGCCATCGACTTCGTCACGCTGAAGGAGGAACTGGCGCGGGCGGGCGACCTGGACGAGGTGGGCGGGCCTGCCTACGTCGCGTCGCTCGTGGACGGCGTGCCGCGGGCCACCAACGTCGAGTACTACTCGCGGATCGTCAAGGAGAAGGCGACGCTGCGCAACCTGATCTACGCGGCGAACAAGATTCTCACCAACGCCTACGAGGCCGATCAGGAATCCGACCTTGTGCTCGATGAGGCCGAGAGCGCGATCTTCGCGGTGGCCGAGGACCGGCTCAAGGCCGGCTTCGTGCCGATGCGCGACCTGGTCAAGGAGAGCTTCCCGAAGATCGAGCAGCTCTTCGAGCAGAAGCGGCTGGTGACCGGCGTCCCCACGGGATTCGCCGACCTCGACGGCATGACGCGCGGGCTCCAGAAAGGGGACCTCGTCATCATCGCGGCACGGCCGTCGATGGGCAAGACGAGCCTGGTGCTGAACATCGCCCAGTACGTGGCCATGCAGCCGGATCACAGCGTGGGCGTCTTCAGCCTCGAGATGTCGAAGGAGTCGCTGTTCCTGCGACTGCTCACCTCCGAGGCCCAGATCGACAGCCACCGCCTGATGAGCGGGGCGATCGGGCAGAAGGACTACGGCCGGATCTCGCACGCGCTCGAGACGCTGAGCGCGATGCGCCTGTACATCGACGACACGGCCAACCTGGGCGTGCTGGAGATGCGCGCCAAGGCCAGGCGGCTCCAGGCGGAACATGGCCTCAGCCTGGTGGTGGTGGACTACATCCAGTTGATGAACAGCCGCGGCCGCTACGAGAACCGGACGCTCGAGCTCGCGGCGGTCTCGCGGTCGCTCAAGGGGCTGGCCAAGGAGCTGAACGTGCCGATCGTGGTGCTCTCGCAGTTGAGCCGCGCGCCCGAGTCGCGCTCCGATCACCGCCCGCAGCTCTCGGACCTGCGCGAGTCCGGCGCCCTCGAGCAGGATGCGGACGTCGTCGTCATGATCTACCGCGAGGACGCCTACAACCGGGATCCGAACCATCCGGACGCGGGCACGGCGGAGCTCATCGTCGCCAAGCAGCGCAACGGCCCGACCGGCGTGGTGCGGCTGGCGTTTCTCCGCGAGCAGACACGGTTCGCCAACCTGGCCGCCCAGGCGTGATCCGCAGCACCGTCGCCCGGATCGATCTCGACGCGCTGAAACGGAACTTTCTCGCCATCAGGAGCCATCTCGCCGCCGAGCCCGGGCGCACGCCTCCTTCGATCATCGCCGTCGTCAAGGCCAACGCCTACGGGCACGGATCCGAGCGCGTGGCGCTGGCGCTGGAACAGGCGGGCGCCACGATGCTCGCGTGCGCCGACATCGAAGAGGGCATCGTGCTCAGGCGCGCGGGCGTTCGAGTGCCAGTGCTGGTGTTCGGGGCCTTGAGCGTCAGCGATCTCGATGGGCTCTTCGAATACGCGCTGACACCCACCATCTCGACGCCCTCGGCCGCGCGCGCGGTGCAGACCGCGGCCGCCAGACACGGGATCACCATCGGCTACCACCTCAAGATCGACACGGGCATGAACCGCCTCGGGTTCCGGTACGACAACCTCCGCCGCACCCTGCCTGAGCTGCTCGGCAGCGCCAATCTTCGACTGGAGGCGATCTACACGCACTTCGCGACGGCCGACGATCCGGAAGGATCGCTGTTCGACGATCAGCGGCTGCGGTTCGACCAGGCGCTGGCGACGATCGATGCTCTCGCGCCTGCAGCGGCGGGAGGGGTGTCGTCGCCCGTGCGAAGCGTGCGGCGCCATGCGGGCAACAGCGCCGCACTGCTGCGCGATTCCCGCGTCTGGTACGACGTGGTCCGCCCTGGGCTGCTGCTCTACGGCATCGTGCCGCCGCCGCTCGCCTCGACCGTCCCCTTGACCCCGGTGATGTCGCTCACCAGCCGCGTCGTCGCGGTGAAGGGGCTGCGGCCCGGTGAGGCCGTCGGGTACGGCGCACGCTTTCGCGCCTCCGCTCCGGCCACGATTGCGGTGGTACCTGCTGGGTACGCCGACGGTCTCGACCTCCGCCTCGAGGGGAGAGGCCAGGTCCTGATCCGCGGCCGCCGCGCGCCCATCGTCGGCGCCGTCTCGATGGACATGATGACGGTGGACGTCACCAGCCTCGGCGACGTCCAGCCTGGCGACGAGGTCGTGGTCGTCGGCCGCCAGGGTGACGAGAGCTGGCAGCAGATCGGCGTGCGCGAGATGGCGGCCGCCATCGGGACCATCCCGTACGAGATCGTCTGCCGCGTTGGCGCGAGGATTGAAAGACAATACTCCGCATGACGATGTCAGTGCCTGGTGCTTGGTGCTTCGTGCTTGGCTGGGGTTGGTCCTCGGTGCCTGGACCGTCCTTGGTGCCTGGACCCGGCGAGTCAAGGCACCAGGTAGCGTCCAACGACCAAGCACCAACCCCACCCGAGCACCAGGCACGAGGCACGAGGCACTGACGTGAAATCTCCCCGTGCGGTGTTCGTCTGTCAGGAATGCGGCGCCCAGGCGCCCAAGTGGATGGGACGCTGTCTGGAATGCGGCGCGTGGAACTCCCTCGTCGAAGAGCGCGTGTCCGAGACGGGAACCGCATTCCCCTCGGGGGGTAATCGCTACCTGCAGATCGGGACACCGGGATCCGCCAAGCTCTATGCAGACGTCGACACGACCAATGCCGTGCGGCTGTCGACGGGCATCGACGAGCTCGATCGGGTGCTCGGGGGCGGCGTGGTGCCTGGCTCGCTCGTGCTGCTCGGTGGCGAGCCGGGCATCGGCAAGTCGACGCTGCTGCTGCAGGCGGCGGCGCACTTTGCCCGTCAGGTCGGCCCCGTGCTCTATGCCTCGGGCGAGGAGTCCGAGCACCAGATCAAGAGCCGCGGCGATCGGCTCGGGGTCGGCGCCGCGCCGCTGTACCTGCTCGCGGAAACCTGCATCGAGCGCATCCTCGAGGAGATCGGCCGGTTGAAGCCCGCGCTCGTCGTGATCGACTCAGTGCAGACGGTCTTCTCGATGAAGTTCCAGTCCGCGCCAGGCAGCATCGGTCAGGTGCGCGAGGCCGCCACGCAGTTCCTGTTCGCCGCCAAGGGGCAGAACGTTCCCACGGTGCTCGTCGGCCACGTGACCAAGGACGGCAGCCTGGCCGGTCCCAAGGTGCTCGAGCACGTTGTCGACACGGTGCTGTACTTCGAGGGCGAGCGGCATCATGCCCACCGCGTCGTGCGCGCGGTGAAGAACCGGTTTGGCGCCGTGAGCGAGCTGGGCGTGTTCGAGATGACCGGGGCGGGGCTGCGGCCCGTGCCCAATCCGTCCCGGCTCTTCCTCTCCGAGCGCGCGTCGGGGACGCCTGGATCGGCGGTCCTCTGCTGCGTCGAGGGATCGCGTCCCATCCTGGTCGAAGTGCAGGCGCTCGTCAGCACCAGCACCTACGGGAACGCCCGCCGGATGGCCATCGGGATCGATCAGAATCGCCTGTCGCTGCTGCTGGCCGTGCTCGAAAAGCGGGCCGGCCTCAGCCTGGCGGGCGACGACGTCTACGTCAACGTGGCCGGGGGCATGAACGTCGAGGAGCCCGCCGCGGACCTCGGGGTCGTGGCGGCCGTGGCGTCGAGCGTCCGCAGCCGCGGCCTGTCGCCCTCAACGGCCATGTTCGGCGAGGTGGGCCTGACCGGCGAAATCCGCGGCATTCCCCAGGCGAGGTTGCGCGTCCGAGAGGCCGTCCGGATGGGTTTCACCCGCATCGTCCTGCCGGCGGCTAACGCCGATCCTGAGGATCCCGCCCTGGGCGGGGGGGACAACGGGCCTGCGGAACTGGTGGGCGTCCGCACCGTGGCGGAGGCCCTCGACGAGCTCATCGCTTGATTTTTGGCCAAAGAAGACATACGGTTCACGGATTCATAGCGTTTACCGGGGGGATCGTCATGGCCTGGTTCGCGGTGGCTCGTGTCCTCTTCGTTGCGGCGGTCGGGTATTCGGCATATCAGCTCGATCCTCTGGTCGTCGGGAACCCGCTGCCCAATCTCCTGCTGGGGCTCGCCCTGGGCGGGGTGTTCGTGCTCCTGGAGCTCCGTCTCAAAGACATATCAGTGACGCACCTCCTGGGCGCGCTGATTGGCGGCGCCATCGGGCTCGGCGCGGCCAAGACGCTCGGCGCCGCGCTCTATTGGGCCAACCTCGGTGACGCCCGCGTCGTCTTCCTCCACAGCCTGATTCTGCTCGGCCTGCCGTACCTCGGGCTGGCCATGGGCGCGCGGCGGGGCGAGTGGCTGGAGCCGGCCAATCTCATCGGCCTGTTCCGGGCCGCGCGTCCGCGCCGCCGCTACAAGGTGCTCGACACGAGCGTGATCATCGACGGCCGCATCGCCGACATCTGCGAGACCGGCTTCATGGACGGCACGCTCGTCATCCCGCAGTTCGTGCTCAAGGAGCTGCAGCTGGTCGCCGACTCGTCGGACTCGATGAAGCGCAACCGAGGCCGGCGCGGGCTCGACATTCTGCAGAAGATTCAGAAGATGTCGGGCGTCGACGTCACGGTGTCGGACGTCGACTTCCCGGAGATCCGCGAGGTGGATCTCAAGCTCATCGAGCTGGCCCGCACGCTGCAAGGCAAGATCGTCACCAACGACTTCAATCTCAACAAGGTGGCGCAGCTGCGCGGAGTCGAGGTGCTGAACATCAACGAGCTGGCCAACTCGCTCAAGCCGGTGGTCCTGCCAGGCGAGGTGATGAAGGTCTTCATCCTGAAGGAAGGCAAGGAATACAACCAGGGCGTGGCGTACCTCGACGACGGGACGATGGTCGTGGTGGACAACGCGCGCAAGTCGATCGGCAAGACCATCGACGTCGTCGTCACCAGCGTGCTGCAGACCACGGCGGGAAAGATGATCTTCGGCCGCTTCATCGATCCGGCTGCGGCCGCGCAGGCCGTCGCCGCGCCCGTGGCGGTGGCCGAGGGGAAGCCTCGTCCGCAGATTCCTCCCTCAGCGGCGGCCGCTGGCAAGTGAGGCACCCCAACGGGCCACAGAGTCACAGAGACACAGAGACACAGAGAAAGAATGTGATCTAGTGTTTTCTCTGTGACTCTGTGTCTCTGTGGCTTGTCACGGTGAGCGTTACGTTTCCTCCCTATCACTGGTGGCGTACCGTTTTCTACCTCATCCCCGCCATCGCTCTGTACACGATTGTGCTGGGGACGCTCTCGCTCGCATCGAGCCTGTTCGACCGGCGCGGCTACGCCGCGCACTGGTGCGCGCGGACCTGGTCGCGGTGGATCCTCCGCACGACCGAGGTGCGGGCCGAAGTCGTCGGGCTGGAGCGGCTCGTTCCGGGCCGGACGTACGTGTTCGTGGCGAACCACCAGAGCATCTATGACATCCCGATCCTGTTTTGGGCGCTGCCGTACCAGCTCCGGATCATCGCGAAGCGGTCGCTCGGAAGGTTTCCGTTCCTCGGGTGGCACCTGCGGCGGACGGGCCACATGCTCGTCGACCGAAGGCGGCCCGACCGCACCATCTTCGCCTGGGCATCTCGCCTGACCTCCGACGGGCTGTCGCTCATCGTCTTTCCCGAGGGGACGCGAAGCCGCGACGGCCGCGTGGCCCGCTTCAAGGGCGGCGGCTTCCACCTGGCGCTCGAGGCAGGCCTGCCCGTCGTGCCGCTCTCGGTGGTCGGGAGTCGGCACGTGATGCTGAAGGGGCGGCTGGCCACGTATCCGGGCCACGTGCGTCTCGTCGTGCACGCGCCGGTCGACACCAGCGGGTTGGCGGGCACCGATTCCAGGGAGTTCGGCGAGCGCGTGCGGCGCATCATTCAGCCAGAGGCCGAAAGCGACTGTGACCTTCTCCGAAGCGCCTGAGCTCGCCGCGATCGTCCGCCCTGGCGTCCTGTGGCTCGATGGCGCCACCGTGGTCGAGCGCGAGCCGCGTCTCGACGGCCCGCTCGCCGCAGCCGAAGCGTCGGTGCGCGCGACCCCGCCGGACGAGATCGCGGCAGTCCGGACGATGTACAAGCGCGTGGGCATCGATCCGACGAAGCGCCGGCCCTCGTCCGAGGCGCTGCTGAGGCGCGTGCGCAAGGGTGAGCCGCTGCCGCGCATCAACTCGATGGTCGACGTCTGCAACTGGTGCTCGCTCGAGTTCCAGCTGCCGTACGGCCTCTACGACGCTGCGCGCATCGCGGGAGACGTCGTGCTGCGGGCCGGCAGGCCAGGCGAGTCGTACGCGGGCATTCGCAAGGACGAGGTGCACGTGGGCGGGCGCATCACGCTCGCCGACGACCTTGGGCCGTTCGGCAACCCGACCTCCGACTCCGCGCGAACGATGGTCACGCCCTTGACGACGCGCGCCCTGGTAGTGGTGTTCGCGCCGTACGAGATCGAGGCGCGGCATCTGGAGCGCGTGGTCGAGATGACGGCCCAGCGAATGCAGGAGTTCACAGGCGCCAGACGATCAGAATGAGGCCGTACAAGTCCGGACGTAGAGGCGGACCGTCAGGTCCGCCTTGTCGCGCGGATCTCTGTCACCGTATCGACGATCACGTCGGCGACCGCCTCGGGCGCGTCGAGCGGGATCCAGTGCCCGCGGTCGGCGACGATGACGTGGCGACCTCGCGAGGAGCGGCGCGCGAGCGCCGCATCGGCCGTCAATCGATGCTCACTCGCGCCAGCGGCCGTCACTACGACGAGCGGAAGGTCGCCGAAGTCCGCAGGCGACTCCCGCGCGAGCTCGTGGGCGCTTTCGCAGATCGACTCGATCTGACTCCCGAGCGCCTCGAAGAACTTCGGCTGCGTCCACATCTGCTTCAGCACGGCGCGCGCGTCCGGTGGCAGCCTCCAGATGGGGGCGAGGATCCCCTCGTCTTCACGGCGCAGTCCCCCGCGGCTCACGATCGTGACGAGCGTGCGGGCTGAGCCGAGCGCGCCGAGTCCGACGAGTGCCGCCACGACGCGCGCCAGACCGAGCCTGGCGGCCACCGTGCCGTGGCGGCAGAGCCGTACACCTCGGTCGATGAGGCGCCGTTGCTCGGCGGAGGGCTGCCGCCAATCCTCGGGATGTGCGGGCTCGATGAGCACGAGGCCCGCCACACGCCCGCGGTGCCGTGCGGCGAGCAGCCGCATCACGAGCCCTCCGAACGAGTGGCCGACGAGCAGATAGGGCGGCGGCACATCGGCCCGCCGCAGCAGCTCGTGCAGCTCGTCGGCCAGGCGTCCTGCCGTCCGAGGCACCGGCCCTGCGTCGCTCCAGCCGAACCCCGCACGGTCGTAGGCCACGGCTCTCGTGGTCTGCGCAACGGCCGGCAGCACCAGGCTCCAGCTCAGTGAGGAAGCCCCCAGCGCCGCGTCGAACACGACGGCGGGCGCTCCGGTGCCCTCGCTGCGCAGGTGCAGGCGATGGCGGCCGATCTCGACCAGGACTCCCGGAGGAGGGTGCGCCACGTAACTCCTCAAAGGAAGGGGAGACTCATGACTCACAACTCAGAACTCACGACTGCAGCAGTTTTGAGTCTTGAGTCTTGAGTCTCGAGTTGTGATGTCCTGATGCCTCTCCAATACAGCAAGGTACAATCGAGTGCCCGTGCACGTCACTGCCATTATTGCCGCCGGTGGCCGCGGTGCGCGCTTCGGCGGCGGCCGGCCCAAGCAGCTGCTGATGCTCGGCGGCCAGCCCATCCTTCAGCGCAGCGTCGACGCCATCGTGTCGAGCGATCGCGTCACGGACGTCGTGGTCGCGCTGCCCGTGGAGCTGGCGGCCGAACCGCCCCCGTACCTGCGCGCGCGCGCCAAGCCGATTGCGATCGTGGAGGGCGGGGAGCGGCGGCAGGATTCCGTGGCCCACGCCTTCGCACGCGTGCCGCCAGACGCCGACATCGTCGTGATTCACGATGCCGCGCGCCCCCTGGTGAGCGCCGCGCTCATCGGCCGCGCCATCGACGCCGCGGCGCGCCATGGGGCCGCCGTTACGGCCCTCCCCGCCACCGACACCGTCAAGCGCGCGGATGCCCGCGGCGCCGTCGTCGAGACATTGCCGCGCGGTGAGATCTTTCTCGCCCAGACGCCGCAGGCGTTTCGCACGAGCGTGCTCCGCGAGGCGCTCGCCCTGGCTGGCGCGGGCGCCGAGGTCACAGACGAGGCGATGCTCGCCGAGCGGGCCGGGCATCACGTGCATCTCGTGGAGGGTGATCCCCGCAATCTGAAGGTCACGACGCCCGAGGACCTCGCGTTGGCCGAGCGGCTGCTTGCCCCGAGCGGCGTCGAGACGCCTGCCCCGAGCCTCGTCGAGGGGCTGCGCATCGGCAACGGGTACGATCTCCACCGGCTCGTCGCGGGACGGCCGCTGGTCCTCGGTGGCGTGACGATCCCGTTCGACAAAGGTCTGGAGGGGCACTCGGACGCCGACGCCCTGTGCCATGCCGTGACCGACGCCATCCTCGGTGCGGCGGGCGCGGGCGATATCGGCCGGCATTTCCCCGACACGGATCCAGCCTGGAAGGACGCGGACAGCGTGAATCTGCTCGAACGCGCCGCCGCTGTCGTGACGCAGGCGGGCTATCGTGTGGTCAACGTCGACGCGGTCGTGATTGCGCAACGGCCGAAGCTGGCACCGCACGTGGAAGCGATGCGCGCGCGCCTGGCGGCGGCGATCGGCGTCGGGAGCGACCGTGTGAGCGTGAAGGGCAAGACCAACGAGGGCGTTGGCTCGATTGGCGCGGGAGAGTCGATCGCCGTGCACGCCGTCGCGCTCCTCGTGCGCGAATCATGAGCGCCGGATCGCCGATCCCCGATCCCCGATCCCCGATGCGCGTCCGCTTCGCGCCCAGCCCGACCGGCCAGTTGCACGTGGGGAACGCCCGGACGGCGCTCTTCAACTGGCTGCTCGCCCGCGGCTCGGGCGGCACGTTCATCCTGCGCATCGAGGACACCGACGTCGAGCGGTCGTCCCGCGAGTGGGAGCGCGCGATCATCGAGGATCTGCGCTGGATGGGCCTCGACTGGCACGAGGGCGTCGAGGCAGGCGGCGCCCGCGGTCCGTATCGGCAGTCGGAACGGCTGCATCTCTATCGTGCGCACGCCGTGGAACTGCTGGCGCACGACCGCGCCTACCGCTGCTTCTGCTCGGCCGATCAGCTCGAGGCCGATCGGCGGGCTGCGCTCGCCGAGGGCCGCCCGCCGAAGTACTCGGGCCGGTGCCGCGGGATCCCACGCGACGCCGCGCGGCGGCGCGTCGAGGCAGGAGAGCCAGCCGTCGTTCGTTTCCGCGTGCCCGACCGCCGCGACGTCGTCTTCGACGACGTCGTCAGAGGTGAGGTGCGCTTCAGCACCGACGTCATCGGCGATCCGGTGCTGGTCCGCTCCGACGGCTACCCCGCCTACAACTTCGCCGTCGTCGTCGACGATGCGTTGATGGGGATCACGCATGTGATCCGCGGGGAAGACCACATCTCGAATACGCCGCGGCAGCTGCTGCTCTACGAAGCGTTCGGGTGGACGCCGCCCGCGTTCGCGCACGTGTCGCTCGTGATGGGCCCCGATCACAGTCCGCTGTCCAAGCGTCACGGCGCGACGTCGGTGAAGGAGTTTCGGGATCGCGGCTGCCTGCCGGAGGCGCTGGCCAACTATCTCGCGCTGATCGGCTGGTCGCCCGGCGAGGGCAACGAACTGCTGCCGCTGGACGAGCTGGCCGCGCGCTTTCGGCTCGAGGACGTGGGCCGCAGCGCAGGCGTCTTCGATGTCGAGAAGCTGGCATGGGTGAATCGGCATTATCTGAAGCTCGCCGATCCCATGCGGCTGGCGCGGCTGACGGTGCCGCACCTGCAGCGCGAAGCCTGGCTGTCGGAACCCACCGACGCCGATCTGAACTTCCTGGCGTCGGTGGTCCCTGCCGCGGCCGCATCGGTCGATCGATTGGACCAGATACCCGGGCGGCTGCGGTTTCTGTTCGACTATTCGGCGCGCCGCGCGCTCGACGATCCGGCCGTCCGCGCGGAAGCGGAAGGGGCGCGTTCCGTGATCGCGGCGCTCGCCGAAGAGCTGACCGCTGCTGCGCCGCTGCTGGATCGCGAGGCGTTTCGGGCGGCGGTCGGGCGCCTGCGCGACCGGACCGGGCAGAAGGGAAGGGCCCTCCTCCACCCGATCCGCCTGGTGCTGACCGGCGGGCCCGAGGGAGTGGAGCTCGACGTCGCGGTGCCGGCGGTCGAGCGTGGCGCGTTACTGGGCCGACCTAAAGGTCGGCCCCTACAAACCGGTGATGTAGGGGCGGACCTTCAGGTCCGCCCGTCGGGGTTCCGGCCGATCCCCAGCGCCGCCGACCGCGCCGCAGCCTTTCACGAGGCGCTCGGCGGGCCGTGAAGGCCCGCCCTACGATCGCAGGCCGCCCCGTGACGGGGCGCCGCCGCCGATGATCATCTACGGCATCAATCCCGTGCTCGAGGCGTTGCGGGCGGGACGCGTCCGCGAGCTGCGTGTGGCCGAACGAAGCGGCAGCCGGCTCCGCGACGTGATCGCGCTGGCCAACGACCGCGGGATCCGCATCCGTCGAGTTCCCGCCGCCGCGCTCGATCGCGACTCGCGTCTCGGCGTGCACCAGGGTGTGGTGGCCGACGTCGATGAGATGCGGGATTACAGCGTCGAAGAGCTCGTTTGGGGGGCGCGGGGCATTCCACTCATCGTCGTGCTCGACGGCATCGAGGATCCACACAACCTTGGAGCGATCCTGCGGACCGCGGATGCTTCGAGCGTCGACGGCGTCGTGATCCAGAGCCGCCGCTCGGCGGCGCTGAACGGAGCGGCGGCCAAGGCTTCCGCCGGCGCGGTGGCGCACGTGCGAGTGGCCCAGGTCGTCAACATCGCTCGGGCGCTCGAGGAGCTCAAGGCCGCGGGCGTCTGGACGATCGGGCTCGCGGCTGATGCCCCAGCGACCTATGACGCCGTTGACTTCACGCTCCCGTCCGCCATCGTGCTCGGCGCCGAGGGATCCGGCCTGCGGCGGCTGGTACGGGAGCGCTGCGACCTCCTCGCAGCCATCCCGATGGCGGGGCATGTCGGCAGCCTGAATGTCTCTGTGGCGGCAGGAGTTACACTATTTGAGGCGGTCCGGCAGCGTCGCCAGCACGCGGAGTCGGGCGTCTGAGCCTCGGGAGACCGTCCGCGAATGGGGCGACCACTGTCTCCAAACCCGACAGCCCGAGGCCTTTACGTTCCCGCGCAACGGCTTGCCGGACTGGCACGAGAAGTGCTATTATGTGCCGTTTGTCTGGCTGGCGTAGCTCAGTCCGGTAGAGCAGCTGATTTGTAATCAGCCGGTCGGGGGTTCGAATCCCTCCGCCAGCTCCACCGCACGGCTCGCTGCCTTTCTTCAGGAAACGCGCCGAAAACACGGACTTCACGCGAACAATGTAGGCCCTAGGGCTCGGGCCCCAGGCCACGGAAGGAATCAGTTGGGACGAGCTGAGGCCTCAGGCCTGAGCCCTGAGGCCGACAGGTGGCATGAAAAGGGGAGGTGGCGGAGCGGTCAATCGCAGCAGACTGTAAATCTGCCGCCCTAGTGGCTACGGAGGTTCGAACCCTCCCCTCCTCTATTTGTTTTGGCCGCCGCGCTTGCGCGCGGCGGCGGTTGACGGAAGCGGAGAGGCGAGACCAGAGCTAGCGGGCTTGCCCGCCGTAGCGGCGAGCGGGCAAAGTGGCGAGACGCGTAGGCGGGAGTAACTCAGTGGTAGAGTCACAGCCTTCCAAGCTGTTGGTCGCGGGTTCGATCCCCGTCTCCCGCT
>JACQTK010000200.1 GCA_016210845.1 Acidobacteriota bacterium | reverse complement strand
TCGTGAAGTAGGCAGTAGGCAGCGGGCAGTAGGCAGTAGGCAGTAGGCAGTAGGCAGTAGGCAGTAGGCAGTAGGCAGTATCGCCCTACTGCCTACTGCCTACTGCCTACTGCCCGCCCGAGCTGGTACCCATCCTGCAATACGGCACTCCCGATCTTGGCTGCCTTGCGACTGGCGTAGAGTAGCGGCCCAGGACATACGGCCAACCGTTCGCTGCGATCCAAAAATTCGTGCGCGTCTATACCTGCGGCCGCGCCCCTACCGCCAAGCGCAACGCCCCGAGGGTGTGTCGGTTCGCTCGCGTTTTGCCTGTGAAGCCGTGGTAGAGGCGACGCGACGGGTAACCACTTACGGCTTTCGGCCATTTCGCGGGCCTGGACCGCGAGGAGACCACAGGGTGCTGGCCATACCGGGTGCGACGCTCAAACCGATGGGCATTCTCGAAAGGCTTCGTCCTCAACCTCGATGGAAGCACGCTGATCCCGCAGTACGCGCGGCGGCGGTGTACGAGCTGGGGGCAGACGAGGTGGACGCGCTGCACGCGCTCGCGCACGAGGATGTCGAGGCGCGCGTCCGCCGCGCGGCGGTCACGCGGATAGACGAGGTCTCGGTGCTCGGCGACGTGGCGCGCACGGATCCGGACGAGGAGGTGCGGGCCGAGGCCGTTCGCGGTCTGGCCGGCATCGCCGCCGAAGCCGACGCCGTGGCCCAGGCGCTCGACGCCGTGCGTCAGCTGCTGGCCCTCGGCCGGACGCGGGAGATCGTGCTCGTGGCCCGCGACAGCTCCAGTCTCGAGGTGCGGGCGGCCATCGTCGACCTGCTCGACGACCAGAAGGCGCTCGGCTCCGTGAGCCGTCATGCCCAGGACGGCCCGACGCGCCTGCGTGCGCTCGGACGTCTCACCGATCCGGACGAAGTCCTCGCGGTGGCGCTCAAGGCGGAGCATACCGATGCGGCCGTGGCCGCGCTGGAGCGCATCGCCGACGCCGACGGCCTGGGCGCCATCGCCCAGCGCGCGCGCAACAAGGTGGCGGCGCGCCGCGCGCGGACGCGCCTGCGGCTGCTCGAGGAAGACGCGCAGCCTCCGCGCGACGCGGCGGACGCGCGCCTGCGGGCCGAGGATCGCGAGCGGGCGCTGGCGATCCTCCGCCGCGCCGAAGGGCTCGTGGCGGTGGCCGATCCCGACGAGGCGGCGGCCGCGCTGGCGGCGGCTCGTCTGGCCTGGGCGGAGCTGCAGGCCGATGCCGAGCTCGACGCGGCGCTCATCCAGCAGTTCGAGGCGGCCAGCGACGCCGTCAAGGAAGCCATCGCCGAGCGGCAGCGTGAGCGCGCGGCCGAAGAGGAGCGCGCCCGCGCGGCGGCGCTCGCGCAGGCCGACCGCGTGGCCATCTGCGAGGCGATCGGGGCGCTGGCCGGGCCCGACGCGGCCGATCGCGTCGCCGAGCTGAAGGTGCGATGGGATGGCCTGCCGCAGATGCCGCTCGAGTACGCAGCCTCGCTGAACCGACGGTTCCAGGACGCCTGCCGCGCCTTCGAGGATCGCGAGCGCCGTCGTCTCCTGGCGGAGGCAGCCGCGGCGCGGCTCGAGACGCTGGCCACGGAGCTGGAGCAGCTGTCCTCGTCCGATCAGCGGCTCGACGAGATCGTGGCGCGGTGGCGCGGGCTCCGGCGCGACGCCGAGGTGCTTCGGGAGCACGGCCCGGCGAACCCGTCGGCCGCCGAGCGCCTCGAGCGGGCCGTGGCGGGGCTCGAGGAGAAAGAGCATCAGCACCAGCAGCAGCGGGCGCGACAGGAGCAGGACAACCTGCGGCGCCTGCAGCAGCTGTGCCGTCAAGTCGACGTGCTGGCTGCCGCGGAGTCGATCACGCTGAAGGCGGGCGACCGCGCGCTGCGCGACATCCGGGCTGCGCTCGAGGATCGTCTGCCGCTGCCCTCGAAGAAGGATCGACAGGACGTGCAGACCCGTCTGGAGGCGGCGCGCCTGACGCTGGCGCCGCGCGTGCAGGAGCTGCGCGATGCCGACGAGTGGCAGCGCTGGGCCAACCTCCAGGTGCAGGACGAGCTGTGCCGCGAGATGGAGGCGCTCCAGGCGGAGGAGCATCTCGAGGACGCGGCGCGCCGGATGCGCGACCTCCAGGCCCGGTGGAAGCAGGTGGCCCTGGCGCCGCGCGCACAGGGCGAGGCGATGTGGCGGCGCTTCAAGGCCGCGCAGGACCAGGTCTACGCCCGCACGGCCGCGCATTTCGCCGCGCAGCACGAGGAGCGCGCCGCCAGCCTGGCGAAGAAGCAGGCGCTCTGCGAGCGCGCCGAGGCGCTGGCCGACTCGAGCGAGTGGATGAAGACCGCCGCCGAGATCCAGAAGCTGCAGGCCGAGTGGAAGACCATCGGGCCCGTGCCGCGCGGGCACGAGAAGGCGATCTGGGAGCGGTTCCGCGCGGCGTGCGACCGGTTCTTCACCCGGCGGCAGCAGGATTTGAAGCAGCGCAAGGAAGCGTGGGCCGCCAACCTGGCCAGGAAGGAGGCGCTGTGCGCCCGGGCGGAGGCGCTGGCCGACTCCACCGAGTGGGACAGCGCCGCGGCGCAGGTCAAGCAGCTCCAGGCCGACTGGAAGACGATCGGTCCGGTGCGCAAGTCGAAGTCCGAGGCCGTCTGGCACCGATTCCGGTCCGCGTGCGATCGCTTCTTCGAGCGATACAAGCACCGCGATCAGCTGGATCTGGTGGCGAAGGCGGCGCCGCGCGATGCGATCATCCGTGACCTCGAGGCGCTCCTGCCGCCCGCGGGCACCGAGCCAGGCGCTCCGCCGGAGCGCCTGTACGCCACCCTGCAGGACGCGCGGGCGCGGTGGCAGCAGGCCCCGGAAGTGGTGCGCCATCTGCAGCAGGAGCTCGCCGCGCGCTACTACCAGGCGCTCGGCCGCCTCGTCTCCACGTGGCCGCAGGCGTTCAGCGGCACCGACCTCGATCCCGAGACGACGCGCAAGCGGATGGAAAAGCTCGTGGCCAAGGTCGAGGAACTGGCGCCCGCCGCGGGCCGTCCGCTCGGGAGCCTGTCGCCCGCCGAGCGGCTGGCGCTGCAGTGGCGCGAGCGGCTCGCGGCCAACACGATCGCGGGGAGCCGCACCGCCGAGAGCGAAGAGGCGCGCTGGCGCACCGCCGAGCAGGAGGTCCGCAGCGCGCAGGCGCAGTGGATGCGCCTCGGTCCCGTGCCGCCCGAGGTGGCCGGCCCACTCCACGAGCGCTTCCAGCGCGCGTGCCGCCGGTTCTACGACCAGCGCCGCCGCGCGTCCTGACACTCACCATCGCGCATCAGGTATCGGAGAGGCGGCCTTTCCGCCTCCGCTGAAGCGCTCCGCGCGGAGGGGGAAGGTCCGCCTCTACGTACAGGTCGTAGTCAGACCCGGCGATCCCGCTCGATGAAGCCCTCTCGATCGCGAAGCAGACTGCCGAGGCCCGCGTTGTTGACGGTCGATAGGCTGCCTGCCGCTCTGAGGTGTAATATATACCTCGTAATGGTGAATATTACACCACATGGCGGCCGCTGATTCGCTGCTGGAGCGGCACCTGGCAGGGCAGGTGCGCGAAGCGCTCGGCGACACGCCGGTCGTCATGGTCGTCGGGCCGCGCCAGGCGGGCAAGACGACGCTGTGCGAGCGCATCGGAGGCGAGCGGGCCTCCACGGTCGCGAGCCTGGACGATCTGTCCGTGCTGGCCGCCGCGCAGGCGGACCCGGCCGCCTTCGTGTCGTCGCCGGGCGGGCTGCTCATCATCGACGAGGTGCAGCGGGCGCCCGCCCTCCTGCCGGCCATCAAGCTGGCCGTGGATCGACGCCGCGCGCCGGGGCGGTTCCTGCTCACCGGCTCCGCCAACGTGCTGACGCTCCCGAAGGTGTCCGAATCGCTGGCCGGCCGCATGGAGATCGCGACGCTCTGGACGCTGTCGCAGGACGAGATCGAGCGCCGCCGGGAGTCGTTCGTCGACGCCGTGTTCGGGGCGGCAAAGCCGTTCCGCGCCGCCGGTGCCCCCGAGCCGCGGGCGCACGTCCTGCGCCGCGCCCTGCTGGGTGGGTACCCGGAAGTCCTCGGGCGAACGCGTCCCGATCGACGCCACGCCTGGTTCAGTTCCTACCTGACGACGATCGTCCAGCGCGACGTGCGCGACCTTGCGAACATCGACAACGTCACGGCCATTCCGCGCCTGCTCTCGGTGCTCGCATCCCGCGCGGGCGCGATGCTCAACGTCGCCGACCTCTCCCGTACGCTCGCGGTGCCCCATACGACGCTGACGCGGTACCTGTCGCTGCTGGAAGCCACGTTTCTCGTGAGGCTCGTCCCGGCGTGGGCCGCGGGCGGCCGGGTGCGTGCGCTGAAGGCGCCGCGCGTCTTCCTCACCGACACGGGACTGCTGGCCCACCTCGCGGGTCTGGACGACGAGAGGATCTCCGCCGATCCGACGGCGGCAGGCCCGGTGCTCGAGAACTTCGTGGCGATGGAGCTGACCAGGCAGATCGGGTGGAGCCGGACACGCGCTGCTCTCTATCACTACAGGACCTACGCGGGGCACGAGGTCGATCTGGCGCTCGAGGCGGCCGACGGCCGCATCGTGGGCATCGAGGTGAAGGCCGGGCAGGTCCGGGACGCCGACTTCAAGGGGTTGCGTGCCTTCCGTGAGGTCGTGGGTCGGAGGTTCTGTCGAGGCGTCGTGCTCTCCACGGGTCAGGAGGTGCTCCCCTTTGGCGAGAACCTGTGGGCGCTGCCGATCAGCAGGCTCTGGCAGTCACATGGATGACGCCACGCTCATCGATCTGTAGTCCGTTCTGCCACACCCCGGGATGCCGGTTGGTGGTGCAGTATAATCCCGCCGGCTCGAGCGCATGCCTCTGTTCACCGGCTCACGGCTCGGCGTGTACGAAATCGTGGCGGAAATCGGCGCCGGCGGCATGGGTGTCGTCTACCGCGCCCGCGACACCAGGCTGAATCGGGACGTCGCGTTGAAGATCCTCCCCGACGTCTTCGCCTTCGATGGCGACCGCCTCGCGCGATTCGAGCGGGAAGCCCAGGTGCTGGCCTCGCTGAACCATCCCAACATCGCCGCCATCCACGGCCTCGAGGAGGCCCCGCCGGCAGGGACAGGTCAGGCGGCGGTCAAGGCGCTGGTCCTGGAGCTGGTGGAAGGCCCCACGCTGGCGGACCGGATCGCCGACGGGCCGATTCCCCTCGAAGAGGCGCTGCCGATCGTCAGGCAGATCGCCGATGCCCTGGAAGCCGCCCATGATGTGGGGATCGTCCATCGCGATCTCAAGCCGGCCAACATCAAACTACGCCCCGACGGCACGGTCAAGGTGCTGGACTTCGGGCTGGCCAAGGTGCTGGAGCCCGCTGGCGCGGCCGTCGAGGCAACCGCCGCGCCGACGATCACCTCGCCGGCGATGACGCGGGTGGGCGTGATCCTCGGCACGGCGGCCTATATGGCGCCGGAGCAGGCGCGCGGGAAGGCGGTGGACAGGCGCGCGGACATCTGGGCGTTCGGGTGCGTGCTGTTCGAGATGCTCACGGGGCGACGGGCGTTCGACGCCGGCGAGACGGTGTCGGACGCCGTGGCCGCGATCCTGAAGAACGATCCCGACTGGAAGGCACTGCCCCCGGACACGCCGCCGCACATCATCACGCTCTTGCGACGGTGCCTGCAGAAGGATCCGCAGAAGCGCCTGCCGCATGTCGGCCTGGCGCGGATCGAGATCGACGATGCGATCGCCGCGCCCCTCGAGCAGCCTAGCAGGACGCCTGGGCTCTCGAGTCAGGCTTTACGGGAGCGTCTCTGGCGGGCGGCGGCCCTGTCGATCGCCGTTGCCGGTGGAGTGGTCGGCCTGTGGTCGGTGCGGTCGACCTCTCCCCTGACGTTCGAAGCACGCCTCGAAATCAACACGCCACCTGGTAGCGCCGCCTACTTTGCCATGTCACCGGATGCTCGGCACGTCGTATTCCAGGCGACAACCGACGGTCAAACACAATTATGGCTGCGGTCGCTCGATGCTGAGGAGGCCAGGCCGATTCCGGGAACCACCGGCGCCATTTCCCCCTTTTGGTCGCCTGACAGTCGCGCGATCGGCTTTTTTGCAGATCAGAAGCTGAAACGGATCGACATGGCCGGTGGCACTGGCCCGCGCGCTCGCTGACGCGCCATCGGGCGTCAACGGGGCGGCTTGGGGATCCAGTGGAGACATTCTGTTCGTGCCGGGAAATGGAAGTCCGATATACCGCGTTTCTGCGGACGGAGGCGCGGCGATGGCTGTGACACGACTCGATCCGGAACGACACGTCGCGCATCGTTTTCCCTACTTCCTGCCTGACGGTCGCCGATATCTGTTCTGGGTCTCGGGGGATCCTGAGGTCAACGGCATTTACTTCGGTGACCTCGATTCCGACTCTTCAGGTCGGATCACGAACGCCGAACACTTCGGAGGCTTTGCGCCTCCGGACCTCTTGCTGCATGGGCGGGGGGACACGTTGTTTTCCCAGCGCCTGGACCTCACCACCTTCCAGCTTGTCGGCGAGCCTCGCGCGTTGACCGAGCGGATCGCACGAGATGGAACGATAACCTTTCGCGCAGCGGTGTCGGCTTCGCGAGCCGGCCCCATCGCCTATCGCGCCTTCGCCCCGGCGCGGCAGCAGCTCGCCTGGCTCGATCGAAGCGGGAGGCAGCTTGGTGTTCTGGCTGAGTTCGACACCGACGACCCTGCGAGCGGGGTTCGATTGGCGCCCGACGGTCGCCTGGCAGCGTTGCGCCGACGCGTTAACGGGGCAACGAACATCTGGTTCGCCGATACGACCCGCGGTCTCCTGCGGCGGTTGACCGCTGATCCAGCCGGCTTGGCAGGGGCGCCGAGCTGGTCACCGGATGGCGCTTATGTGGGTTATGACTCGAATAGACGAGGCATCCGCGACCTGTTCCGTCGGCCGTTCTCGGAAGGGGCCGCTGAAGAGCTCTTGCTCGAGACGCAGGAGAACAAGAATGTATCCGACTGGTCACTTGACGGCCGCTTCATCTTGTACATCAACTGGAGTTCCACGATGGCGCGCGACGTGTGGGCGCTTCCGCTCGACGACGCTCGCAAGCCGGTTTCCGTCGTTCAGACGCCTGCCGACGAAACAGGAGCTCGGTTCTCACCAGATGGACGCTGGATCAGTTATTCGTCGAATGAAACAGGACGAAGCGAAATCTACATCCATCCGTTCCCCGGATCCGGACCCAGCAGTCAAGTCTCGACCGGTGGCGGCAGTGGCGCGGTATGGCGTGCAGATGGCCGGGAGATCTATTACGTGCAGGCCGGGCGTTTGATGGCGGTGCCGATCGGGCTCTCGGCTGGGGGAAGGGACGTTGAGATCGGATCTCCGCAGGCCCTCTTCGTCCTTGGCAGCGGCGCCGGCTACGAACCCGCGCGTGACGGCCAGCGTTTCCTCGTGAACCGGCTCATGGACGACGATCGGAGTTCGCCGATCAGCATCCTCCTGAACTGGGTAACCGTGCGGTAGGACAGCTCGGGCTGGCGGCGGCCTTCACCTTGGCGGGCTGCTCGTTCCGTGTCGAACGCCCGCGCGTCTGGTCCGAGACCCCGTTCGTGCCACGCCCACGACAGTGGGCTTTCGTACCTGCACCCGGATGGGCAGCGCCTCGCGCTCACTATGGAGCAACCGCCCGGCACCGGACCAGAACAACGTCGTCTTCATTCTCGACTTCTTCGACAAGCTGCGCCGTCTCGCGCCGCCAAGGTAGACGGACACAGGCGCCTGCCCGGCTACGCTTTGGCAAAGGGGCTCGACGTGTGAGGCTCGGGCCAGCGGCTGGTATGATTGTGGTATGACTACGGCCGCCAAGATCGCGATTACCCTTCCGCCCGAGCAGCTCACACGGGTGCAGCGCGCTGTCCGGCGCGGTCGTGCGCCGTCCGTGTCAGCCTACATAGCCCGTGCGCTGGCGGAGCAAGATCGAGAAGAATCACTGGCGGATCTCGTGCGCGACCTCGTGGCGCAGCACGGAGAGCCGACCGTCAAGGATCGTCAGTGGGCCCGACGCGTGCTCCGGCGCCGGCGGCGGGCTTGACCCTCGACGCAGGTGCGCTCATCGCCATCGATCGCGGCGATCGGCGCATGATCGCCCTGCTTCAAGAAGCCGTCGGAAAACGGCTGACGCTTCGCGTACCGGCTGGCGTCATCGGTCAGGCGTGGAGGGACGGCCGTCGGCAGGCGACGCTGGCCCGTTTTCTGCGCACCAGGGAAGTCGAGGTGCATGTGCTGGACGGCCCCGCCGCCCGTGCCGCGGGCGAGCTGTGCGGCGCGACCGGTACGAGCGACGTCATCGATGCCACCGTGGTGATCGTCGCGCGCATGACTCGCGACACGGTGCTCACGAACGATCCGGACGACCTGCTGAAACTCGACTCCACGTTGCGGATCGAGCGAATCTGACCCCGTAACGGTTTCGGATTACCATTGGCCCCAATGGCAACGGAAGCGCTGCGCCTCTCTCGCCGCGCGGCCCGGCTCCAGCCTACGGCGGTCAACGCGATCCTGGCCGAAGTGCGCCAGCTCCAGGCGCGCGGCGCGTCGGTCGTGTCGCTGATGCGCGGTGAGCCCGACTTCCCGACGCCGACGCACATCCGCGAGGCGGCCGTCCGGGCGCTGGCCGAGGGCCGAACCGCCTACCCCGACAACCGCGGCGAGCCGCGGCTGCGCGAGGCGGTGGCCGTGAAACTCGCGCGCGACAACGGGCTCCAGTACGACCCTGGCACCGAAATCCTCGTCACCAGCGGAGCCACGCTCGGCGTCTCTACCGCGCTCACCGCGCTGCTGGCCGAGGGCGACGAGGTGCTGCTGCCCGATCCGATCTACGACGCGTACCGATCGCCGATCCTGCTGGCCGGTGGTCTGATTCGGCCCGTGCGCGCGGCGATCCAGGACGGCCGGTTCGTGCTCACCCGAGACGCGCTCGAGGCCGCCGTGACGCCGTCCTCGCGTGTCCTTCTCCTGAACACGCCGTGGAACCCCGTGGGCACGGTCCTCGACGAGCTCGAGCTGCGCGCCATCGCCGAGGTTGTCCTTCGGCGCAATCTGCTGCTCATCAGCGACGAGATCTACGAGGCCATCGTGTACGACGGGCGGCATCACGTGTCGCCCGCCGCGCTTTCACCCGAGCTGCGCGAGCGGACGGTGCTGGTGAACAGCCTGTCGAAGACGTACGCGATGACGGGGTGGCGCGTGGGGTACTGCGCCGCGCCTGCGCCTATCATCCAGTCGATGTTTCTCGTGCTCCAGCAGTCCAGCCGCGGCCCGGCCACCTTCGTGCAGGATGCCGCCGCCCAGGCGCTCACCGCCTCGCAGGCCTGCGTCGGCGAGATGCGCGCGGGGTACGCCGAGCGGCGGGCCGCCGTCCGCAGCGCGCTGTCGGGACTGCCGCGCGCGGAGGTGATGCTGCCCGAAGGCGGCTTCTTCGCGATGGTCGACGTCCGCGCAACGGGACTGAGCTCGGACGAGGTGCGCAGGCGTCTGCTGCACGAGCACGGCGTGGTGGTGGTACACGGAGCCGCTTACGGTCCGGGCGGAGAAGGCACGCTGCGCGTGTCGTTCGCAAGCGGCGGCGAGGCGCTCGCACAGGGACTCGCGCGGCTGCGGGAAGGCCTCGCCCGCCTATGACGGATGCCGCCTCGCTCGAGCGCGAGCTCGCACGACAGCTCGAAGGCGAGGTCCGGTTCGACAGCGTCTCGCGTGCTCTGTATTCCACCGACGCCAGCGTCTACCAGATCGAGCCGCTCGGGGTCGTCATCCCGCGCACGCGCGACGATCTCGTGCGCACGGTACGCGTCTGCGCCGAGTACCGCTGCCCGCTGACGATGCGCGGCGGCGGGACGTCGCAGGCGGGCCAGGCGATCGGTGCGGGGGTCGTCGTCGATACGTCGAAATACCTGAACCGGATCCTCGAGGTGCGTCCGGAGGAGCGCCGCGCGCGCGTCGAGCCTGGCGTGGTGCTCGACGAGCTGAACGCGGCGCTGCGCCCCCACGGGCTTCGCTTCGCGCCCGACGTGTCCACGGCCAGCCGCGCCACGATCGGCGGCATGATGGCCAACAACTCCTCGGGCGCCCGCTCGATCCTGTACGGCAAGACGATCGATCACGTCGTCGAGCAGGACGTGATGCTCTCGGACGGATCGATCGTGCGGTTCGGGCCGCTGTCGTCGGAGCAGCTTGCGGCCGCGTGCGCGGGGCAGGGGCTCGAAGCTGACTGCTACCGCGTGGTCCGCCGTCTCGCAGTGGAGCATGCGGACGAGATCGCGCGCCGCTATCCCAGGGTGCTGCGGCGCGTCGGCGGCTACAACCTCGACGAGTTCGCCAGGACGGATCGGCCGTTCAATCTGGCCAAGCTGATGGTGGGCTCGGAGGGGACGCTCGGCGTCGTTCTCGAGGCGACGCTCGACCTCGTCCCGCTGCCGGCCGCGAAGGCAGTGCTGGTGATCCAGTTTGCCGACCTGCTGGAGTCGCTCGCC
>JACQTK010000209.1 GCA_016210845.1 Acidobacteriota bacterium | reverse complement strand
CACAAGGACCTGCTCGAAGCGGACGTCGTCGTGATCTCGGATTCGCCGATGTTCGATCGCGGCATCCCGTCGATCTGCTACGGGCTGCGCGGCCTCGTGTACTTCCAGATCGACCTGCGGGGCTCCAAGAGCGACCTGCACTCCGGCTCGTTCGGTGGAGCGGTGGCCAATCCCGCGTTCGTCCTCGCCCAGGTGCTCTCGCAGATGAAGGACCGCGGCGGCCGCATCAAGATTCCGGGCTTCTACGACGATGTGCGGCCGCTCAGCGAGGCGGAGCGGGCGGAGTGGAAGAAGCTGCCGTTCAACGAGACGAAGTACCGCAAGGAGCTGGAGGCGCCGCGGCTGTTCGGCGAGAAGGGCTACTCGACGCTCGAGCGAGTGTGGGCGCGGCCGACCTTCGAGGTGAACGGGCTGCTGTCAGGATTTACCGGCGAGGGCGCCAAGACCGTGCTGCCGGCGGTGTCGATGGCCAAGGTCAGCATGCGACTCGTGCCAGACCAGGACCCGAACAGAATCGCGGAGCTCTTCGAAGCCTATGTGAAGAAGATCTGCCCCAAGACCGTGGAGCTGAAGATCACGCGCATGCACGGCGGCAAGCCGTGGATGACGGCGTTCGACAACAAGTACGTGCGCGCGGCCGGCCGGGCCATTCAGCAGGGGTTCGGCCAGGCGCCGGTGTTCAACCGCGAGGGCGGATCGATCCCCGTGGTGTCGACGTTCCAGGAGGAGCTGGGGCTGCCGAGCGTGCTCTTCGGCGTGGGGCTGCCCGACGAGAACGCGCACGCGCCGGACGAGAAGCTCGACCTCGGCAACTTCCACAACGGGATCATCGCGTCGGCGTACCTGTATCAGGAGATTGCGAACCTCGAGTGAAATCCGATTGACAAGGCCCGACGCCTTTCTGGCACAATTCGCGCCGGCGCTCTCAGACACCCATTCCTCAGCGCGGAGTTCCGGACTCCGGGCTCAATCCGTCAGACGGCTGGCGGCGCGCCCGCGTCGCCGGAGAAGGGAGCTTGCTGTGGCGACCATCAACACTCGTGGAGTCATCCTCGGCGGCCTGGCGGCGGGTCTCGTGATCAACGTCAGCGAGTACGTGCTCAACGAGCCGGTGCTCGGAGCCCAGATAGCGGCGGCCATGAGCGACCACAACCTGGCGCCGATCGGCGGCGGCGCGATTGCCGTGTTCCTGCTGTATGGATTCGCGCTGGGCATCGCCCTGGTGTGGCTTTACGCGGCCATCCGGCCGCGTTTCGGGGCGGGGCCAAAGACAGCGGCCGTGGCGGGCCTGGTGGCCTGGTTCCTCGCCTACTTCACCGCCTCGCTCAACATGGGCGTCATCGGCCTGCTGCCGGCACCGCCGCTGCTCGTCGGTCTCATCTGGGGCCTCGCCGAGCTCATCCTCGCGGCCGTGGTTGGCGCGCGAGTCTACACCGAAGCGCCCGTGCTCACGTGAGCACCGATGGTGCTCCCTGCGATTGATCGCCGGACGTTCCTCCTGACTGGAGGCGTCGCTGTGTCCGCAGGGATAGCTGCGCAGGAACCACGTCTGGTGACGCTCAGCCAGTGGCTGAACGCTTCTCTGCCTGAGCGTCAGCGGGCACTGCAGTTGTGTCTCGATCGGATCCAATCCCTCGATCCGTCCGTTCACGCGTGGGTGCAGGTATCGCCGCAGCGGCCGACCGGCAGCGGACCGCTCTCCGAGATTCCGTTCGGCGCCAAGGACATCATCGAGACGCGTGGGCTGTCGACCGAGTACGGCTCGCCCATCCACAGGGGGCGGATCGGCACAGCCGACGCCGCCATCGTTCGCGAGCTGCGACAGCGTGGCGCCATCCTGATGGGAAAGACCCACACAACGGCCTTCGCGTACAAAACGCCTGCGCCGACGCGAAATCCGCGCAACCTGGAGCACACGCCGGGCGGCAGCTCCAGTGGATCGGCAGCGGCCGTCGCGGCGGGGATGGTTCCGTTCGCGCTCGGCACCCAGACCAGAGGGTCGGTGCTGCGGCCGGCGTCGTATTGCGGCGTGACCGGCTTCAAGGCCAGCTTCGGCCTTCTTCCGCTGGAGGGCGTGCTCCCGTTCGCCACGAGCCTGGACACGCTCGGGTTCTTCACCCATACGGCAGCCGACACGCTGCGGTTGTGGGTAGCACTGGGCCACCCGACAGGCCGGGCAGAAGACGTCGTCCTCGGCGTACCTGAACCGGTGCCCGAGGTCGAGCCTGCGATGGCCGACGCCTTCAGGAACATCGTTTCCGCGCTGCGCAGCGGAGGCGCCTCGATCCGCTCCGTCGACGTTGCCGCCATGCACGCGAGACTGGACGAGGCGTCGAATACGGTGATGTTCTATGAGGCCGCCCGCTTCCACGAGCAGCGCTTCAGGGAGTTCGGGTCCCAGGTGGGGCCGGATCTCGCAGACCTGGTGCGAGAGGGCCTCGAGATTCCGCCTGCGCGGTACGACGAGGCCCGGCGCTTCATCGCGGAGTCGAAAGTTCGCGTGGCGGAGTTGTACAAGGCGACGCCGGTCATCCTGGTGCCCGCGGCCACCGGCCCTGCGCCGTCCGGCGTGGCCTCGACGGGCGATGCCCGGATGAATGCGCCGTGGACGGCCCTGGGCACCCCGGCCATCTCGATCCCGATCCCAGTGTCAGGCGGGCTGCCGCTGGGACTTCAGCTCACCGCGGACCATGGGCAGGATGCGAGAGTCATTCGCACCGCCGTTCGGCTGGAGGGTATGCTCGGATGACCGAACGCTCAATGAAATCCCACGATTCACTTCGCGCCCATCTGGTGAAGGTGCTCGACTGGCACGACGCGCACGTCGACTTCGACGCGGCGGTGAAGGGCATCGCGCCGAGTCACCAGGGCGTGCGGCCCGACGGATTGCCGTACTCGGCCTGGGAGCTGCTGGAGCACATGCGGATCGCCCAGCACGACATCCTCGACTTCTGCCGCAATCCCGCCTACACGGAGATGGCGTGGCCCGACGAGTACTGGCCGAAGAGCCCGGCGCCGCCGAGCGCGAAGGCGTGGGAGGAGAGCGTGAGCGCCTTCCGTCGCGATCGTGAGGCGCTCACGCAGCTCACCGCCGACCCCGCTCTCGATCTGTTCGCCAAGATCCCGCACGGAACCGGGCAGACGTACCTGCGCGAGATCCTCCTGGTGGCGGACCACAACGCCTACCATCTGGGCCAGCTCGTCGCGGTGCGTCGTCAGCTCGGGATCTGGAAGGGGTAGTCAGAGGAATCCAAGATTCTCGCAAGGGGCCATATAGCGGTCCAACGCACGATCCGGCGCACCGTGGACGCGGGGTCGCTGCCCGCCGGCCTGCGCTGCCGGGGCTGCGACGACACTCTCGTGAGCGTCTTGGAGTACACGGCCCCTTCTCTTCCACCCATGGTCCATTCGCCGACCAGACGAGAACCGTCGATCGTGTAGACCACGATGGCCGGGGCGCCGCCGAAGTAGCTCACCGCGAACACCCCGCCGCTGAAGATCCCGACGCCCATGACGGCCGTGTTGTCGCTCAGCGTCCACAGGACGCGATACGTGTCTTCGAGCTTCGCGATCTCGACGACACCCTCATACGAGGTACCGTCGGGATTGACGCCCGAGCACTCGTACATGCCGGCCAGAGCGGGGCCGGGATCGGGCGCCGCGATCGAACCGGCCAAGGGGTTGTCCCTCGATATCCCGGCCGAATCCCCTTGGCCGGTTGGCAGCATTGGCTTGGGCGCGCTCCGCGCGCCGATGGCGCCGAACACGACCACGATCGCGCCAAACAGGACTGTTCGGACCATCGTGATGACCTCCCTGGCCGAACCACCAGCAAGAAGGGAGCCGGATGCGGCCGGTAGGGCGGGTAGGGCGGGTAGGGGTGGTGGGGGCGAAGCTGGGCCGTCCAGCAGCCCTACCCGCCCCACCCGCCTCACCCGCCCTAATTCAGGGCCGCGACGCGGCGGCGGAGCGCCTTCACGTGCTCCCAGATCTGCTGGTGCTCCTCGCGCGTCTCCTTGTCCGTCTCGCACATACTGGCGAGCTTCAGGTACGTCTGGAGGTCGCGCAGCGCGCCGGTGACGTCGTTCAGGTGGTAGGCGAGGAGGCCCCGATCGCGCAGCTCGCTGAGCGCCGAGGGCATGATCGCCAGCAGCAGCTCCGTGACGTCGCGTGCCTGCGGGAACGACCGCATGTGCACGTAGATGCGCTTCAGGTTCAGCAGCATCCGGACGATGACCTGGGAGCGCGTGGCGGGCGCCAGCAGCGACTTGTTGAAGGCCACCTCGGCGCCAACGTGCTTCTGCAGGAGCAGGCGGCAGTCGTGCTCGGAGAGCAGCGCGCCGCAATGGAACGGATCGATGATGAGCCCGCCGCTGCCGCGGCTCGTGGCCTCGGGACACCGAACCAGGAAGTGGCCGGGGAAGTTGACGCCGTCGACGTGCAGGCCGGCGCGCGTGCCCACCTCCATGTACACCAGCGAAAGCGTGATCGGGATGCCCGTGCGCTGATCGAGCACCTCGTTGAGGCAACTGTTGCGGGGGTCCTCGTACCGCTCGCGGTTGCCGACGAAGCGCTGCTCGTCGAAGAGGTACGCGTTGAAGCCCTTGATGCGCGAGAGCGTCGAGGCGTCGCCGGTCTCGTCCAGATGTCGGTCGATCCGATACCGAGCCGCGTCGCCCATGCGGTCGAGCCTCTCGAGATACGGCTCGAACGCCAGACGTGGATACTCGATGCGCGCGATCAGGAGCGCCGCCCGGGCGAGGCTCGTGCCAGGCGCGTGGGAGGCGGCCGTCAGCGCGTCGAGGAGATCCTTCCGCACGTCAGCTCCCGCACAACCGATCCAGCGCAGGCAGCGTGAGCTCGTCGAGCCCCCCGACGACGAGGTCGGCCCCTGCGAGCTCGTCCGCCGAATAGCTGTTGGTCACCCCCACGCAGCGCAACCCTGCTGCCTGCGCCGACTCGAGCCCCCACCGGGAGTCCTCGATCGCCACGCACCGCCGCGGGTCGAGGTGCCGCCCCGTGTTCTGCCGCAGCCGCTCGAACGCCAATCGATACGGGGCCGGCGACGGCTTGCTCTCGGGCGTGTCGCCCGCGGCGACGATGGCGGCGAAAAGGTCGGCGACGCCCGCGCCCAGGACGATCTCGAGGATCTCGTGCCGCATCGCGCCGGAGGCGATGGCGAGCGGGACGTGCGAGGCCGCCTGCCGGATGAACGCCGCTGCGCCAGGAAACAGCACGTCGCCTCCGCGCAGGAGCGCTCGAAGCCTGGCGCCCTTGCGCGTCACGAGCGACGCGATCTGCGCCTCGGTCATGGCGAGCTGGCGGTCGCGCGCCAGCGCCTGACACATCCCCACGTCGTCATAGCCGAGATACTGCCCGTAGTAGTCGTCGGCGCTGAGCTCGATCCCTTCCTCGGCCAGTGTCTGCTGGAACGCCTGGAGGTGCAGCGGCTCGCTGTCGGCAATCACGCCGTCGAAGTCCAGGAAAATCGCCTGCAAGGCCACGATCATGTGCCCGGCTGCTTTTCACCGGCCCGGATGGGGACGTCCAGGCGATTGGACGGCGGCGGGAACGGGCACTCGTACGCCGCGTTGTAGGCGCAGTACGGGTTGTAGGCGTGGTTGAAGTCGATCGTGTAGTAGCCCGTCGACGTGGGATGGAGGTCGAGATAGCGGCCGGCGGGATACGTTTCCGTGCCTGTCGTGGCATCGGCGAACGGCACGAACAGGTCGACGATCGGCATCCCCGCTTCGACGAAGGCGCCGAGGCGGCGCACCTCGCCTTGGAGGGTGAACTCGAGCGAGCCCACGAGCTGATACTTGCGCAGCGTGCCCGTGGACGTCGGCATCTCGAACACGGGCCGGTCGTCGGCGAGCTTGAACACCGCGGGCACGGCGTAGCTCGGGTCGATTGGGTAGTACCGCAGCGGCAGGAAGACGTCGAGCTTGTCGGCGGGAACCGGCTCGCCTGGAAACTCGCGAAACTGCCGATCCTTGCCGGCGCGGGCGGAGGTGACCTCGCCGACGTACGATGCCGCGTCCGGTGCCGCGGGACCGGATGAGCACGCGGCAAGCGCGAGAGCGGCGACGACGACGAGTGCGCGGGCCACCGCGGCAACCATGACCTTACCTAAGGATATACCCTCCGCGCGCGACCGAGGCATCCGCCAGTTGCCGCCGCAGTGTCACGGTATTGACAGGCGACACCTTCAGGACGCGACGCAGCGCCGCCAGCAGCGTGCGCAGCGTGTCGCCCTCGGCCATGGCCGCGAGGGCGCTCCGGGCCGCGTGCTCCACTCGCTGGGCAGCGTCGTGTACGAACGTCCGCGCCGCCGCCTCGTGCCGATCCGGGCCTGCCCTGAGCGACGTCGAAGGGTCCAACGCCCCTGAGGCCGCGGCCTGACGGGCGCGCAGCACCGCGCTCTCGGCCGCGTACGTCTCGATGATGATGTCGGCCGCGTAGCTGAGGACCTCCTGCGCGTCGCTGAGCTTGTCCCCGTACGTCTGCAGGGCCGTGCCGACCACCATCAACGCGACTTTCTTGAAGGCCTGCGCTGCCCGCAGCTCCTCGTCCAGCGCTTCCTCTTCACCGAGGCCGGCTGACGAGGTGGAGGGCGCGAGGACCTCGTCCTGCAGCCGCCTGGCGGCCGCAATCAGCGGGAGCTCGCCCTTCAAGGCCCGGCGGATCAGCATGCCCGGGATCAGCAGGCGGTTGATCTCGTTGGTGCCCTCGAAGATGCGGTTGACGCGCGCGTCGCGATAGTGCCGCTCGGCCATGTAGTCCCTGACGAAGCCGTTGCCGCCGTGGATCTGGACGTTCTCGTCGAGCACGTAGTCGAGCACCTCGGTGCCCGCCACCTTGGCAATCGAGGCCTCGACGGCGTATTCCTCGAAGGCCTGAGCCACAGCCGCTCCGTCGTGCGTGGTGCCTGCCAGGGCCGCGTCGATGAGCCCTGCGGTCCGATACGTCAGGCTCTCCACCGCGTAGGTCCGGGCCGTCATCTCGCCGAGCTTGTGCTTGATGGCGCCGAAGGCCGCAATCGGCTGGCCGAACTGCTTGCGCTGGCCCGCGTACTTCGCGGCGTCCGCGATCGCCGTCCTGCATCCGCCGATGCACATCCCTCCCAGCTTGAAGCGCCCGAAGTTCAGCGTGTTCAGGGCCACCTTGTGGCCCTTGCCGATCTCGCCGAGCACGTTCTCCGCGGGCACCTTCGCGTCCTGCAGGACGATAGGCGTGGTGGAGGAGCCGTGCAGGCCCATCTTGTGCTCTTCCTTGCCGGCACTCACGCCCGGAAAGCGCTTCTCGACGATGAAGGCCGTGAACTGCTCGCCATCGACCTGGGCGAAGACGATGATCACGTCGGCGAAGCCGCCGTTGGTGATCCACATCTTCTCGCCGGTGAGCACCCAGGAGCCGTCAGGCTGCCTGGTGGCCCGCGTCTTGGCGGCCAGCGCGTCCGATCCCGAACCGGCTTCGCTCAGCGCGTACGCCCCGACCAGCTCACCGGAGACGAGACCTGGAAGGTATTGCTGCTTCTGTGCCTCGGTCCCGAACAGCACGATCGGCAGGATGCAGAGGTTGGCCTGACCGCCGTATGTCACGGCAAACGAGGCGGAGCGCGCGATGCGTTCGGCGACGATGAGGGACGAGACCTTGTCGAGATCGAGGCCGCCGTACGCCTCGGGCACGTTGGTGCCGAGCAGCCCCAGCTCGCCGCAGCGGCGGACCAGCGCCCGCGCGAGGTCCCAGTCCTTGGCCTCCAGCCGGTCGAGGTTTGGCAGCACCTCCTGCTCGACGAACTCATCGGTGGTCTGCGCCATCAGACGATGCTCGTCGGTCATCCGCTCCGGCGTGAACACCTCCGAGGCCGCCGTGTCCTCGAGCAGCCAGGAGCCCCCCTTCCGAATCCCGCTCACTGTGTCCATTGCTTCTCCCAGCGACGAAGATCACAAAGACGATTAGCCACGAAGGACACCAAGGCCACGAAGGGCCGTTCGAGCCGCCGGATGGCGGCCAGTCGAACGGCTCACCGGTCTTCGTGATCTTCGTGCGCTTCGTGGCTGACCGTCTTCGTGGCCTTCGTGGCAGTTGACGTTTTACATCCGTTCGAAAATCCCCGCCGCCCCCATGCCGCCGCCCACGCACATCGTGACCATGCCGTATCGTACGCCGCGGCGGCGCATTTCGTATAGAAGCGTCGTCGTGAGCTTCGCGCCCGTGCAGCCGAGCGGGTGGCCGAGCGCGATGGCGCCGCCGTTGACGTTGAGCCGCTCGGGATCGATGGGCATCTCGCGCAGGCAGGCGAGCACCTGCGCGGCGAACGCCTCGTTCAGCTCCACGAGGCCGATGTCGTCGAGCGAGAGGCCGGCAAGCTTCAGCACCTTGCGTATGGCGGGGATGGGGCCGATCCCGAACCGCTCTGGCTCGACGCCCGCGGTGGCATACGCCACGAACCTCGCCAGCGGCTGGAGGCCGCGCTCCTTGGCGAGGGCGGCTGACGTGACCACGAGCGCGGCGGCGCCGTCGCTCGTCTGCGACGAGTTGCCCGCCGTCACCGTGCCGGAGGCGTGGAAAGCCGGCCTGAGCTTCGCGAGCGCCTCGAGGGACGTGTCGCGGCGCGGCCCTTCGTCCTGGGAGAAGGTGACCTCGCGGATCTCGGGCCTCCCGGATGTGCCCGGTGCCACGACCCGGAACGTGAGCGGCACGATCTCGTCGGCGAAACGCCCCTGATCGATGGCCGCCACGGCGCGCTGGTGGCTGCGGAGCGCGAAGCCGTCCTGCTCCTCGCGGCCGATCCCGCTCTCGCGGGCGTGGTTCTCGGCCACGAGACCGGTGCTCAGATACACGTCGGGATAGCTGTCCACGAGCGCGGGGTTGGGGGCGATCTTGTTGCCGCCCATCGGCACCATGCTCATCGACTCGGTGCCCCCGGCCACCGAGACGCGGGCGAAGCCGCACATGATGTGCTCGGCCGCGAAGGCGATGGCCTGCAGGCCCGACGAGCAGAACCGGTTCACGGTCACGGCGGATGCATCGACCGGCACCCCCGCGCGCAGGCTGGCGATGCGCGCCACGTTCAGTCCCTGCTCCGCCTCCGGCATCGCGCAGCCGAGGATCACATCGTCGATCTCGGAGGGCTCGATGCCCGGAGCCCGTCGGATGGCCTCGGCGATCACGGACGCGGCGGCTTCGTCGGGCCGCACGGTCTTGAGCGCGCCGTTCGGCGCTTTTCCCACGGCCGTCCTGGCGGCGGCCACGATTACGGCGTCCTGCATGTGAACCCCTCGAGCAGATCGGCGAGCGCGTCCCCCACCTCGCTCGCCTGGCCTTCGAACAGATGGTTGGCGCGGTCGATCTCCGCCAGCTCCTTGGGCTCGTGGAGCCGTGCGTAGAACTGGCGCACGATCCTCAGTGGGATGTGCTCGTCGCGCTCGCCGTGGACGATGAACTTGGGCTTGGTGGACATCTTCACGGAGGCGAACTCGTACGTGTCCACCGGCGGCGCGATGGCAATCAGCGCGCACACGCGGTCGTCGTCTGCGCCGACGGTGGCGGCGATGTACGACCCGAAGGAGAAGCCGGCGGCCCAGATCTCGAGGTCGGGGCACCGGCCGGCCATGAAGTCGACCGCCGCGCGATAGTCTTCCAGCTCTCCGCGTCCGTTATCCCAGGCGCCCGCGCTGCGGCCCACGCCGCGGAAGTTGAAGCGGAGCACCACGCAACCGATCCCCGCCAGCGCTTTCGCCCCCTGGAAGACGACTTTGGTGTGCATGCTGCCGCCCGCCGTTGGGAGCGGATGAGCAAAGACGACGGCGGCACGCGGGGGGCCGGCGGGCAGATCGAGCAGCGCCTCGAGCGGGCCGACCGGGCCAGCGATCTCACCCAAGGGCTCAGCCAACGTGCCCTCGCGACGCTTTCAAGGGCGGGTAAGGCGGGTAGGGCGGGTGGGACGGGGGAAGGCCGTTCCCCATTTGCCCCACCCGTCCCACCTGCCCCACTTCGCGTTCAGCCGTCTCCGCGAACGAGACGACGATCCGCGCAAACTCGTCGGGACGGGTGATCATTCCCAGGTGGCCCGTGCGCGCGAGCGTGGCGACACGCGCGTGCGGCCACATCCGGAGGTATTCGTGTGTCGCGGCGATCGGCACGACACGGTCCAGCGAGCCGTCGCCGGTGAGGAGGAGCGTCGGCGCGTCGACGCGCGCCAGCTCGGACGGCAGGTCGATCCCGCCGAGCATACGAACGCGCCGCGCCATCAGGCCCGGGGAGAACCTGTGCGTCAGCACGCGCCACGCGTGGCCAACGGCGGCCGCCGCGCCGCGGAAGACTCCCGAACTGGCTGTGGCGATCTCACGGTACATGCGCAGCGACGCCACCATGAAGACGGGCGTGAGCAGCCGCGGCGCCCGCAGGTAGAACCTCGCCCGCCGGTCCGGCGTCCACGACGGAGGCAGCGCCGAGACGAGGACCAGCGCCGACACGCGATCGGGATGGCGGGCGGCGAACGCGCCCGCGATCAGGCCCCCGTAGGAGACGCCGCAGATCGTGGCCTTCTCCACGCCCGAGGCATCGAGCGCCTGGCGGACCTGCTCGACGTAGCCCCAGAACCCTGTGGCCTCGTCGAAGCGTCCCCACGTTGGACCGCGTAGCGGTCCTCGGCGCGCGGAGCGCGCCAGGCAGATGCTGGCCAGCCAGCCAAGAGGTTCTGTCGGGGTATCAAAGGACAGCCCCTTGGCTGGCTCATCCGCCAGTGAGAAAGTCAGGACGCGGCAGCGCGCCGCCAGCGCCTCGACCGCCGGCCGCATCCACTCCCAGCGCCCCTGAATCCCGGGCACGAGCACGATGGGCGTTCCGCCACCGCGGTCGATGATGTTCATAGTGTCCCGGCCGGCCTGAATGCTCCCGGCTCATGTAGGGGGCCGACCTTCAGGTCGGCCCTACACTTAGTTTCGCAGCGGTTTCCCCGTCTTCAACGTGTGCTGAATCCGCTCCTGCGTCTTCCGCTCGCCCAGCAGGCTCAGGAACGCCTCCCGCTCCAGGTCCAGGAGCTGCTGCTCGGTGACCGTGGACGGATGCGGCAGCGCGCCTCCCGCCATCACCGTGGCCAGCTTCCGCCCGATCAGCGCGTCGTGATCGCTGACGCGGCCCGCGCGCCACGCGAGGTGGATGCCCAGCTTGAGCGGGGCCAGCACCGCGTCGCCTCCCACGGGGATGGCGGTTCGCGGCGGCGGCGGATGGTACCCTTCGCGGCTACGCTGCACGGCTCGCGCCTTGGCGTCGGCCAGCAGCCGCTCGCCGTTCATCGTGGACGCGTCGACGGGGCGAAGGTAGCCCAGCCGCTGCGCGTCGGGCCCGCTCGTCGAGACACGCGCGAACGCGATCGTCTCGAAGGCGCGCTGGATGGGCGGCAGGTAATCGGTCGATCCAGGGGGCATCTGCTCGGCGGCGCGCGCCACCAGCTCCTTCGTGCCGCCTCCCGCAGGGATCAGCCCCACGCCTGTTTCTACCAGCCCGATGTACGTTTCCGCCGCCGCCTGGACGCGGTCTGCGTGCAGGGCGATCTCGCACCCGCCGCCGAGCGTCAGGCCAGCTGGCGCGACCACCACGGGGACGTCCGCGTACCGCAGCGCCAGGGTGGCCTGCTGGAACGCGCGGACCATGAGGTCGATCTCGTCCCAGTTCTCCTCCCGCGCCTCGAGCAGCACCAGCATGAGGTTGGCGCCCGCCGAGAAATTGGCCGCCTCGTTGCCGACCACCAGCGCGGCGAAATTCCGCGATGCCTCCCGGACGCCCGCCTGCAGCATCTGGATCGTGTCGCCGCCGATGGCGTTCATCTTCGAGTGGAACTCGACGCAGAGCACTCCATCGTCGAGGTCGAGAAGGCTGGCGCCGGCGTTCTTCGTGACGACGCGCGATCGCTGCTTGGCGTCCCGCAGGATCTGCAGATCTGGCGCGGCCGGCGGCACGGGGCCCGCGCGAAAGCTCAGGCCGGAGGGAACCGGCTCACCTGCCGCGGCGAACACATCCTCGACGCCCACCGCGTCGATCAGCTCGAACGGCCCCAGCTCCCATCCGAACCCCCATCGCATCACACGGTCCACATCGTCGGGTGAATGCGCGATCGACGGGGTGACCTTCACCGTGTAGACGAGCAGCGGCGCGAGCGTCTCGCGCAGGAAGCGGCCCACCTTGTCCGAGCCGCGGAACAGCGTGCGCACGCGCTCGCGCACGTCCTGGATGGCGCCTGCCGCGTCGAGCGATCCCAGCCGAGGCTGCTGCCGCGGCCGGTACTCGAGCGTGACTGGATCGAGCGTGAGAATCTCCGACTCGCCGTCGGGGTTGACGCGCGTATAGAAGCCCTTGCCCGCCTTGGCGCCGATCGTGCCGCGCTCGATCATCCGGCTGACGAACGGCGGCAGCACCCAGCTGTCGCGGCCTTGGGCCTCGGTCAGCCGCTCGCGCAGGTTGGCAAAGACGTGCCCCAGGATGTCGACGCCCGCCAGATCGAGGGTGCGGAACGTCGCGCTCTTCGGCCGGCCCAGCACCGGGCCGGTCATGGCATCCACTTCTTCGATGGTGTAGTCGCCAGCCGCGACCTTCTCGAGGATGCGCGCCACGCCGTACAGCGCGACGTGGTTGCCGATGAAGTTCGGCGAGTCCTTGGCCACCACCACCCCCTTGCCCAGGCGGTAGTCGGCGAAGTGCTTCACGGTCTCCACCACGTCGGCCGTCGTCTCGGGGGTCGGAACGATCTCGAGCAGGTGGAGGTACCGGGGCGGGTTGAAGAAGTGCGTCCCGAGCCAGTGGCGGCGGAAGTCCTCGCTGCGCCCTTCGGCCAGCGAGGCGATCGGGATCCCCGAGGTGTTGGAGCTGACGATGGAGCCCGCGCGGCGGGCGGCGTCGACCTTTTCGAGCAGCCCGCGCTTGACGTCGAGCTGCTCGACAACCGCCTCGACGATCCAGTCGCAGCCCGCGATCCGCGCCAGGTCGGCGTCGAAGCTGCCCGTCGTGATCAGCGTCCAGGTGTCAGCGGTGAAGAACGGGTCGGGCTTGAGCGTGCGGGCGCGCTGCAGTCCCTGCTGCGCGGCCTCGGCGGTGACGTCGAGCAGAAGAGCGGGCAGGCCCGCGTTGGCAACGTGCGCGGCAATCTGCGCGCCCATGGTGCCCGCGCCGAGGACCGCGACGGAACGAATCAGCATCTCTACCTGAACACTACCCGATCTGCCTGGCCCGGGCACGTGTGGTTTCGGCTAGCCTGGCTCGCTCGCTCTGCCCGATCGGACGTGGAGCACCAGCTGTTTCTTCGGCTGTGAGCGCGACGCTGGCACGGGCCGCTACGTGCCCACGGGCAGTGTGCGCGTGCTCACCCGCCGCGACACTCCCAGGATGTTCATCGCTGGGCAAGGTCTCTACCACTTCCGGTGGAACAAGAAGGTGAGGCCTTTACTTCCACAGACCCGCCGGAGAGGATCTCTCGCTGTTTGAAACGACGGCTGGCATCGGGTACCGGTTCTAGCGCGACGTACCTCGACGTGGCTTCCGTGTCGTGCGCCGCGCCGCAAGCCATGAGGCAATGGCTGCGATGAGCCGAGCCGCGTCCTCGCCGCGTTCGGAGCGCGTCTGGAGATCGATCATCGTTGAGGCAAGCTCTCGCGCGGGAATCCTGACCGACACGCGGTTCGCTTCCAGGAAAGTGAGCATTGCGGCTGCGCCGGCGCGCTTGTTGCCGTCGAGGAAGACATGTCCCTGGACGATGTACACCGCGTAGGCCGCTGCAAGCTCTTCGACTGTTTCGTAGTACGAGTTCCTGACCGCCTGAACGACCGCGTCCACGCCCTCATAGGACTCGCCACGCGGTCCACCGCCCGCCAGGCCGCCGAACTCGGCGAGCAGCGCGTCGTGCGCGGCGACGATCTGATCGGCAGTCAGGAAGCGAAGACGGCGCCTCACTGGCGCGATGGGCGCCAGGTGCCGCGGTCGTAGTCGGCGAGCAGCCGGAACCCCTGCCGATGACGCCGCAAGACAGCCGCGAAGGCCCGTCGGAACGCGCCGTCGGCCACGCTTCCCTCGACCGGCTCGACGACGACCTGGTTGCCGACCAGAGTCAGACGGACCTCGCTCCCCTCCTTCACGTCCATCGCTTCGGCGAAGTCCCTGGGAATCAGAACGCCGAGACTCCCTCCAACCCGCCTGACACGCCTTCGAAGCGTCATGCGAAGAGTTTAACGTGCGTATAACGGGCGGTCAATTGCCCGATCGCCATCGACATGCGTGGGGCGCGGTCAGAGAGAAGAGGTTCTTCACCCAAGGGCAGCGCGGAGGCAGCGTCCGTGGCGGCCTCTCCATGATTGGATCTATCATCGGAGCTCCGGCAGGGCTCGAATCTCTCTGGAGGCGGCATGAGAACTCTCACCATCGGGTTGCTCATCTCGCTTGCGGTTGCGCACGGCGTACTGCCGCAGGATGCCGGAACCACTCGCTCGCAGCCCATTCGCGGCCGGGTAGTCGACGCCAGAGACAACGTTCCCTTGCGGCGGGCGCGTGTGGTCGCGTCGTCCGGCGACCGCCAAATGGACGCCGTCTTCACAGATGACGAGGGACGGTTCTCCGTCGCGAACGCGCCGGCGGACGCGTTGACGCTTCGCACCAGCAAGGCGGGTTACGTGACGGGCCTCGTCACCGTGTCGGCGGGGAACGCTGACACGCAGCTCCGGCTCGCGCTCGCGCGAGGTGCGGCGGTCATGGGACGCGTGGTCGACGCCTTCGGCGCGCCCGTCAGCGGCGCATACGTGACGGGGCGCCTGACCGGTGCTGGCGGGGAGAGGATGCCCGCCACTTCCAGCCAGTTCTTCACGCAGACCGATCGCCTGGGAGAGTATCGGCTTGGAAGCCTGCTGGCGGGCCGCTACGAGATTACCGCCGTGCAGATCCCGCCGGCACTGCGGCCGCCCGGCGTGAGACCGGAGGATCTGTTGTTCGGACCGCCAGGATCGCTTGACGCGGCTGGCGAGAGGTCGACGATGGTGCTGCTGACCGGTGACGAAGCACGGGGCATCGACTTCACGACGCCCGGTCCGGTCGAGACCTGCCCGACCGGGCTCAGCCGGTTGCCTGCGGACGGCGCTGCGGTTGGCGCCATCGTCGGCCGGGTGATGGACGCGTCCGGCGAACCGATCGCCTGCGCGGCGGTGCGGATCGTGACCCCGGAGACGTCAACCCCCGCGGTGTTCACCAATCGACTGGGCAGATACTCCCTTGACGGTCTGCCCGCCGGATCGTTCGTCCTCGAAGCCCGCAAGCTTGGCTACATCACCCTCTTGTACGGGCAGCGGCACCCGTCGGACACCGCCCTGCCTGTCACGTTGCGTGAGGGAGAACAGCGGACGCGGGATGACGCTGATCAGGCGCTGACGTCGAGGATCGACGGCAGATCGAATCCCCGGCCCCCGGCGGATCGGACGTCATCGGCGACACCGGCACGACCCCACAACGCATAGATCGGCTCGTCGGCCAGGTCCGGCACACGCACGGCTTTTCGTCTGAGACGCTCGAGCTCGCGCACCCCCAGCGGTGCCGCCTGCCACCGGGCCTCGCCGACGAGCACGGCGCGGTGCTGCTGCAGCCCCAGCACGTCCACCTCGCTGGACTCGCCCGTCGTCGCCCACCAGCGTCCGACGACCAGATCCTCCGGAAGGTCGCCGCGCGCGACGAGCCGCCGCGCATGGGCACGCGCCACGTCCTCGAACAGGCGCCCGAGGTGGTTCTGCCATCGCGGCCGGGCGCGCCGCAGGACCGCGGCCCCCTGGCCGGCCTCGATGAGGCTCAGATCGGAATACAGCACGCGAAACCAGAAGGCGAGATAGACGTCGGCGATCGCGTAGATCGGGCGCGCCGCCTTCGGTGCGCCGACAGGCACGATCTTCTCGACCAGTCCCGCGCGCGCGAGCACGTCGAGCGCGTGCTCCACGCGCTGTCCGGCGTCGCCCGCGATCTCGGCGTACCGGGTGCGGCCCCGGCCGATGGCCGCCAGGATCCGTGGATACCCCACGGCGTCCGGCAGCTCCTCGCCCATGATCGCGGGAGCGTCCTCGAGGAGCACCGAGCCCGCCCGCCCGGCAAGCCGTTCGAGGTTCTTTTCGGTGGGGCGCGTGGGATCCCAGGCCGCGAGATGGAGGGGGTACCCGCCACAGGCCGCGTACGCCTCGATGAGGCGCGGCGGATCGAGTCGCGGCAGGAACAGCCTGGCGTTCCAGAGGTCCAGCGGGTCGAGACGGATGCTGTCCGTCGGCCGGCCCCGCAGAGGGCCGTTGGGTCCGAGCATCCTCTCGATCGTGCCGATCGCCGACCCGGTCAGGATCAGGAGCAGGTGGGTCCCGCGCGGGAGGTGGTCCCACACCCCCTGGACGATGCTCGCGAAGCCGGGCGTCGACTCCAGCAGGTACGGCACCTCGTCGAGCACGACGACGAGCGGGTCCTCGGCCGCCAGGGCGGCCAGGAAGCGGAGCGCCGACTCCCAGCCGGTGAAGGATCCGCCGGTGAGGTCGGCGACGCGGTCCCCGAGATCCCGCCGCACCGCTTCGGCCAGGCGGCCGAGCTCCACGACTTCCGCCTGCTGCGTGGCGCCAAAGAAGACGGCGTGCCTGGTCCGCGCGAAATGCGCCACGAGAAACGTCTTCCCGACGCGCCGGCGCCCCCAGACCACGACGAGCTGCGGCCCCCGGCGCGCGTTCCCCCACGCGCGCTCGAGACGCTGCAGCTCGTCCTCTCGATTCAGGAGCGGTTCGGGCACGAAGCCATAGTACTACGAAGTCTTCGTAGTACAAAGGCCTTGTAGCTACAAGTCAGGAAAGGCGACGTCCTCCTCTTCTATCCTCTATCCTCCGAAGTACCGCGGCTCGTTGCCCCGCTTCCACTTGATGTCGCAGCCCATGCTCGCGTGCTGATCGGAGCGGACGGAACGGTCCGCCAGCACGGCATCGAGCGCGGCACGGAGGTCGGCGCCGGTCACGGGCCTGTCATTCCCAGGGCGGCTGTCGTCGAGCTGCCCTCGATACACCAGCCGCCGCGCCCGATCGAACACGTAGAAGTCGGGCGTACACGCCGCGGCGTAGGCCTTGGCCGCGTCCTGGCTCTCGTCGTAGCAGAAGGGAAACGTGAACCTCAACTCGGCCGCCATCTCCTTGAGACTCTCCGGCGCGTCGTCGGAGAACTCCGCGGCGTCGTTCGAGCTGATGGCCACGATGCCGACGCCGCGCCCGCCGTAGTCGGCGCCCAGCCGCGCCAGCTCGTACCTCACGTGCTTCACGTACGGGCAGTGGCGGCAGATGAACATCACGAGCAGCGCCTTGTCCGCCTCGAAGGTTCCCAGCGAGACCATGCGGCCCGAGACGACGTCGGGGAGGTTGAACTCCGGCGCCTGCGTGCCAAGCTCGAGCATCGTGGAAGCTGTTCTCACCATGACGTTCAACCCTGCGCTTCTGCGGCGAGCGCATCGAACTTTGCCAGCACGTCGGGTGCGTGTCGCTCGAGATAGGCTCGGACCGGTCCTGGATCGTTGACGCGAAGGATCTCGACGATGTCCGCCTCGTCGCGCCGGCGTGGGGACTTCAGCTTGAGATAGATCAACGCATCGAGCGGGGCGATCGGCAGATCCCTGCTCACGACGGGCTGTCGGAGCGCCTCCTCGAGGTGACGTTCGTGTGGAAGGATGCCGAGATGGTCGATCGGGACGCCTCCGGCGCCGATCGGAACTCCCGGAGCCATGGTGACAATCCCTCCTTCGTGCTGCTCGAACGCCTCGTCGCCCACCAGGAAATCGACGTCCTTGCTGGCCCTCGGATAGCCCCAGGCGCCGACGGCGAGGGCGCCCACCAGCGCATGCCGCACGCCTGCCCGGGTGAGTTGAGACGATGCGGACTGCATGGCGTCCAGGATTTCGGGAGCCACGACACCGTTCAGGAGGGCCAGGTCGGGAACCGCCGCAGCCACGCGATGAATCCTCGGCGAGAACAGCACCCGTGTCGCCACACGCTGCATCTTACATGAAGCCTGCGAGCCTGCTCGATTTCCGTCACTCGAGCATCAAGTCGTCTCTCGCTCGAGCGTCACGTCGTATACCGCGCGGCAGATGATGGAGAGGTCCTGTTCCGCCCTGGCTTTGAGGTCGCCTTTCGAGACGTCGTAGGTCAGTGGCCTGGCTCTGCTCGGCAATCCTTCGACGCGCGCCTTGCCGTCGGAGTTCGTGCCGACTTCGAGGTCCATCCGCTTGAGGCTCAGGAAGCCGTATCGGATTCTGACGTGGACAATGGCGGCGTAGACGGGTGTGCCGTCGGCATCCTTCACGGTGAAATCGGCGGAACACGGGCCGAGACGCGCACTGATGGTCGCAAGCTCGGGTGTTGGGGCCTGACTTGCGGGCTGCTGAACGAGCCCGAGGGCGGCAAGGGCCATCGTCGCAACGAACATAGGCCATCGAGTGTAGCGGAGGGACGGGCTTCACTTCCACCGCGTCAGGATCGACTCCCGGTCGAACAGCCTGATGGCGATGAGCATCAGGCCAGCATTGACGCCCAGGAGCAGCAGGGCGATGCAGACGACGAGCGGGAGCGTCAGCACCAGGCTGCCGACGATCTGCGCCACCAGCAGGCCCGCGACAGGCAGGATGACGAGCACGCCGAGCTGCTGCGCGCTGCGCGGATCGTTCACGCGGGAGGAGACGCACACGGCCAGCTGCAGCGCCGCCAATGCCGCGAGCGGGCCGAGCAGGAACACGACGGTCAGCGGCCGCGCCGTCAGCAGTACAGCGTAGACCCCGGGCCGCGCGGCCAGCGCCGCGCCCACGACGTAGACGCCGAAGCACACGGCGGTCAGCACCACCGCGGGGGCGAGTGAGGCGAGGACCTTCGCGGTCAACAGCTCGAACGTCGTGATCGGCGTCGCGAGCAAGGGCTCGAGCGTCCGCGCCTGCTTCTCGCCGATCACGCTGTAGGCGGCCACCGACATCGAGCCCGCAATCGGCGCCAGAACGAGCAGGATCAGGAACTGCTGGAAGATCCACGCCTGCACGGCGCCCTCCGGATCGAGCGCCCGCGCGCCTGGCTGGGCGCGATACATTTCGAGCGCGACCTGGAAGTCGCTCGACTCCGACAGCCGCTCTCCCGTGAAGTACGGCACGACGATCGCCACGAAGAACGGCAGGACGATGGTGAAGAAGCCCGTGAGGACGGCGGGGACGAACACCGACGGATTCCGGCGAAGGTCGGCCAGATCCTTTTCGAGCAGTGCGAGCGTGCGCGTCATGACTGCGGCTCTTCTTCCAACAGACGCACATAGACGTCCTCGAGCGGCGGGCGGTCGTGGACCACGGACTGGATGTCGGCACCCGATGCCACGAGCGTGCGGACGATCGCTGGAGCCGCCGCCGCCGGATCCTCGACGGCGATGGAGAGGGTCGAGCCGTCGGCGACGAGGTCCCGCACGCCGCTGGCCTCGAGCGATGCGCCAAAGGTGGCCGCGGGCTGTGCGACCACGATGCGCAGCCGCGCGCCGAACAGCCGCGCCCGCAGCGCCGCGGGCGTATCCACGGCCACCAGGCGCGTGCGTATGACGGCCACCCGGTCCGCCACCCGCTCGACCTCGTCCAGGTTGTGGGTCGAGAGCAGCACCGCCCGTCCCTGCTCCCGCAGCCGCCGCACGAGCCCGCGTACGTCGCGGGCGCTCTCGGGATCCAGGCCGGCCGTCGGCTCATCCAGCAGGACGATGTCCGGCTCGTGCAGCAGCGCGCGGGCCAGCGCGACGCGCTGCTTGAGCCCCTTCGACAGCTGCGCGGCGACGTCGCGCGCCCGGTCGCGCATGCCGAAGAGGTCGAGTGCCGCATCGGCCGCGCGTCGCGGCGCCTCGAGACCGTGCAGCCGCGCGTACACGGTGAGGTTCTGGAGCACGGTCAGGCGGTCCCAGAGCCCTGGCGTCTCCGTCAGAAAGCCGATGCGGCCCCGCAGCCGCGACGCCGCGCCCCTCGACATCTCCTCGCCGTCGATGCGGACGGTGCCGGCCGACGGCTGGATCAGACCGGCCAGCATGCGCAGCGTCGTGGTCTTGCCCGCGCCGTTCGGTCCGAGCAGTGCAAGGATCTCGCCTCGCGCCAGCGCGAATGAGAGGTTCTCGACGGCAAGGCGGCCATCGAAGGTCCGCGTGAGTTGGGAGGCGCTCAGCATGCAAGGCGCCCTCAAGGACACGGAGACGGATCAGCCACGAAGCACACAAAGACCACGAAGCGTCGTTCGACTGGTCGGCCTGCCATGCAGGCCGAACGCGTGGGGGACGAGGCTGCGAAAGACACCTCGTGGATGGTGCGAAGCCGGTGTCTTTCGCAGCCTCGTCCCTCGCGTGCCGCCTGCGGCGGCCAGTCGAACGGCGTGGCGACAGTCAACCACTGAAGCATACTTCGTGGCCTTTGTGTGCTTTGTGGCGAGGTCGTCTTTGTGCTCTTGACCGACGTCAGCGGGAATCGAACTCGTAGCACCCGGGCGTGACGAGCAGGCGGCCGTCACCAGGGAAGAACAGGCTCGTGGGGTTGACGAGGCCTGCCGCGCGGAACTGCACGGTGCGGATCTTCTCCCCGCGTGCGTCGTAGACGTAGGTGAACGGAACGCTCAGCGACACCCAGAGCCGGCCGCGCTCGTCGACGGCCGCTGCCCGGACGGTGGGCTGGACGAAGGGCAGCTCGCGGTCCTCGACGCGGCGCCTCGGCCACACGGTTGGCAGCACGGCGATGGTCTCGTCGAGCTCCGGCCCCTCGATGTGGCGCTCGAACAGCAGCCGTCCGTCGGCGGCGTACTTGCGAAACATGGGACGGCCGCCGAGAAAGACGTAGTAGTAGCCGCCGGTCGGATCGGCCAACGGCAGCCCTGCATTCAGGGCCAGGTGCACGTCGCGATCCCCTTCGAACCCGGTCGGACGCAGGCGGCCGATGCCGCGCAGCGCCACGCCCGCCTCGGAATACTCGGCGAACAGCGTGCCGCTCTCGGGATGGCCGATGAGCAGGTTCTCCCCCGGATACTGAATCGATCCAAGGCCGCTCAGCACGAGCGTGCCGACGGTGATGCTCGGCGCCAGAGGGTCCGGCAGGCGGAATGCTCTGACGAACACTCCGCCAGGCCCGAAGATCTGCACGCGTTGGAGGCCACCGGGCGCGTCGGCCACCACGAACCATCCATACGGGTTGGTGTCGAAGCCGCGGGGCTGCAGGACGCGCCCCTGCTCCTGGCCGATCTCGACGATCTTGCGCGCTGCGTCCTTGGCAGCGTCGACCGTGTAAACCGTGTGCCCCCGCCGGTCGAACACGTAATACGGTCCACCGCGCCGCTGCTGGAACGCGAGCGGCTCCTCGAACTGGCCGACGATGTGCGGGGGCAGTCCGCCTGTGGCCCGCAGGACCTCCACGTCCAGCGCGGCGCTGGCAGACGTGCCGAGGGCCGCGACGAGCCACAGAGCCACAGCGATGCAGGTAGGGGCAACCCTCGTGGTTGCCCATCCTGGGCAGGCACAGGGCCTGCCCCTACACATGGTCCCGGTCATAGGGAACGGCGCTAGTACGCCGCGAGCGCGCGAACAGCCTCGAGGACGTCGGCCGAGCTCGGCAGGATGGTTTCCTCGAGCACCGGCGCGTACGCCACGGGACAGTCGAGCGCACCCACTCGCGTGACCGGCGCGTCGAGGTGCTCGAAGAGCTCGCCCGCGATGCGCGCCGCAATCTCGGCGCCGAAGCCGCACGTGAGCTGATCCTCGTATGCGACCAGCACACGGCTCGTCTTGCGCACGTACGCCGCAATCGTGTCCCAGTCGTACGGAATGATGGTCCGCAGGTCGAGGACGGCCACGCCGATGCCGTCGCGCTCCGCCTGCTGCGCGGCCAGCAGCGTCCGGTGGACGAGGGCGCCCCAGGTGACAACCACCACGTCGGTCCCCTCGCGGGCCACGGCCGCCTTGCCGAACGGAATCGTATAGTCGGGACCGGGGTAGGGGCTCTTGTTGTACGGCTGCCGGTACAGGTGTTTGTGCTCGAGGAACAGCACCGGGTCGTCGGCGCGGATCGCCGTCCGCAGGAGCCCCGCGGCGTCCTGGGCGTTCGACGGAAACGCGATGCGGATCCCCGGGGAGTGCGCGAAGATCGCGACGCCCGACTGGCTGTGATACGGTGCGCCTCCGCGGAGGTATCCGCCAATCGGCACGCGGACGACCATCGGGCACGACCAGTGGTTGCTCGACCGGTACCGCATCATCGCCATCTCGTCGCGGAGCTGCATGAAGGCGGGCCAGATGTAGTCGAAGAACTGGATCTCGACCACCGGCTTCAGGCCGCGGAGCGCCATGCCCACGCCGCGGCCGATGATGTTGGCTTCGGCGAGCGGGGAGTTGAACACGCGATCGCTGCCATAGAGCCGCTGCAGGCCGTGCGTCACCTTGAACACGCCGCCCTTGCCCGCCACGCTGGCCAGCACCTCTTCGCGGCTCGCGTCCGCCACGTCCTCGCCGAACACGACGATGCGCGGATCGTGCGCCATCTCGTCGCGCAGCGTGGCGTTGATCGTCCCGACCATCGTGTCGGGTGCTCCAGTCGGCTGCGGCTCCGCCTCGAACTGCTCCGAGGTGGGATCGACGTCCGGGGAGAAGACGTAGAGCGCCGCGGTCTCGGGCTCGGGCTTTGCCGCCTTCAGCGCCTCGTCGGCCGCGGCGCTCACCTCGCGCTCGACCGAGGCCTGAAGGCGGGCGAGGTCCTCGTCGCTGGCCAGGCCCTCGGAGGTGAGGAAACGGCGCATGCGGACCAGCGGATCCCGCCGCGCCTCGGCCTCGCGCTCCGCCGCCGTCTTGTACAGCTTCTCGTCGTCCGAGAGCGAATGCGAGTACGGGCGGACGACCGTCGCGTGCACGAAGGCGGGCCCCTTCCGCTCGCGGACGTGCGCCACGGCCTCGCGCAGCGTGCGATAGCTCGCGAGGTAGTCGGTGCCGTCGCAGCGGAACACGCGAAGGCCGGGGAAGTGCTCCACGAGCCGTGAGATGTCGCCGCCTGGCGTCTGCACTTCCACGGGCACGGAGATGGCGTACCCGTTGTCCTCGACGAGATAGAGGATCGGGAGCTTCTTTGTGCAGGTCGTGTTGAGCGACTCCCAGAACTCGCCTTCGCTCGTCGCGCCGTCGCCCACCGACAGGTAGGTGATCTCGTCTGGCTGGTAGCGCGACTCGCGACCCGGGATCGCGGAGACGCGCTCGTAAATCATCCCCGCCTCGGCGCACCCGACCGCGTGCAGGCACTGCGTGCCCGTGGCGCTGCTCTGAGAGGGGAGGTGGAGCCGCGTGTGCCCCCAATGCGACGGCATCTGCCGTCCGCCGGATGCGGGGTCGTCCTTGGCGCCCACCGACGAGAGGAACATCTCGAGCGGGGTGACGCCGATGGCCAGGCAGAGCGCGCGGTCGCGGTAATACGGGAAGAACCAGTCGTAGCCGCCGCGCAGATGGCTGCCCGCGGCGACGAGGACGGCCTCGTGGCCGGCGCCGCTGATCTGGAAGAAGGCCTGGCTCTGGTTCTTGAGCTGAATCTCCTTGTCGTCGATCTTCCGCGACAGGAGCATCGTCCGATAGGCGGTGAGCAGCTCGTCCCGGGCCACCCCCTCGTGCTCGCCCCCCCGCGTCCGTCGGCCGGCGGCGCGCGCCTCGGCGCCGCCGGCCAGGGTGGACCCCTTCATACGGAGCCGATTATGGCACTATCGGTAGCGTATGGCCAACGCGCGCCTGCACCGGTGGGACGAGATCGCGCTCGAGAAGATCACGGAGATGATCTCGCAGAAGATCGTCGCGGGCGACCGTGAGATGCTGGCGCAGATCTACTTGAAGCGAGGCGCCCTGGTGCCCATGCACGCGCACGAGAGCGAGCAGATGACCTACATCCTCCAGGGCGCGCTCAAGGTGCTGGTGGACGGCGAAGAGATCACCGTGCGCGAGGGGGAAGTGCTGCACATCCCCGCGTGGGCGCCGCACCAGGCCGAGGCGCTCGAGGATACCTTCGAGCTCGACGTCTTCAGCCCCGTCCGCCACGACTGGGTGGGGGACGGGGAGCGGTAATGGCCGGCGACGCGAGACCGCGGGCGGCGGGAGGCGGCGCCGCAGGAGCGATCGCGGCAGGCATGCGCGTGCTGGCCGTGCTCCTCGGCGTGTTCTTCCTCTTCATGGGCCTCGACAAGATCTCGTGGCTTGCCGACAGCGAGCCGCTGGCGCAGCGCTTCGAGCGGTACCTGCGGGGCGCCACGCCGGCCGTGCGCTGGTACATCGAGACGCTCGCCCTGCCCGGACTGCCGCTGTTCGCGCGCCTCGTGCCGCTCGCCGAGATGGCCACCGGCGCGGCGCTCGTCGCGGGTTTCTGGACGCGGCTCGCGTCGGCGCTGGCCTTCGTCATGGTGCTGAACTTCCACTTCGCGAGCGGGACCCTGCTGCAGTGGGGTTTCCTGACCGACGGGTTCGGGCTTCCGGTGCTCGGCGGCCTGCTGGCGCTGGCGATTGGCGCGAAGGACCTGCCGATCAGTGTCAGCAAGCAGTAGGCAGCAAGCCGCACGCGCACGCTGAAGGACGCCCGCCCGCGCACGCTACAGGACGCCCGAACGCGCACGCTGAAGGACGCCCGAACGCGCACGCTGCCGGACGCCCGAACGCGCACGCTGCCGGACGCCCGAACGCGCACGCTGAAGCGTGCGCTCTACAGGTGAGTGAGTCATCCACCTGTAGAGCGGCGGCTTTAGCCGCCGCGAACCCTAATGCACGCGGCGGTCGACGTCGTCGGCGCGCCCACCGGAATAGACGTCGAAGCGCTTGCGCATCCGGTTGATGCGCCACTTCAGGTAGCGGTACTTGATCTCCGACATCACGTGGATGCGGCCGCGCTTCAGGTAGAGGTACCCCGCGAGCAGCCCGCCCAGGTGCGTCGTGTGCGCGATGCCTCCGCCCGGACCGCTCATCGACGACAGCAGTGAGATCGCGCCGATGATCATCACGAAGTACTTGGCCGGAATCGGGAAGAAGAAATACATGTAGATCGGCCGGTTCGGGAAGTACAGGGCGTAGGCGAGCAGGATGCCGTACACCGCCCCCGAGGCGCCGATCGTCAGCGCGTAGTACAACTGATCCGCGAAGGGAAACGGGGTGAACGACAGTACCAGCGTCGTGAGCGCCGCGCCCACCCCCGACACGAAGTAGTACCGCGTGAAGAAGCGCGTGCCCCACATCCGCTCCAGCTCCACGCCGAACATCCACAGCGCGAGCATGTTGAACAGGATGTGGAAGAACCCGCCGTGCAGGAACATGTAGGTGACCGGCTGCCAGACGTGCAGCGCGCCCACCACGTCGGCCGGCCGCATGCCGAGCCGCAGCGTGATGGCGGGGACGACAAGCGTGATGAGGAAGGCGGCGACGTTGGCGATGATGATCGCCTTGATGGCCGGCGTGATCGGACCGGGCCCGAAGGAGTAGGAGAAGGTGGACGTGGCGGGATAGCGGGAACGCATCGATCCAGTCTGTGCCAACTCGAGCCTACGGAGCAACATCCGTACCCGTAGGACAAATGCTCCGAAAATGCCGCTCCGAAAGGAAGGTGTTTGTCCTACTAGAAGCGGCGGGCCTGTTGGCCCGCCGCCTAGCGCGGGTGAGCCCCGTCCCGGCTTTGGCTCAGCCGCGCAGTGCTCTCCACCGTGCCGATGTCGGCCGCACGCGCCGTGGTGTGCACGAGTTTGCCGGCCGGCAGGGGTGCCGCCAGCAGCGCCGCCGCCAGCGGTGTGAACGCCATGGCGACAAGGGTGTATTCGATCCCGATGCGGTCGGCCAGCAGGCCCACGAATGGCACGCTGAGCCCGCCCGTTCCCCAGGCGAACCCCATCATGAGGGACGACACGGTAGCCGCGCTGATCGGGGCGATCATCTGGCCAAAGGTCACGTTGACGGGCAACGTCGACTGGAGCAGGAACCCGCCCGCCGAGACCACGGCCACGAAGGCCCATCCGGACAGCGTGGGCGCCACCGCCAGGAAAGGCACCGAGGCGACCAGCGACCACACGATCACGCGCCGTGCGCCCCAGCGGTCGGCCAGCGGCCCGCCGAGAAACCCCCCGACGCTGCTCGCGAACAGGAACACCGCTACCGCCGAGCCCGCTGCGGCCACCGACATGCCGCGCCGCGTGAGCATCACGGGCATGAACGTGGCGAAGCTGAGCGCGGCCAGCGTCCGCAGCACGACAATCGCGTAGAGCAGCGCCAGCGGCTTCGCGTAGGGACGCAGCGCGGCCACGCCGCCCCGCTCGTGATGGTCCCCGACGTGCTCGATCGGCGGCACGCGCGGAAGGAAGACCGCGAGCAGGGCCAGGGCGGGCACCATGAGCAGCGGCGTCCAGTGCAGCCCGTACCGCTCCGCGAAGGGCGCGAAGACGAGCGGCCCCAGCGAGAAGCCGAGCGACCCGCCCGTGATGTGAAACGACATGGCGAGCCCCTTCCGCTCGCCGCCGAGACGATGAACGAGCGCCGCCGCGGGAGGGTGGAACGCGGCACCGCCGAGCCCGCCCGCAATCAGAATGGCCGCGGCCATCCAGGCGCTCGTCGACAGGCCGACCAGCGTCAGGATCGACACCGTCACGATGGGTCCGGTGACCAGGAGCAGGCGCGGACGCCAGCGGTCGGCAATGTGCCCGAAGCCGAGCTGGGCCACCGAGTTCGCGAGCTGAAAGCACATCTGGAGCGTGCCCGCAGCGGCCAGCGACAGGTCGAGACGGGGAATGAGCAGCGGCAGCAGCGGCGCGTAGATGTTGCCGAAGCCGTCCACCAGGAAGTGCATGCTGGCCAGGAGCAGGATGGTTGGATGCAGATGGAGGGGCCCGTGCCTCATCGAGCTGTCTTCCCGAGCCTTCGCATCACGAGCGCAACGCCCTCCCGGAATTCGCGAATGTGCAGGAGGTGAGCCGCCGCGGCGAGGACGACCAGCGACACGCCGATGGTGGCGGCCAGGCGGGCGATCTCGCCGACGAGGCCGCGGCCGGGCAGCCAGCCGTCGAGCGCTCCGTGGGTGGCGACGGTGGCGACCCCCATTGCCGCGGAGGCGACGACGATGCGCACGAACGAGTCGGCGACGCGGCGGCCATCGAGCCCGTGGAGCCGCCGCCGCAGCAGGACCATCAACAGCACGGCGTTGAAGAGCGCGGCCATCGACGTGCCGAGCGCGAGCCCGCGGTATCCGAGCACGCGCACGAGCGCCAGGTTGAGCGCCGCGTTGACGAGGACCGTGGCGACGCTCACCACGACCGGCGTCCGGTTTCGCCCCAGCGCATAGAAGGTAGGCGATGCGATGCGGACGACCGAGTAGCCGATCAGGCCGATCGCGTAGAACCGGAGCGCCGCCGCCGTGGCGGCCGTGTCGGCCGCCGTGAACGCCGCCCGCTCGAAGATGACGCGCACGATGGGCGTGGCGAGCACCATCAGCCCGACCGTCGCGGGCACGTTGAGCATCAGCATGAGCGACAGGCCGTCGGCAATGGTGCCGCGCACGCCCGTGTCGTCCTGCTGCGCGGCATGGCGCGACACCGCGGGCAGCGTGGCGGTGGCGATCGAGACGCCGAAGAGCCCGATCGGCAGGTACATCAGCCGGAACGCGTAGTTCAGCCACGACACCGCGCCGGTGCCCTCGCCCGTGGCGAGCACGGTGTTCACGAAGACGTTGACCTGCGTGGCCGCCAGGCCGATCGTGCCAGGTCCCATCAGCACGAGCACGCGCCGCAGGCTTTCGTCGCGCCAGTCGAGCACGGGGCGATAGACGAAGCCTTCACGGCGCAGCGACGGCCACTGCAGCGCCAGCTGGGAGACGCCGCCCAGCAGCGACCCGATGGCAATGGCCGCGATGCCCGGAAGGCCGACCGCCGGCATCACTGGTACGAGCAGGAACGCGCAGGCGATCGTCGCCACGTTGTACATGGCGGGCGAGAGCGCGGGGATGAAGAAGCGGTGCAGCGAGTTGAGCATCCCCATGAACGCGGCGGCCAGCGCCACGAACGTGAGGAACGGCAGCATGATGCGCGTCAGCTGCACCGTGAGCTCGAGCTTGCCTGGCACCTCCCGGTACGCGCTCGCGAAGAGGGTGACGAGCGACTCGGCGAACACCATCCCGAGCACGACGAGCCCCAGCGTGATGACGAGCAGCGCGTTGACGACGTGGTTGCCCAGGCGCCAGGCGGCGTCTTTGCCCGCGATGGTCAGATGCCGCGTGAAGGTGGGGACGAAGGCGCTGCTCATGGCGCCCTCGGCGAACAGATCGCGCACCAGGTTGGGGATGCGATAGGCGACGTTGTACGCGTCCATCGCGTTGCCGGCCCCGAACAAGGCGGCCAGCACGACTTCGCGGGCGACGCCGAGGATGCGGCTGGTGAGCGTCGCCGCGCCCGCGGACGCGGCGGAGCGCGCGAGCCCGGAGGTGGCGGAGCTACGCGCCAAGCTTCCGCCGGACGGCTTCGTTGATCGTCCGGCCGTCGGCGTGCGTGCCGGCGAGCTTCGGCATCACGGCCTTCATCACCTTGCCGACGTCCTTGGGCGAGGCGGCGCCCGTCTCGGCAATCGCCGCCGCTACGGCCGCGTCGATCTCCTCGGCCGTGGCGGCCGGTGGCAGGTAGTGTTCGAGCACGGCGATCTCGGCGGTCTCCTTGTCGACCAGGTCCGTGCGGCCGGCCTTGGCGAACTGATCGATCGAGTCGCGCCGCTGCTTGACGAGCGACGACACGACCTGCACCACCTCCGCATCGTCGAGGGTGCGCCCCTTCTCGACGCTCTTGTTGGTGATCGCGGCCTTCAGCATCCGCAGCGCGGACAGACGGGCCGCGTCCCTGGCCTTCATGGCCGCCGCGATGTCCGCGTTCACCTGGTCAGCGAGTCCCATGAGCATCAATGATCCTGATCCGAGTCCCCGTAGGTGATGTGCCAGCCGTCGGTCTCGTCGTAGAAGCCTTTCGGCACCTGCACGGCGTTGACCTTGATGCCCACCTCGAGCGACGACTTCACGTTGAAGTAGCCGTTGCGCCGCAGCACGCGCCGGAACGCGCCGTGCATCGCGTAGCAGCGGACCTTGTCGGCGTCCTCGGCCCGTGCGGCGCGATCCACCCATCGCAGCAGCGTCTTCAGCCCCGACACGTCGTCTGGATCGACGAGAAAATCGACGAGCATCGTCACCCGCCCGAGCGGCTCGTGGCGATGGCGGTAGACGGCGTACCCGTGGATGTCGCCCTGGCGCTTCAGCGCGACAACCGAGTAGCGGACGTGTGGCGGCTCGATGTAGCGCCAGTTCAAGTAGGGCGCGTCGCGCCGCACGGCCAGATCGAACTTCGGCGCCAGACGCTCCCACAGCGTCGTGAACGAGGTGTCGAAGCGGCGGATCAGCTCGCACTCGGCGCGGAGCGGCCGCGATCGAGAGACGATCTGCACCACGGGCAGCGTGACCACCGACACAAGGCGGTTGAGCGGCGTCGGCCAGTTCGGCAGCCGCACCGCGCGCCGCGTGAGCGGCTTCACCAGACAGGGCAGCGGATGTGCCTGCGGCCAGTGCAGGCGGTCGGCCACCGACTTCGCCCCGCCCGCGACGCCGAGCGTCAGCACCGCGCCGCTGTTGCGGTCCCAGGTGCGCAGCAGCGCGTCGTCCAGTCCCTGGCTGTCGCGCTCCGGCGCCACCAGCGCGCCCGTGCCCCAGGAGCCGTCGACCTCGAGCCCTCTGAGCGAGATGCGAACCGGCAGCGTCGGGTAGTGTCCGACGACGGTCGGTCCCTCGCGGGCGACCCAGATGCCAGGCTGTCCCGTTGGGTTGTACGGATTGCGCCGATGCTGCCAGTCCCAGCGCAGCCGGTTGGCTTCGGCGGCGTCGGGACCGTGCGTGCGGCGGTAGAGCGTGTCGACGCCGCGGCGGTCATCGGGCGTGAAGCGATCGATCTCGGACATGGGCGCGGCGGCAGCGGCGGGAGCACACGCCGCTCGATTCTCAATTGTAGTGGAGTAGGCAGTAGGCTTGTGGCGCTTCGCACCGCCGACTGCCGACTGCCTACTGTTGTGGGCGCGTGCCGGGTGTCGGCTGCTGCGGAGGCGGCGTGATGACGCCGGGCCTGCCCGACGATCCAAACGGGATCCCGAACGGATTGGCTGGCGTCGGCGCCACGCCTTGCGGCGGTGCGCCTGGCTGCTCCCGGCCATCGTCTCCCTCGACAACCTGCGGCTCGGGGCCGAGCGGCAGCGGAGGCGGGAACTGGACCGGCGGCGGCCGGACGGTGCCCGCGACGCCCGGGCGGAGTGCCCCGCCAGCGGTCGGCACCTCCGCCGGATCCGGCTCCTGGCTGTTGTCGGCTGCGGGATCGTCGCCCGCTGCGCCAGGCGCCTCCGGAACCTGACGGACGACCTGCGGCTGCGGCAGGTTCGGCCGCGGCGCGAAGGCCGTGGGCGCGGCAGGCGGCGGCGTGCGCGGCGCCACGCTGGTCGGCAGGATCAGGATGCGATCGAAGGTCGACGCGGCATCGGAGCCCGCTCGACGCGGCGCCAGCATGTAGCCGGCCACGCTGCGGAGCACGACGTCGAGCGCCTGGCGCTCGGGCACGGCGGTGAGCTGCAGCGTCAGCGGCGGGCCGGTCACGCGGTCTCCGTTGACAATGGTGGCCCCCCCACGCCGCGCCCATTCCGCAAGGATCGTCCGCACGGGCGCATTCTGCGCCACCAGCGTCACGCGGCCGTTGTCGAACGTGAGCTCGACGGACTGCTGCGCGCCGAGCGGCGCGGCAAGGCACGTCAGGAGGAGCACGAGGGAGGCGGCCCGGAACAACATCGTCGACTTCAGATTATATGACGCCGACGGCCGCCGAAGGGACGGGTCAATGCTCGCGGATATGGTCGATCACCCGGCGGATGATCTCGTCCAGGCCCACCTTGGGCTCGTACCCGATCAGCGCCCGCAGCTTGGCAATCTCGGGAACGCGGCGCGGCATGTCCTCGAACCCCCGCTCGTAGGCCTCGTCGTACGGCACGCACGTAATCGGCGAGTCGCTCCCCGCCAGCGCCTTGACGCGCTCCGCGAGACCCCGAATCGTCACCTCGTCCTTGTTGCCGATGTTGTACACCTCGCCGATCGCGCGCGGCTCGGCGGCCAGCGCCACGAGCGCGTCGACGACGTCGCCGACGTAGGTGAAGCAGCGGGACTGGGTGCCGTCGCCGAACACGGTGATTGGCTGGGAGGCGAGCGCCTGGCGAACGAACGTCGGGAGCACCATGCCGTACTGCCCTGTCTGGCGCGGTCCCACCGTGTTGAAGAGCCGCACGATGACGACAGGCAGCTTCTTCTCCTTCCAGTACGCGAGCGCCAGGAACTCGTCGATCAGCTTGCTGCACGCGTACGCCCACCGGTGCTTCGCGGTCGGCCCGAGCACCAGATCCGCGTCCTCGCGAAACGGCACGTCGGCGCTCTTGCCGTACACCTCGGAGGTCGAGGCGATGAACACGAGCTTCTTCTTCTTGTTGGCGTGCTTGAGCACGACCTCCGTGCCGTGCACGTTGGTCTCGATGGTGTGGACCGGCTGTTCCACGATCAGCTTGACGCCCACGGCCGCGGCGAGGTGGAACACCACGTCGCAGGCGTCGACCATCTCGGCGAGCAGCGGCTCGTTGGTCACCGAGTCGATCACGTACGAGAAGCGGCTCCTGCCCTTGAGGTGCGCGATGTTGTCGATCGAGCCGGTCGACAGGTTGTCGAGGACCGCGACCTCATGCCCGAGATCCAGCAGCCGCTCGGCGAGATGCGACCCGATGAATCCCGCGCCGCCAGTGACGAGCGCCTTCATGCGAGCACGCGGCCCTTCCAGAACGCGCCCACCGCGTCGGCCACGCGCGCGGCGTCGGCGTCCGCGAGGCGGGGATGCAGCGGCAGCGACAGCAGCTCGCGCGCCGCGCGGGCGGCCACGGGGCAGTCGGCGGGCGCGAACGCCGCGAACGCCTGCTGGCCGGGCAGCGCCACGGGGTAGTGGATCAGCGTCTCGATGCCTGCGGTCCGCAGGTGCGCCTGGAGCGCGTCGCGGCGTGCCGAGCGAACGGGGAAGAGATGGTACACGTGTCCGGGGTCGCACTCACGCACGGGGATGACGGCGTCCGTCAGATGACGACGGTAGAAGGCGGCCAGCTCGCGGCGCCGCGCCGTCAGGCGCGGCAGGCGCGAGAGCCGCTCGCGCAGCACGGCGGCCTGGATCTCGTCGAGGCGGCTGTTGATCCCCGCTTCGACGTGATGATAGCGGTCCGTCTGCCCGCCGTTGCGCAGGATCCGGACGCGATGGGCGACGGCCGCATCGTTGGTCAGCACCGCGCCGCCGTCGCCGAGCGCCCCGAGGTTCTTGGTGGGGTAGAAGCTGAACGCGCCACCCGTGCCGCGAGTCCCGACGGGCACGCCCTGGCACGTGGCCAGGTGCGCCTGGCAGCAGTCTTCGACCAGGGCGAGCCCGTGCCGATCGGCCACGCGTCCGACGCCCGCCAGATCCGCGGGCTGGCCGTACAGGTGGACGGGAACGATCGCCTTCGTTCGAGAGGCCACCGCTGCGGCGCACGCGTCCGGATCCAGCGTCAGCCGCTCAGGGTCGACGTCGACGAAGATGGGCCGCGCGCCGATCGAGACGACGGCGAGCGCCGTGTACGCCGCCGTCATCGCGGGAACGATGACCTCGTCGCCGCGTCCGATGCCGGCGGCCCGCAGCAGCAGCGCGACGGCATCGGTGCCCGAGGCGACGCCGACCGCGTGGCGGGCGCCGCTCGCCGCGGCAAACGCCGCCTCGAAGGCCTCGACCTCAGGTCCCAGCACGAACCAGCCGCGCGCGAGCACCCGCTCGATCGCCGCCCGCACGTCCGCTGCGTCGTCACCCGGCCGGAGGTCGATGAAGGGGATGGGCGTTGGCGTCACAGCGCGCCGACCTGCGTGGAGGCCGTCGGCACGTAGTGTGGCAGATGCGCGCGGTAGTACTCCAGCGTGAGGGCCAGACCCTTGCGGAGCGGCGTGACCGGGCGCCAGCCGAGCGTCCGCTCGATGAGCGAGGAGTCGGTGTAGAAGTCGCCGATGTCGATGACCCTCTTCTCGGGCGGCCACTCGACGAACCGATACCGTCCCGACCCCGCCACCTCGATGAGCAGCTCGACGAGATCGCGGTGCGAGATCGGCTCCATTCCCCCCACGTTGAAGACCTGCCCGTTCGACGCGTCGCTGGCGCCCGCGCGCAGGAACGCGTCGGCGGCGTCGTCAACGAACACGAAGTCGCGCAGCTGCCGGCCGTCGCCGTAGATCTGGATCTCGGCGTCCTCGAGTGCCAGCCGGATGAACCAGCCGATGAATCCCTGCCGGTTGTGCTTGACGAGATGACGCGGCCCGTACACGTTGGTCAGCCGCAGCGAGCAGGCGCGGACGCCGAAGACGTCGTTGTAGACCAGGTGGTAGTACTCCCCCGCGGCCTTGTTGATGCCGTTGACGTCGGTGGGCTTGACCAGGTGCTGCTCCGTGACCGGCAGGCTGTCGGGCCGCCCGTAGACCTGGCGCGTGCCCGCGAACACCACCTTGACCGACGGGTTGTATCGGCGGCACGCCTCGAGAATCGACAACTGCGCGCGGCAGTTGATCTCCAGATCCGTGGACGGATCCTCCATGCTGTCGATGTGGCTCACCTGTCCCGCCAGGTTGAAGATGACGTCCTGGCCGCGCACCAGATAGTTCATCGTGCTCTGCTGGCGGACGTCGGCGACGTTGACGCGGACGCGCTCCTCGATGCCGTCGATGTTGAACAGGTTGCCGCCGTACTCCGGAATCAGCGAGTCGACAATCAGGACGCGCGCCCCGAGATCCACCAGCTGGTGCGCGAGCGTGCTGCCGATGAAGCCCAGCCCGCCGGTGATCATCACGCGCCGATCCCGGTAGGACGCGCGGTAGGTCATCGCTTCATCGACTCCGGGGGCGTGGCGCCTTCGATCGTGGGATTGTGGAACAGCACCGCCGTGCTCTGGCGCCCGCGGCCGAGGACGACCAGCCGCAGCCACAGCTTCAGCACGTCCACGCCCGTCCAGAAGATCCGGCGCACGTTGAAGAACTGCGACCGGCCGTAGGTCCGATGGAAGTGGTGGACGGGGACCTCCACGACGCGGAAGCCCGCGTCCTGGATCTTGCGCATCATCTCGAGACAGATGACGCCCGTGTCGCGCTCGAGCTTCACGCGATCGAAGATCTCGCGCCGCATCAGCCGGAAGTCGCAATCCACGTCCCGGACCCGGAGGCCGAACATCACCTTGACCGTGTAGTGATAGATGCGGCCGATCACGATTCGATGCCAGGGATCCGACCGGCTGATCTTGTAGCCGGTGACCATGTCCACTTCCGGCGTGAGGCGCTTCCACAGCACCTCGATCTCCGAGGGATCGTACTGGGCATCGCCATCGGTGTAGGCGATCAGCCCGCGCGTGGCCGAGGCGAAGCCGGTACGAAGCGCCCCGCCGTACCCGCGGTTGCGTGGATGGTGGACCACGCGCACCTGGGAATACATCCTGGCCAGTTCGTCCGCGATCTCCCCAGTCCCGTCCGTGCTCCCGTCGTTGACCACGATGACCTCGAAGTCGGGTGTCAGGCGGCTGATCACCTGGACCGCCCGGATCACGAGGCTGGCGATCGTCCCGCCGTCGTTATAGGCGGGGAAGAACATGCTGAGCCCGGGGGGCCGGCTGCTCGCGGAAGTCATGAGGGGGTTTAAATGCTAGCCCGGACAGAGGTTCCGGACAAGGACGAGCTTGATGAGCCAGGGACGGACCTGAAGGAAGGCGGACCTTCAGGTCCGCCTGTAGGTCCGCCCGGCCCGCATCAGTCTGCGGGCCGCGAGGCGCCAGGGCAGGAGCGCGGACTCCCAGACGACCCCTGCGGACAGCTTGGACGCACCCTGGCGGCGTTCGACGAAGGTGATGGGCACTTCGGCGATGGAGCACCCCGTCGCCCGCGCCTCCCAGGCGAGCTCCACCAGAAAGGCATATCCGTCCGAGGCCAGGCGGTCGAGCGGCAGGCGCTCGATGGCCTCGCGACGCCAGCATCGAAAGCCGCTGGTGCCATCGTGAATGCGGAGTCCGGTGAGCCAGCGGACGTAGCGATTGGCGAACGCGCTGAGCAGCGTCCGCCGCTTCGGCCAGTTTTCAATCCGCCCTCCTGGCACGTAGCGGGAACCAATCACCAGGTCCGTCGCTGCGGCCCGTGCGAGCAGGCGGGGCACGTCGGCCGGATCGTGGGAGAGATCCGCGTCCATCTGACAGATGTGGGTCGCGTCGCCGCGCAGGGCCTGGCGCATGCCGTCGATGTACGAGAGGCCGAGCCCACGCGGACCGGTCCGGTGCAGGACCGACACACGATCTCCGCTCGCGTGCGCCAGCCCGTCGGCCACCTTCCCCGTCCCGTCGGGCGAGTCATCGTCCACCACGAGAACCCGCAGGTCGGGTATCTCGAGCAGCCGGCCGACGATCAGCGGCAGGTTGTCGCGCTCGTTGTAGGTGGGGACGATGACGAGCGGGCGCATGCGTGGCCAGCCGATCGCTGCCTGCTGCCTACCGCTTACTGCCGACCGTCCCGTGGCCCCTCGAAGCGCAGCGCCGCCACCTGTTCCGACACCAGGCCGACGAGGAACACGAGGACGCCGAACAGGATCAGCAGCACGGCGCCATTGGGGATGCGGCCGGTGACGGCCACGTTCCCCACGCCGTAGAGCACGCCGACGGATCCCGAGACGAGGCTCAGCGGGACGAACAGGCGGAGCGGGCTGAAGATCGTGACGATCGTGAGCAGGATCAGAAAGAAGCGCGCCCCATCGCGTGCGAAGCGGATCTTCGACTGCCCCGTGCGGGGCCGCGCGTCGATCGGCTCGAACGCGACGTTGTAGCCCGCGCGGATGAATGCCAGGGTGGTCGTGGTGGGCGTGGAGAATCCGTTTGGCAGCAGATGCAGGAACTCGCGAAGGTGCTCGCGGCGGGCGCCGCGGAAGCCCGAGGTCAGGTCGGGAATCGGCCGGCCGGCCAGATGACCGGCCAGATGGTTCAGCAGCGCATTGCCCACGCGCCGTCCCAGCGAGGCGTGCGTCGAGGGGGCGCGGGCGCCGACCACCAGGTCGTATTCGCCGAGCCGATCGACCAGGACGCGCGCATCCTCCGGCGGGTGCTGGCCGTCGGCGTCGACGATCAGGATGAACTCGCTGCCGGCGTTCCGGATCCCGGTCTTGACCGCTGCGCCGTTGCCCTTGGTGTAGGGATGACGGATGACGCGCGCGCCCGCGGCGCGCGCCCGCTCTCCCGTGGCGTCGAGGGATCCGTCGTCGATGACGAGTATCTCGCGCCAGGGCGCGCTCGCGCGGAGCCGCGCCACGACGTCGCCAATCACGCCTGCCTCGTTCAGCGCCGGAATCACCACCGACACGGATGAGGGGTCAGCCAAGCAGTTGCTCCACGACGCCCTCCCACGTGACCCTCCGCGCCCGCGCCAGGCCGTGCTGTCCGAGGCGCGCGGCGAGCGCCCTGTCGGCGGCCAGCCGTGCGATCGCCTGGCCGATCGCCGCGGAATCGGGCGCGCAGACGAAGCCGTTCTCCCCGTCGCGCACGAACTCGAGCGTGCCGCCCGAATCGGCGGCCGTGACCACCGGCTTGACGCTCAGGAACGCTTCGAGCGTCACGTATCCGTAGTCCTCGTCGAAGGGGGCATACACGACGGCGCGAGCGCCCGCGTACAGCGCCACCAGGGCATCGCCATCGGCGGCGCCTGCAAAGGTCACGCGATCGCCCACCCCGCAGTCTGCCGCAATCTTCTCGGCGGCGGCGCGCTGCGAGCCCTCGCCGACGACGACCAGGCGCGTCGGCGGCGGCACGTGCGCCATCGCGCGGATGGCCAGGTCCGGACGCTTCACGGGCTCGAGGCGCCCGACCACGAGCGCGTAGTCGCCGTAGTCACCAGGATGCAGGCGGTCGGCGAGCGGCGGCGGGTGGTAGAGCGCGGTGGCGGCGACGCCGTTGTACTTCATCAGCCGGTTCGCCGTGTTCTGCGCGTTGGCGAAGACGCGTCGGCACTCGCCGAGCATGCGCCGATCGAGCTCGAGCAGCCGCTGCCGCAGGCCCACGTCGGCTTCCGTGTGCTCGAAGTCGCTGTACTCGGTTCCGCACAGCTCGTACGCGGCCCGGTGCTGGTGGATGACCCACGCAACCTTGCGTGGATGACGCGCGAAGTACGTGGGAAACCGCGTGGCGATCAGCAGGTCGATGGGCCGTCCGTTGCTCGTCGACAGGTCGAGCAGCCGCCACGCGGCGGCCTGCGCCAGCAGCTCCGACGTGGGCTGCGGCCGGAAGGGCAGCGCCACCTTCTCCACCTCGTGGCCGCGGCGCCGCAACTGCTCGATGAGCGACCGCACGTGCAGCTCCGCCCCGCCCTGCACGAACGGCACCTGGGCCTCGGCGACGACTATCCGCACGTGCTCATTACGTCGCAAACCGGAAGTTGATGATATCGCCGTCCAGGACGACGTACTCCTTGCCCTCCAGGCGGACCTCGCCGTGCTCGCGGCACGCGGCCATCGAGCCGCGGGCGACCAGCGCGTCGTAGGGCACGACCTCCGCGCGGATGAAGCCCCGCGCGATGTCGGTATGGATCTCGCCCGCGGCCGCCTGGGCGGGCGTGCCCCGTGCGATCGACCACGCGCGACACTCGTCCTCGCCCACGGTGAAGAACGAGATGTAACCGAGCAGGTCGTAGGTCGCCCGGATCACGCGGTCGAGGCCGGATTCCGACAAGCCCAGATCGGCCAGGAACGCCGCCGCATCGGCTGGCTCGAGCTGGGCAATCTCGAGCTCGATCCGGCCGCACAGTGCCACCGCGCCCGTGGCGGCGTGCGCCAGGAACTCCGTGAGCGTGGCTCGCTCGGCGGCGCGCTCGACACTGGCGCCGATGGCGGCGACGTCGGCCTCGTCCAGGTTGATGACGAGCAGCAGCGGCTTGGCCGACAGGAACTGAAAGCCGCGCAGCCGTTTGAGGTCGTCGGATGCCAGCTCGAGCGCGCGAAGCGGCTGGCCACGCTCGAGCGCCTGACTGCAGCGCTGCACGAGGTCGCGCTCCTTCTCGAGGTCCCCCGACCGTCCCTTTTTCAGATCCTTCTCGATTCGCTCGAGGCGCCGTTCGGCGACGCTCAGATCCGCGAGGATCAGCTCGTCCTCCATCGCACGCGCGTCGCGCGACGGATCGATGGAGCCCGAGGGGTGCGGCACCGCCGGATCGCGGAACGCGCGCACGACGTGCACGAGCGCGTCGGCGTTCTTGTAGCCGGCCACGTCCACCAGCGCGTGCGCGCCCGGGCGCGTCGTCGCCACGAGATCGGTGAACTCCACCGTGGCGGGCACCCGCTTGCGCGGGTTGTACATCGCGGTCAGCCGATCGAGCCTCGCGTCGGGCACCTTGGAGATGCCGATCGAGACGTCACTCTTGCCCCGGGGCGCTTCATGCGCGCTCGTCATCAACTGGAACAGGGTGGTCTTCCCGCTCGACGGGTAGCCGATGAGCGCCGCATGCAGCATGAGTGGGCCAGCCTATCGCGATCCGGCGTGCCGCGGATGGTGGGGTTCCTGGGCTCGCACACCCCAACATATCGAAAGCGGTGGCGAAAGTTTGACGTAACTCACGCTCTGTGAGTGGCTTATGGTTGACATTCGGTTTCGCTCGGCCTTACTATCCGTGTGGATTTTTGTGGAGCAAAGTGGAGCAAAGAGGGCTGAGAGGCAGCTCTCCGGCCCGCATCGACGACAAAGGCCGGCTGAAGGTGCCGACGGTGTTTCGGAGTCTCATCCAGGACCAGCAGGGCGCCGACGTGTTCGTCACGAGCCTGACCGGCGAGTGCGTCCGCATCTATCCGATGCAGGTGTGGCTCGAGATCGAACGCAAGCTCTCGCAGATGCCCGCCAACCATCCGTCGCGTCTCAAGTTCCTCGACCGGGTGAACTACTACGGCCAGACGGGCGAGCTCGACGGTCAGGGACGCGTCGTGATTCCCGCGCATCTGCGCGACAGCGCGTCCATTGTCGGCGACGTGCGCGTCTTCGGGCGCATCGATTATCTCGAGGTGTGGAACGAGCAGCGGTTCGCGCAGAAGCTCCAGCGCGAGCCGTGGATGGACGAGGACGGCTTGAAGCTGTCGGACCACGGGGTCTGAACGGAGCGATGCTCAATGCCCAAGGCCCAGGGCCCAAGGCACAACGTTCCACCGCGCCTGTCATCGGGCCTCGGGCTTTGGGCCTTGGGCCTTGTGTAAGCCGTGCACGAACCGGTCATGGTCGCGGAGGTGCTGGAGCACCTGGAGCCGGCCCGCGGCGGCGTCTTCGTCGACTGCACCGTGGGCCTGGGCGGACACGCACGCGCGCTGCTGGAAGCGGGCGCCTCGCGGCTGATCGGGCTCGATCGCGACCCTGGAGCGCTCGCGGCGGCCGCCGAGACGCTGCGCGAGTACGGCGATCGTGTCGAGCTGGTGCACGGCGACTACCGGCGCCTGGACGAGCTGCTCGACGCGCGCGGCATCCCGGCGGTCGATGGGGTGCTCGCGGACCTCGGCGTGTCGTCGATGCAGCTCGACCAGCCCGGGCGGGGGTTCAGCTTCAAGCGTGACGAGCCGCTCGACATGCGGATGGACACGACGGCAGGGCCAACGGCAGCCGACGCCATTCGCGACGCCGACGAGCGAACGCTCGGCGGCGTGATCTACGAGTTCGGCGAAGAACGGCACGCCCGCCGGATTGCGCGCGCCATTGTCGAGGGCAGGATGCGGGCGCCGGTCGAGACCACGGGGAGGCTGGCCGAGATCGTGCGGCGCGCGGTGCCTCGCAGGGGGTACTCGCGGATCGACCCCGCGACGCGGACGTTTCAGGCGATCCGCATCTGGGTGAACCGGGAGCTGGAAGGGCTCGACGCCTTCTTGACCCAGGCGGTTCGCCGGCTGTGTCCCGGAGGACGGATCGTGGTGATCACGTTTCACTCGCTGGAGGACCGCATCGTGAAGCACACGTTCCGGGCGCTCCAGTCGGGCGGCGAGACAGGGCTGACGATCCGGACCAAGCGGCCCGTGGTCCCGAGCGAGGCGGAAGTCGAACGGAATTCCCGCGCGCGGAGCGCCAAGCTGCGCGCGGCAGAGCGGCGGACAGCATGATGGCTGACACCTTCGAGTACGCAATCAAGAAGGACGTTCGCAACAACCCGATCGTGCGCGAGGTCGATCGCGATCGGCACCGCGAGATGTGGCGGTCGGCGGCCCTGGCGGTCTTTCTCGTCGCCGTGCTGCTGTTTTCGGCGTGGCAGCACTTCGAGCTGCTGCGGTACGGGTATCGCGACGGGCAGATGCAGCAGGAGCGCGCGGCCGAGGCCGAGATCAACCGGCACCTGCGGCTGGAGATCGAGACGCTGCGCGCGCCAGCGCGCATCGAGCGTCTGGCCACCGAGCGCCTCCGGATGGTCGCGCCCGGGCCGGGCGACGCCACGGTGATCGAGCGCGTGCTGCCCGCGTCCGATCCACCGGGCTCGGTGGTCGCCCGCCGGTAGCACGATGCCGCCCCCCGCTGCCTGGCGCACGACGCTGAAGCGCCGGCTCGTCGTGGTTGCTGCGGCGCTGCTCGCGTGGTCCGTTGCCATCGAGGCGCGGCTCGTCTACCTGCAGGTCATCCGCCACGACGACCTGTCGGGGCGCGCCGAGCGCCAGCAGAGCCGGACGATCGAGGCGCCCGCCAAGCGCGGCGAGATCCTCGACCGCGGCGGCCGCGTCCTGGCGTACAGCGTGGACGCCGAGTCGATCTACGCGGTGCCCACCGAAATCGACAATCCCGACACGGCGGCCGCCGCCCTCTGCGGGGCCCTCGAGGACTGCACCGGGCGGGAGCGTCAGGCCATCGCCGATCGAATCCGGCGGGGCCGCGCGTTCGCGTACGTCCGCCGCCAGGCCTCGCCCGATCAGGCCCGCCGCGTCGCCGCGCTGCAGCTGGCTGGCATCGGGTTCATGAAGGAGAACCGCCGGTTCTACCCGAACAAGGATCTCGCGGCTCACGTCCTCGGCTACGTCGGCGTCGACAACACGGGCTTGAACGGCATCGAGGCCGCCTACGACTCGCTCATCAAAGGACAGCCCGGGACGGTGCTGATTCAGACCGACGCGCGCCGCCAGGCCTTCAGCCGCGTCGAGCGGCCTCCCACCACCGGCGCCACGCTCGAGCTCACGATCGACCAGTACCTGCAGCACGTCGCCGAGCGGGAGCTGCGCCTCGGCGTCGAGGAGAACCGCGCGGCCGCGGGCTCGATCGTCGTGATGGATCCGAAGACGGGGGAGATCCTGGCGCTGGCCAACTGGCCGACCTTCAACCCCAACGCGTACCGCGACTCGCGTCCGGAGTCGCAGCGCAATCGGGCCGTGCAGGACCTCTACGAGCCTGGGTCGACGTTCAAGATCGTGACGGCGTCGGCGGCGTTCGAAGAGAAGGTCGTCGGCCCCTCCGATGCGATCGACGTCAGCGAGGGACAGATCCGCTTCGGCTCCCGCCAAATAGACGACGATCACCGCTACGGCGTGCTGTCGTTCACCGACGTCATCGTCAAGTCGAGCAACGTCGGGGCGATCACGGTCGGGCTGCGGCTCGGCCCCGAGCGTTTGAGCGCGTACGTCGGCCGCTTCGGCTTCGGGCGCCGCGCGTCCCCCGACTTTCCGGCGGAGAGCCCCGGCATCGTCTGGAATCCCGCGAAGCTGAACGACAGCGCGCTGGCCTCTGTCTCGATGGGCTATCAGATCGCCGTGACGCCGCTGCAGATGGCGACGGCCGTGAGCGCGATCGCCAACGGCGGCGAGCTCGTCGAGCCCCGCGTGGTGCGCGCGGTCATCGATGACGGCGCGCGGGTTCCGGTCCCCCGCAAGGTCGTGAGGCGGGCGATTTCCGAGGGGACCGCGGCGCTGCTCACCGACATCATGGAGCAGGTGGTAGACCACGGCACCGGGACGCGGGCGCGCATTCCCGGTTATCCGGTGGCCGGAAAGACGGGGACCGCCCAGAAGATCGTCGACGGCCGATATTCACGGTCCGACTACAACGCCTCGTTCGTGGGATTCGTTCCCTCGCGCGCGCCCGTCTTCACCATCGTCGTCGTGATCGACTCCCCGCACGGCGGCAACCTCTACTACGGCGGCTCGGTCGCCGCGCCGATCGTCCGGCGGATCGCGGAAGCCGCGCTTCGTCATTACGGCGTGCCGCCTGCGCTCAACGCGGATCCACCGCTGCTGGTGGCGCGCCACGACGAGCCGCGCGAGCGGGCGACGTCCGCCGTCGCCATGCCGGCAATCGTGACGCTGGCCGGCGCGTCCCCGGGGTCTGCGTCGCTCGTTCCCGATCTGCGCGGGCTTGGTGCGCGTGACGCGCTGCGGACGCTGGCGGGGCTCGGGATCGACGCGCAGCTGTACGGCACGGGCATCGTGACCGGGCAGGAGCCGGCGCCGGGGAGCCCGATCGAGCGAGGGGCGCGGGCGGTACTCCGGCTCGGGCGTGAGGCGCCGCGACGTCAGCCTCCCCCGCTGCGCGTGGGGGGACCGGTCGAGCTGCCCGACGCACGGCCATGACCGTCAGGGCGCTGCTGCAGGCGTTGGTGGAGGCGATGCCGCCAGACCGACGGCCGCAGCTGCCCGCCGATGTCCGGGCGCTCGACGTGCCCTGCGCGGGGATCACGCATGACTCGCGCACGGTGGAGCCAGGCTCGGTGTTCGTGGCGCTGCGTGGCGCGAAGGCCGATGGAGCCGACTTCGCGCCCCAGGCTGTCGCCTCGGGGGCCGTGGCCGTGGTGGCAGAACGCCCGCCGGCCGCGCCCGCCGCCGTGCCGTGGGTGGTCGTGCACGATGCACGCCTGGCGCTCGCCTGGCTGGCGGCCGAGTTCTTTGGCCATCCCAGCCGCGCGATGCGCGTGGTCGGCGTCACGGGCACGAACGGCAAGACGACGACGAGCCACCTGGTGCAGGCGATCTTCGAGGCCGCAGGCGTCAGGTGCGGGCTGATGGGGACGGTCGCGTACCGGATCGGCAGCAGCGAGATCGCCGCCACGCGCACGACGCCCGAGGCGCCCGACGTACAGGGGTTGATGCGACAGATGGTCACGGCAGGATGCGCCGCATGCGCGATGGAGGTGTCGTCGCACGCGCTGACCCTGCGTCGTGTCGACGGCACGCGATTTGCCGCTGCCGTCTTCACGAACCTCACACGCGACCACCTGGATTTCCACGCGAACATGGAGGACTACTTCGCCGCCAAGCGCCGCCTCTTCGAGATGCTGCCCGCGGAATCGCCCGCAGCGCTCAATCTCGACGATCCGCGCGGTGCTGCCCTGATGGATGTGGTGCGGCAGCCCGTGACCTACGCCGTCAACCGCCCCGCGGACGTGACGCCCGGTCCTCTCTCGTTTTCCCTCGACGGGCTGGCCTTCGAGGCCCGGACGCCTCAGGGCGCGGTGCGCGTGCGCTCGAAGCTCGTTGGGAAGCCGAACGTCTACAACATCCTGGCGGCCATCAGCGCCACCTCTGCCCTCGGGCTCCCGCTCGATGCCGTCGCCGCCGGGCTCGCACGGCTCGAAGGCGTCCCTGGACGCTTCGAGCTGGCCTCGTCGGCCGCCGACGACATCACCGTCGTGGTCGACTACGCGCACACCGACGATGCGCTGCGAAACCTGCTGGAGACGGCTCGGCCGCTCGCCTCGCGCCGGCTGATCACGGTGTTCGGCGCGGGCGGCGATCGCGACCGGACCAAGCGCCCGCTGATGGGCATGGTCGCCGCGCGCCTGAGCGACGTCGTCGTCATCACGTCGGACAACCCTCGCGGTGAGGACCCGCTTCGCATCATCGAAGAGGTCAAGCGCGGCGCCGAGCCCGAGATGCGGCAGCGGGGAGCTGAGGTGATCGCGATTCCCGATCGCCGCGACGCGATCCTGCACGCCGTGACTCGGGCGTCGGCGGGCGACGTGGTGCTCGTCGCGGGGAAGGGTCACGAGAAGTACCAGGAGATCGGCGGCCGCGTGCTGCCGTTCGACGACGTGGCGGTGGCGCGAGAAGCGCTGGAGGCGCGGCGCCTCGGGTCGCGGGTTGGGTGAGCGGGCTGCGCGTCACACTGCGGTGGGTCGCCGAGGCGGTGGGCGGCCGCGTGGCGGTCGGGGATCCGGAGACGGAGATCGGACGGGTCTGCATCGACACGCGCACGCTGCAGGCAGGGGACTTTTTCGTGGCGCTGCGCGGCGTGCGGTTCGACGCACACGAGTTCGTCGGCGAGGCCATGGCCAAAGGGGCCATGGGCGCACTGGTGGAGCGCGGGTTCGTGGGGCGGGCGTTTACGGCCCGCCAGGATTTCGCGCTCGTCGAGGCCGCCGATACGACCAAGGCGCTGCAGGAGCTCGCCCACGCGGTGCGGATGTCGAGCGGCACGCGGGTGATCGCCATTACGGGGAGCGCGGGCAAGACGACCACGAAGGAGACGATTGCGGAGTTTCTCTCCCGACGCCTTCGCGTGGTGAAGAACACGGGGAACCTGAACAACCACATCGGGCTGCCGCTGTCGCTGATGCAGCTCAAAGAGGCGCCCGACGTGGCGGTGATGGAACTGGGGATGAATCACGCGGGGGAAATCAGCACGCTGGTGGCGATTGCCGAGCCCGAGATGCGCGTGTGGACCAACGTCGGCGACGCGCACCTGGGCTTCTTTGCGTCGCCCGAGGCGATTGCCGACGCCAAGGCGGAAGTCCTCGAGCGCGCCCGCCCCGACCACGTGCTGGTGTGCAACGCCGACGATCCCCGCGTGATGGCGAGGGTCGGCGGCTTCGCGGGGCGCACGCTGACGTTCGGCACGGCGGAGGGCGCCACCGTCCGCGCGCGGGAGGTCGAGGACCTGGGCGTCGACGGGATGCGCGCGCTGGTGACGACGCCCGCCGGCGAACGGCGGCTGCAGACGCCGCTTCTCGGCCGAGGCAACCTGTTCAACGTCCTCGCCGCCGCGGCGGTCGCCCTCGACTTCGGCGTTCCCCTCGACGAGATCGTCGCGGCGGCGGCCCGATCGACTCCCGCGGAGCGGCGCGGGCACGTGCGGCGGCTGCGCGGTGGCGTCACGCTGATCGACGACTCCTACAACTCGAGCCCCACCGCGCTGCGGGGCGCGCTCGAGGTGGTGGCGCGTGAGACACGCGTGCGGCGGAAGGTGGCGGTGCTCGGGGAGATGCTGGAGCTCGGCGGCCACTCGCTGCGCCTGCACGCCGACTGCGGGCGGGCGGCGGCCGCCTCCGGCCTGCGCCTGCTGTTCGTCATCGGGGGCGGACCGGCCCGCGCGCTCGGCGAGGCGGCGGTGGCGGCGGGAATGCCCGCCTCGGCGGTCGTGTCGTTCGAGACGAGCGAGGCGGCGGCGCCGGCGGTGGCCGCCGCCGTGCGCGCGGGCGACCTCGTGCTCGTCAAGGGGTCGCGGGCCGTCCGCACGGATCTCGTCGCCGATCGGATTGCGGCGGAGCTCGCCTGATGCTCTACGACCTGCTGCTGCCGCTCGAGCCGGTCTTCGGCGTGCTCAACGTGGTCCGCTACATCACGTTCCGCACGGCGGCGGCCAGCCTGACGGCGCTCCTCATCAGCCTGCTGCTCGGGCCGTGGATGATTGCCAAGCTTCGCGATTTCCAGATCGGTCAGGTCATCAGGCAGGAGGGCCCGCAGTCGCACCGAGCGAAGGCTGGCACGCCCACCATGGGCGGGCTGCTGATCCTGTCGTCGGCGCTGGTGCCGACGCTGCTGTGGGCGGATCTGTCGAACCCCTACATCTGGATTGCCGTCCTGGCGACGGCGGGCTTTGGCGCCGTCGGATTTGCCGACGACTACCTGAAGATCACGCGGCGCTCGCACCACGGATTGCGTCCGCTCCACAAGATGGGCGGGCTGATCGTCGTCGCCGTCCTCGTGGGCATCGCCGTGCTGGTGCTGGCCCAGCAGAACCCGCCGCTGTACAACACGCGGCTGATCTTCCCGTTCTTCAAGAACCTCATTCCCGATCTCGGCTACTTCTACGTGGCGTTCGCCGTGCTGGTGCTCGTCGGCGCCACCAATGCCGTCAACCTCACCGACGGCCTCGACGGCCTGGCGATCAGCACGTTCGGCGTGGCCGCGGCGGCGTTCACCGCGCTGGCGTACGTGACGGGGCATGCCGTGCTCGCCGACTACCTGCTGCTGGTACGCTTTCCGCCCGCCGGCGAGCTGACGATCTTCTGTGGCGCCCTGGTCGGCGCGAGCCTCGGGTTCCTCTGGTACAACTCGTATCCCGCCGACATCTTCATGGGCGACGTCGGATCGCTCGCGCTGGGCGGCGCGCTCGGCACCGTGGCGATTCTGATCAAGCAGGAGCTGCTGCTGCCGATCGTCGGAGGCGTGTTCGTGATCGAGGCGCTGTCGGTGATCATCCAGGTCGCCTCGTTCAAGCTCACCGGACAGCGCGTCTTCAAGATGGCGCCCCTCCACCATCATTTCGAGCTGATCGGCTGGAGCGAGCCGAAGGTCATCACCCGCTTCCTCATCGTGGCGGTGATCTTCGCGCTCTTCAGCCTGACGACGCTGAAGCTGCGGTGATGGCGTGGGCGCAAGCGACTTCTCGGTCCGGGGACGCCGGGTGGTGGTGGTGGGAGCGGCGCGCAGCGGCATCGCCGCGGCGGAGCTGCTGGCGGCGAGAGGCGCGGCCGTGACGCTCTCGGAGATGCGCGGCTCCGTCGAGGCAGGGGACCGGCTGCAGGGCCTGGGCGTGACGCTGGAGCTCGGCGGCCACCGCGCCGAGACGTTCGCGGCCGCGGATCTCGTGGTGACCAGCCCGGGGGTGCCGCTGGAACAGCCGGTCTTCGAGGCGGCGCGAACGCGCGGCGTCGAGATCATCGGCGAGCTGGAGCTCGCCTGGCGATGGATCGCGGGGCGGGTGATTGCCATCACCGGCACGAAGGGAAAGTCGACGACGACAACGCTGGTCGGTCGCATGCTCGAGGCCGCGGGGGCCAGGGCGATGGTGGGCGGAAACATCGGGACGCCGCTCAGCGCGCACGTGGAGTCGTCGACGCCCGACACCGTGCACGTGGTCGAGACGAGCAGCTTTCAGCTCGAGACGACCACGAGCTTCCGGCCGTGGATTGCCGTGTGGCTCAACTTCGCGGTGGACCATCTGGACCGTCATCCCAGCGTGGGGGCCTATGCGTCCGCGAAGGCGCGAATCTTCGCCAACCAGACGGCCGACGACTGGGCGGTGGTGAACGCGGACGACCGGACCGTCATGGAGCGCTCGGCCGGCATCGCGGCCCGTCGGATGCCGTTCGCGCTTTCCGGCGGAATCGCCGAGGGCGTCGTCGTCGACGGCGACTGGATCGTCAAGCGAACCGCCGCGGGAATCGAGCGGCTCGTGCCACTGGCCGCCGTCGAACTCACGGGACGTCACATGCTGAACAACGTGCTGGCCGCCACGGCCGCGACCTCGCTGGCCGGCGCGCCGTCAACGGCGATGGTAGAGGCGCTGCGTGGCTTCCGCGGTCTCGCGCACGTGATGGAGCCGGCCGGACAGGTGGCGGGCGTGCGGTTCGTCAACGACTCGAAGGCGACCAACGTCGAGGCGGCATGCCGATCGATCGAGAGCTTTCCGCGCGGTGTGGTGGCCATCGTGGGCGGGCGGTTCAAGGGCGGCCACCTGCGCGAGCTGCGCGCGCCACTGGCGGAGCACGGCCGGGCCGTCGTGGCCGTTGGAGAGGCCGCGCCGCTGGTGCGGGCCGCCCTCGAAGGCGTGGTGCCGATCGTCGAGGCGCACTCGATGCGCGAGGCGGTGGAGCGGGCCTACCAGGCTGCGGCGCCCGACGGCGTGGTCCTGCTCGCGCCCGCCTGCGCGAGCTTCGACTGGTTCCGCGACTACGCGGAGCGGGGGGAGACGTTCAAGGAGGAGGTCGCCCGGTTGGCACGCGGGGGGTACAGCGGGTGACCGTTCCGGCCGGTGACTGCGGCGGCTAAAGCCGCCGCTCTACAGGTGGATAGCTCATTCGCCTGTAGAGCGCAGGCTTTAGCCTGCGCGGGAGGTGTGAGCGGTGAGCAGTCGTCAGTCGGCTCGGCGCGGGCAGGAGCTGACCGCTGGGAGCGCAGACTACCCCGGTCTGCGAGGTCGGTGTCCTGTCCCACGGGCCGGCTGATGACTGCTGACCGCTCACGCCAGGCGGATCCCGCACCCCACGGCGCGGGCGCCGCGGGGGCCCCGAGCGGTCCGCCTCGACGACGGGCGCGGGATCGAGATCTTACGCGATCCCGGGCACGTAGCGCCGGGTCGTGAGACCCGGCGGCGAGAAGACGCGCGCAGGTGGATCGGCGATCCACCCTGCATCGCAGCCCGGAAGCCGGCCCCTGCGAAGCACGGTATTGGAATTCCGGCGCGCAAGGTGTGTTTCGGGCCGAGGCGAGCTCGGCTTTAGGGCGTGAGGGCCGGCCGGCCGGCCCCTGCATGGGGTCGGTGGTCGGGATACCGCGGTTCTCGTAGGGGGCCGACCTGTAGGTCGGCCCGTGAGGTGAGGTGGCGCGCAAGCTCAAGTCCGACCGGGTGCTGTTCACCGCGACGATCCTCCTGGTGTGCGCCAGCGTCGTCATGGTGTACAGCGCCTCGGCCGTGGTGGCGCTCGAGCGGTACCAGCAGCCCTATCTGTTCCTCACGAAGCAGCTCCTGTGGGCCGCGCTCGGCGTCGCCGTGCTCGCGGTGGCGATGCGCATCGACTACCGCACGTACCGCAACGAGCCCTTCCTGTGGGGCCTGCTCGCGGTGGTCGGGCTCACGCTCGTCGGGGTGCTGTTCAGCCCGCCCGTCAACGGAACGCGACGCTGGTTCGGGTTCGGCGGGCTCGGCATCCAGCCGTCGGAGTTCGCGAAGGTCGCCTGCGTGCTCTTTACCGCGCTGACGCTCGAGCGGCGCATGCACCGGATCGACGAGCTGAAGTACTCGCTGCTGCCGATCGGTATCGTGGTCGGGGCAATGGTCGGCCTGATCCTCCTGCAGCCGGACTTTGGCACCGCCATGTCGCTGCTGCTCATCGTCGCGATGATGGTCTTTGCGGCGGGGCTGCACTATCGCTACTTCATCGGCACGATCCTGGCGACGCTCCCGGTGCTGTACGTCGTGCTGGTGAGCGCGCCGTACCGTCGGCGGCGGTTGCTCGCCTTCTGGGATCCGTGGGCGGATCCGCTCGGCGACGGCTTTCAGGTGATTCAGTCGCTCATCGCGGTGGGCACGGGCGGCGTCCGCGGGCTGGGGCTGATGGCGGGCGTCCAGAAGCTCTTCTACCTGCCCGAGCCGCACACTGACTTCATCTACGCCGTGATTGGCGAGGAGCTCGGGCTGATCGGAGCCAGCGGCGTGCTGATCTGCTTCTGCGTGATTGCGTGGCGCGGCATGCGGATCGCCGTGCGCGCGGAGGATCCGTTCGGCTCGTTCGTGGCGCTCGGCCTCACCACGATGGTCGCGGCGCAGGCGTTCGTCAACATGAGCGTCGTGCTCGGCATGATGCCGACCAAGGGGATTCCGCTGCCGCTCGTCAGCAACGGCGGATCGTCGCTGCTCGTCAGCCTCCTGGGGATCGGCGTGCTGCTCAACATCTCGCAGCACGAGGCGACCGACGGGTGAACGGTGCGATGGAGCGACGTGTCGGTGCGACGGAGTGAGCGTGCCCTTGTCGGTGCTGATCGCCGGTGGTGGCACGGGAGGCCACCTGTATCCGGGCATTGCCGTGGCGCGGGAGCTGCTGGCGCGCGCGCCCGCGGCGCGGGTGACGTTCGTGGGGACGGCGGCGGGCCTCGAGGCGCGTGTCGTGCCGCGCGAGGGCCTCACGCTCGACGTCATCCGGAGCGCGGGGCTCAAGGGGAAGTCGCCAGGGTCGCTGCTGCGAGGACTCGCACTGCTGCCGCTGAGCGCCCGCGACGCGTGGCAGGTGATCTCGCGGCGGAAGCCCGAGGTCGTGCTGGGCGTCGGCGGCTACAGCTCCGGGCCCGTGATGCTGCTGGCCGCCGTGCGGGGCATTCCCACGCTGCTCATGGAGCAGAACGCGATGCCCGGACTCACCAACCGGCTGCTGGCGCCCGTGGTCAAGGCGGCCGCCGTGACCTACGAGGAGACCGTGCGGTTCTTCGGCGACAAGGCGTTCGTCTCGGGCAATCCGGTGCGGCGGGAATTCTTCGAGGAGAGGGGGACTCATGGGGATGACGATCGGCCGCCAGGGGCGGCGCGGGTTCTAGTCTTTGGCGGCTCTCAGGGCGCGCACGCGATCAACGTGGCCATGGTGGAGGCGGCGCCGCGGCTGGCCGCCGCCGACGCACCAGTGGTGCTCACGCACCAGACGGGAGAGCGCGATCTGGAAATGGTCCGGGACGGCTACCGGCGGGCCGGGCTGGAGACCCGGGTCGAGCCGTTTCTGTTCGCGATGGATCGGGAGATGACGGCGGCGGACCTCGTGGTCTGCCGCGCGGGCGCAACGACGCTGGCGGAGCTGACGGCCTGCGGGCGGCCGTCGATCCTGGTGCCGCTGCCCACGGCCACCGACGACCACCAGCGCAAGAACGCGGAGGCGCTCGCCAGGCGGGGCGCGGCGCGGATGGTGGAGCAGCGCGAGCTCTCCGGCGAGCGCCTGGCCGCGGAGATTCTCGCGCTCGCCTCCGATCGCGAGGCGCGGAGACGAATGAGCGAGGCGGCGCGTCGCCTGGCACGGCCCGACGCCGCCAGGGTCATCGCCGACCGCGTCCTCGCGTTGGCACGGGGGAACCAGCCAAGGGCTCGCCCCTGATATCCCGTTGCTTGCGGAAGCGAGCCCTTGGCTGGTTGACAGTGTCTGCTTGGCGCGCTCCGCGCGCCCGGACCGCTATGCGGTCGGACGCAACGAGTACGAAATTCGCGTTTCGGGCCATAGCGGTCCAAGGGCCGACCTGAAGGTCGGCCCCAACACAGGGGCAGGCAGGTAGGAGCGTTGTGCTTGGCAGAACGCGTCGGATCCATTTCGTCGGCATCGGGGGGATCGGCATGAGCGGCATCGCCGAGCTGCTGGCGAACCTCGGCTACGCGGTGAGCGGGTCCGACCTGAAGCGATCCGAGGTGACGGCCAGGCTCGAGTCGCGCGGCATCACGGTGTTCGAGGGCCACAGCCCCGCCAACGTCGGCGGCGCGGACGTCGTGGTGGTGTCGTCGGCGGTGCGCCCCTCGAACGTCGAGATTGTGGAGGCGACGCGCCGCGGAGTCCCGGTCATCCGCCGCGCCGAGATGCTGGCCGAGCTGATGCGGCTGCGGTTCTCGATTGCCGTGGCGGGATCGCACGGCAAGACGACGACGACCTCGATGATTGCGTTCGTGCTCGAGCGGGCCGGCCTCGATCCCACGGCCGTCATCGGCGGGCGCTTGAGCGCCTTCGGCAGCAGCGCGCGGCTCGGGCGCGGCGAGTACATGGTGGCGGAGGCGGACGAGAGCGACCGGTCGTTCTTGACCCTGTGGCCGTCGATCGCGGTGATGACCAACGTCGACGAGGAGCACATGGACAGCTACGGCAGCCTGGCGCAGCTGCAGCAGGCGTTCGCCGAGTTCGCGAACAAGGTGCCGTTCTACGGCAGCGTCGTGGCCTGCGCGGACGATCCGAACCTGGCGCCTGTGCTGTCGCAGGTGACGCGGCGGATCGTCACCTACGGCCTCGACAACCCGCGCGCCGACTTCAACGGTACGGAGGTGGAGCTCGGCGCCTTCGGCGGCAGGTGCGTCGTGCGGCATCGGGATGCGCGGCTGGGGGTGCTGGAGCTCGCCGTACCGGGACGCCACAACCTGCAGAACGCGCTCGCCGCGTCCGCCGTCGCCGCGGAGATCGGCCTCGCATTCGATCGCGTGGCGGTCGCGCTGCGCGAGTTCGGCGGCGCCGAGCGCCGCTTCCAGCGGTACGGCGAGGTGAACGGCGTCCTGGTGATCGACGACTACGCACACCATCCCACCGAGATTGCGGCCGTCCTGTCGGCGGCGCGGGCGACGCTCGACCGGCGGCTGATCGTCGTCTTCCAGCCGCACCGCTATTCACGGACGAAGCGGTTGATGGAGGCCTTCGGGCCGTCGCTCCAGGGCGCCGACGAGGTCGTCCTCACCGACATCTACCCCGCCGGCGAGGACCCGATCCCAGGCGTCACGGTCGAGGCGCTGGCCGACGCCATCCGACGCGGATCGCGCGCGCCCGTGCGCACCGTCAGGCGCCTCGACGACGTGGTGCCGGAAGTGCTGAGGGTCGTGGCCGCGGGCGACGCCGTGCTCACGCTCGGAGCCGGATCGATCGGCGCCGTGCCGCGCCGCCTGGTCGAGGCGCTCGAGCGGGAAAGGATGCCCGGCCCATGACGGTCCCGGCGCCTGCCGACAAGCGCTTCCGTCGTGCCTACGTGAGCCCCGCGCGGCGGCGCGGGCGCTTCGAGGTGTCGTGGAGGCGGGTGGGGTATGCGGCGCTCGTCGGCACTTTCCTGGCGTACGCGGCCTATCGCGCGGCGGAGCTGGCGCTCTCTGCGGACGCGCTGACGGTCACGCGCATCACGGTCAGCGGCAACGCCAGCCTCGCGCGCGGCGAGGTCCTCTCGCTGCTCGACGGCCTGCAGGGCCGGAACATGGTGCTGGTCGACCTCGAAGCGTGGCGCCGGAAGCTCCTGTCGTCCCCGTGGGTGGACGACGCGGCGATTCGCCGCGTGCTGCCGAGCACCGTGGACGTCGTCATTTCCGAGCGCCAGCCGATGGGGATCGCGCGGATCGGCGAGCGCCTCTATCTCATCGACGACGACGGCGCCATCATCGACGAGTTCGGGCCGAACTATGCGGGCTTCGATCTGCCCGTGATCGACGGTCTCGCCGCGCCGCGGCGCGAGGGCGGGCCGCTCGTCGACGAAGGGCGCGCGGGGCTGGTCCGTCGGCTGCTCGCCTCGCTGCAAACCCGTCCGGACCTGGCCAGGCGGGTGTCGCAGATCGACGTCAGCGACCTGCGCGACGCCGTCGTGATCCTCGAGGGCGAGACGACGCTCGTGCGCGTCGGCGACGAGCAGTTCGTGGAACGCCTGCAGTCGTACCTGGATCTGGCGCCGGCCCTGCGCGAGCGGGTGCCGGCAATCGACTACGTCGACATGCGGTTCGGCGAGCGGGTGTACGTGAGGCCCCAGGCCACGGGGCCCAGGCCTCAGCTCGCCCAGGGCTCAGAAGGACGGGAGTGAGAGCTGAGGCCCAGGGCCCGGGCCCTGTGGCCTACAGGAGGCAGTTTGACTCGTAGCGAACGGTATCTGGTGGGGCTCGACGTGGGCACGTCCAGCGTCTGCGCGGTCGTCGGCGAGGCGCTCGACGACGGCAGCCTCGACGTCGTCGGGATCGGGACCGCCGAGTCGCGCGGCATCAAGCGGGGCGTCGTGGTCAACCTCGAGGCGGCGGTGGACTCGATCAAGAAGGCGATCGAGGAGGCGGAGCTGATGGCGGGCGTCGAGATCGACTCGGTCCACCTCGCGCTCTCCGGCCCGCACGTCAAGGGCTTCAACAGCCGCGGCGTCATTGCGGTGGCGGGCAAGAACCGCGAGATCGGCCGCGACGACGTCCGGCGGGCCATCGAGGCGGCCAAGGCGGTGTCGCTGCCTGCGGGCCGCGAGATCCTGCACGTGCTCCCGCAGGACTTCGTCGTCGACGACCAGGACGGCATCGGCGCTCCCGTCGGCATGACCGGCGCGCGGCTCGAGGTGAACGTGCACATCGTCACCGGCGGCGTGTCGTCCACCCAGAACATCGTGGCCTGCGTGAACCGCGCGGGCGTGTCGGTCACCGATACGGTCATCGAGCAGCTGGCCGCGGCCGAGGCGGTGCTGACGCCGGACGAAAAGGAGCTGGGCGTCGCGCTCGTCGATATCGGCGGCGGCACGGCGGACCTGGCCATCTTCGAGCGCGGCAGCCTGTGGCACACGGCGGTCGTGGCGGTTGGCGGGGATCACTTCACCAGCGACATCGCCGTCGGGCTGCGCACGCCGATTCCCGAGGCGGAGAAGGTCAAGCGCAAGAACGGGTGCGCGCTGTCGTCGATGGTCGACGAGGACGAGACGATCGAGGTGGCCAGCGTCGGCGGCCGCAAGCCGCGCCTCATGGCACGGCGCATCCTCTCGGAGATCCTGCAGCCGCGCGCCGAGGAGATCTTCCACCTGGTGTGGGACGAGATCCGCCGCGCGGGCTACGAGAAGTCGCTCAACTCGGGCATCGTCCTCACGGGCGGCGGCTCCATCCTCGAGGGCATGCCGGAAATCGCGGAACAGATCTTCGACCTGCCGATCCGGAGGGGGTGTCCCACGGGCGTCGGCGGGCTGGCCGATCACGTCAACAGTCCCACGTTCGCCACGCCGGTCGGGCTGGTGCTGTACGCCCATCGCAACCGCGTGCCCGAGCTGGCACGCGCGGGCGGCGGCGCGTTCGGCCGGATGGCCGGACGGCTGCGCGGGATCTTCAAGGAATTCTTCTAGGAGGCGGTGATGAAGCAGGCTGAAATGGACAAGCTGCGACTGACGCTCGATCCCGAGGCGCGCCGCGGCGCGAAGATCAAGGTGATTGGCGTCGGGGGCGGCGGCAGCAACGCCGTCAACCGCATGGTGGCCGTCGGCCTCGGCGGCGTGGAGTTCATCGTCGCCAACACGGACGTGCAGGCGCTCGAGCAGAACGCCGCGGGGGTGAAACTGCCGATCGGCCAGAAGCTGACCAAGGGCCTCGGAGCGGGGGCGGACCCGAACATCGGCCGCCAGGCCGCGCTCGAGGACACCGACACGATCCTCCAGGCGCTCTCGGGCGCCGACATGATCTTCATCACCACGGGCCTCGGCGGCGGCACGGGCACGGGCGCGGCGCCCGTGATCGCCAGCCTCGCCGGCGAGCTGGGCGCGCTTACCGTGGCCGTCGTCACTCGGCCGTTCAAGTTCGAGGGGCGGAAGCGCGCGATGCACGCCGAGGCGGGGCTCGAGGCGCTGCGGGAGTGCGTCGACACGGTGATCACGATCCCCAACGAGCGGCTGCTCACGATCATCGACCGCCAGACGTCGCTGACGGATGCATTCTCGATGGCCGACGACGTGCTGCGGCAGGCCATCCAGGGAATTTCGGATCTGATTCTCGTGCCAGGGCTGATCAACCTGGACTTCGCCGACGTCAAGACCATCATGTGCGGCATGGGCGTGGCGATGATGGGCACCGGGCTCGCCGAGGGCGACAACCGGGCGATGCAGGCGGCCCAGAAAGCGATCGCGAGCCCCCTGCTCGAGGACGGCTCCGTCAACGGCGCTCGCGGGGTCATCATCAACGTCACCGGAGGCCCCGACCTGTCGCTGATGGAGGTGAACGAGGCGTCGTGCGTCATCCAGGAGGCGGCCCACGAGGATGCCAACATCATCTTCGGCGCGGTGGTCGACCCCGATCTCAAAGGCAAGGTGAAGATCACCGTGATCGCCACGGGGTTCGACCGCAAGGGCGCCGGACGCGCGGTGCCCGCCGCGGCCCTCGAGACGCCGACGGACCTGCGCAGCTACACGGCGCATCTGGCGCGCGCCGCCGACGCCGTCCCGGTGGCACGGATGGCGGATGCGCCCGTGACCGGCGAGGCGACGTGCACCGTTCAGCCATCGGCGATGGCGCCTCAGCTGACGGTGACCAGGCGGCCGGGGCTGGAGCTCTCGCTGCCGCCGATGACGGCAGGCGGCGGGGCGGAAGGCGCGGCGGAGCTGGCATCGCCGCTGGACATTCCGGCGTTTCTCCGCCGCCAGTCGTAGGGGCGACGCGCGTGCCGGTGGTACACTAGGTAGACCCACGGCACGCGCGATCGTCGGCGAATCAGCAGCAGATCACGCACCATTTTCCGTTCGTCTCCTACGCAGTCCGATGAAGCACTGGCCACAGCGCGAGCGCGCCCGCGAGCTCCTGTCCAAGGAGGTGGGGTACGTCCGCAAGCCGCACGGCGGCCGTCTCCGCGTGGCCCTCGCGTTTCCCAACACGTACTTCGTGGGGATGTCGAACCTCGGGTTCCAGACGATCTACAAGCTCTTCAATGCCGAAGACGCGATCGTCTGCGAACGCGTGTTCCTGCCGCCGAAGAGCGAGCTGGCGGCGCAGCTTGCGTCCGGGGCGCCGCTCATGACGCTCGAGTCCCAGACCCCCGTGTCGGAGTTCGACGTCCTGGCCTTCTCGGTCTCCTTCGAGTGGGACTACACGAACGTCGTGACGCTGCTGCGCCTGGCGGGCCTGCCCCCACGCGCGGCCGCGCGCACGGCCAGACACCCGCTGGTCGTGATCGGCGGCGCGGTGACGTTCGTGAACCCCGAGCCGCTGGCGCCGTTTGCCGACGTCATTGCCGCGGGCGAGGGCGAGGCGCTCGTGCCGTCGCTTCTTCGAGCGTTCCAGGGCGCGGCGGACCGCGACGGCCTGCTGCGTGCGCTCGCGTGGGAGCGCGGCTTCTACATTCCGTCGTTCTACGACGTGACCCACGGACACGACGGCACGATTGCCGCGTTCGTGCCGAAGCCCGGGACCGATGCGCCGCCGTCCGTGAGGAAGGCCGCGCTCACGACGACGGATGCGGTGGATCCGCCGGCCACCACGATCTTCACGCCCGAGACCGAATTCGGGTCGCGGTTCCTCGTGGAGGTGGTGCGGGGATGCGCCAACCTGTGCCGCTTCTGCTGGGCGGGCTACAACTATCTGCCCGTGCGGCCGTTCCCGAAGGAGCGCATCCTGCAGCTGGCGCGCGAGGCGCGGCCGCACGCCAACCGCGCGGGGCTGGTGTCGATCGCGCTCTGCGATCATCCCGAGATCGAGGAGATCCTGTCGCAGCTCGCAGGGATGGGGTATTCGATCAGCCCCGCGTCGCTCAGGCTCGACGACCTGACGCCGACCATCGTCCGACTGCTGCGCGAGAGCGGCGAGCGGACGCTCACGATTGCGCCCGAAACCGGTTCCGATCGGCTGCGGCGCGTCATCAACAAGACGATCACCAACGACGAGATCCTGTCGAGCGCGGAGCTGATCTTCTCGAGCGGCATCGAGAACCTGAAGCTCTACTTCATGATCGGCCTGCCCACGGAAACCGACGAGGACCTGGTGGCCATCCGCGACCTGACGCTCCAGCTGCGGGCCATCATGCTGGCGCACGGCCGCGGCCGCGGGCAGCTCGGACGGATCGTCGGCAGCGTGAACCCGCTGGTGCCCAAGCCGGGCACCGCGTACCAGTGGCTCCCCATGGAAGACGACGCGTCGATCGAGCGGAAGATCAGGCGGATGCGAAGCCTGATGGCGGGGATCGACAACGTCTACTTCACGATCAAGTCGGAACGGCATTCCTTCTACCAGGCGCTGCTCTCGCTCGGCGACCGCCGCGTGGCGCCCGCCATCGAGGCGGCCGAGCGCAACGGCGGCAACTGGCGCGCCGCCGAGGTGGAAGCGGGCGTCGGCGCGGGCTTCTTCGTGTTCCGCGACCGCTCGCACGACGCCGTGCTCCCGTGGGACATCATCGACGGCGGCATGAAGCGCGCCTTCTTCCGCGCGGAGCTCGACAAAGCGCTGCGCGCGGAGTGGACGCTGCCGCCCAAACGTCAGCACGGGAACGCCCTCCTCCTGCCTGTGCTGCGATAGTCCCCGCGGCCGTGCGACGTCAGGTCGCCACGGCGGCCTTCTCTTCGTACTCGGCGTAGGCCTCCAGAATCAGCTCCCGGATGCGATCCTGCGCGGTGACGTCGGCCACCGGCCGCAGCAAGGCAAAGGTGCGCCGCTCGCCGTTCACGGAGTACTGGCGGGCCGGAAACGTGACGTTGCGCCCGCCTCCCGTGCGCCGCTCCCAGACGGCGAAGCCAATCAGCTTCAGTCCCGCCAGCGCGCCGTCGGTGAAGTGCAGTTCTGCGTCCGCGAGCTTGCCTGGCGGACTGTTCTTGTCGTTCGGGGTGATCTTGACGTCCACGGCGTTCCTCCGTCCTGTGGCTCGCCCGCCGCCGCTCGCCGTGTGCGCGAAGCGCGGCAGGAGCGCTGGCTGCTCGAACCGGAGGCAAGGCGCGCGCCGAGGCATGGATGCCCGGGCTGTGCGAGCAAGCCTTTGACCTGATGGCAGTTCTGCCCGCGCGCGGCATCGATGCCAGGACGCCGCATCGCGAACTGTTAACGGCGGTTGTCGGTCAATCGCGCAGCAACAGCACGTGGGCGATCGCGAGATCCTGTGAATGTGTGAGTGTAAGGAGCGAGTGGGTAGCGCCCATGGCCGCGAACCGCGCGGCCGCGCCGCCATGAAACCGCAGTTGCGGGGGACCGCCGCGGCGCACGACCTCGATCCCCCGCCAGAAGACCCCGTGGGAATGTCCCGTGCCCAGCGCCTTCATGGCCGCTTCCTTCGCGGCGAACCGGGCGGCGAACGAGGGACCGGCATTGCGCTTCCCGCGGCAGTAGCGCACCTCCTCGTCCGTGAACACACGGCCTACGAAGCGCTCGCCGTACCGCTCGATTGCCGCGGCCATCCGGGCAATCTCGGTCGCGTCGAGCCCGGAGCCTATAATTTCCACGCAGTCATCGTACATGAGCCTGCCGCCCGTTCCCGAACCCTTCTACTGGACGGAGTCGTCCTGGGGCGCGGCGTTGCACTGCCGCGCCCTCGATCCGCTTGCGGCGAACCTGTTCACCACCCGTCAACCGGAGTTGTCGACCGGTGAGGACTGGCGTCGTGTGTGCGAGGCCGTTGGGGCCGAGCGCGTGCTCACGCTCGCGCAAGTGCATGGCCGCGGCGTCGTGACGATCCGCCGCGGGTCGCCGCTCCCGCCCAGCCGTCCCGAGGCGGACGTTGCGGTGTCCGACGATGCCAGCCTGGCCCTGGCGGTGCGCGCGGCCGATTGCGTACCGCTCCTGCTCGCCGATCCAGCAACGGGGGCCGTCGCGGCCGTGCACAGCGGCTGGCGTGGTACGGCGGCGGGGGCGGCCCGCGCCGCGGTGGAGGCGCTGGCACGTGAGTTCGGCGCACAGCCGGGCGATCTGGTGGCGGCGATCGGCCCCTGCATTGGCTCGTGCTGCTACGAGGTCGGACCCGACGTCGTGGACGCGTTCGCGGCCGCGGGGCATCCGCGCGACGCCATCGACCGTTGGTTCCTCGCGCCGCCGCCGCGGCGCGCGGTGTTTCCGCCTGACACCGGCCGCGAGGCACGGCCGCCGACCCGTCTCGACCTCGCCGGCGCCAACCGCGACCAGCTGATTCTGGCGGGTGTCCCCGAAGGACACATTTATCTTTCCGGGCTCTGTACGGCCATGCACCTCGACGTGCTCACGTCGTATCGCGCCGAGAAGGAGCGGGCCGGTCGGATCGCGGGTGTGATTCGCGCGCGGTCCTGACATGAATCGACGGTCCACCGATCGGATCGTCGCCGCGTTGAAGGGCGTGGCCACCGGCGACGCCATTGGCAAGCAGACCGAGACGTTGTCGCGCGAGGGCGTTCGGCGCTGGTATCCGGACGGGGTCCGTGGGTTCGAGGGACGACCGGGAACGGTGATCCCGCGGTACGTCGGCCACGCCAGATACGAGTGGCGAGTCGGTGAGACCACCGACGACACCGAGAACACGATCGCGGTGGCCCATGCGATTCTTCGCGACGGCGACGTCCGCCACGCGAGCGTCGGCCGCGAGCTGCTCGTGTGCACCAAGAGCGTGCATCCGGGCGTTCGGTCGCTCTGGGAGTTCCATCAGGCGGGCGACCCTGCCCGAGTGACGGCAGATCACGATGGCTGCGGCGCGGCCGTTCGTGCATCGCCTGTCGGTATTCTGTACACGTCGGATCGGCTGGACCAGATCGTCGCCGCTGTGCGAGAGGCCTCGATCCCGACTCACGGTGGGGCGCTGGCGCTTGCCGCTGCGGCCGCCACGGCCGTGGCGGTATCCGCGGCGATCGACGGCGCATCATCGTCCGAGATCGTCGACGTGGCAGAGCGCGCGGCCGCCCAAGCCGAGCGCCAGCGGTCGGGCGGAGCAGCGGCCACCTTCGCGAAAGCCCTGCGCGCGTCCCATACCGAGTTGCAGGGGTCGACGGAGCTGCCGCCGGACGACGTGGCTGTGCGGTGCTTTCCCAACAGCGCGCTGACGATCGTGCCGCTCGCCATCACGCTGGGGACGGTCATGGAGTCCGCTCGGGCGGCCATCCTGCTCGCGGCCAACATCGGGGGCGACAGCGATTCGGTGGCGTCCATCGCAGGCGCGATCCTTGGCGCGCGGCATCCTGAAACGTTGGACGACGAGTGGTACGAGGTGGTTGAGGCGGTCAACGGCCACGACCTTGTCGCGCTGGGTGAGAATCTGAGCAGCCTCCGCCGCTGAACAGCGCATCGCCGAAGCCACTGACGGCTCTCTTGACTGAGCGCCGACAACCAGCCGTCAACAACATATTTCTCGCCCTGCACGGATACTCCGCTGTTCACGACCTCGCCATGTGAGAAACCCTTGGCGACTGCTCGAGAGTCAACCTAAGATTGCGGCTCCGGACCTCAGCACAGCCACAGGATTGCTCGCCTCACGGTGCCGCATCTCAGCGATGTAGCGCGTCATGGCACGGTGGGCACATTAGCCGGGAGACAATATCCACCATCGGAATAGCATGGCCATGCTAACGCTCTCATCGGT